>CACXFU010000105.1 GCA_902767035.1 uncultured Ruminococcus sp.
ATCTCCATATTTATACCGTGGAGCACCTCTGTGTCCTTGTAAGAAAAATGAACGTCTTTAAGTGTAATGCCGTGGTCTTTCGGCAGAGCATTGCTGCTTTCGGGGCGGAGCATATCGCTCTCGTCCATAACATCAGCCATATCACTGATTATCTCTCCCACCTTCGAGATATCGTCCATATAGCTGAACACTGTAACAAGAGGTGTTACCGTTGCAAAGGAGAGTATTATCAGCACTATCAGGTCAGCTGCTGCAAGGCTGCCGTTCAGGCAGTAGAACACGCCCGAGGGCAGCAGACCCAACATAGTTGCGGGAAAGCACGCCATACCGAAATTCTGCCAGAAGTTTTCCTTCTGCATCCAGTTGATGAAGCAGTCAGCGCCCTCCTTTGCGGCCTTCTCAAATTTACCGTATGAGGTCTTGCTCTGCCCGAAAGCCTTTATTACCTCAATACCGCCGATATACTCCACCGCCGCAGCATTAAGGGCTTTTGTTTTCTTTATTGTGTCAGGGTAGTATTTCGGCGTTGAAGACATCATCACCGCAAATGCGGCGAAGCCTGCCGGAATACATATCAGCTGCCAGAGCCCTACTCTCCAGTCTATGTTCATCATATAAACAAACATACCTATCGCACCGATTATATTCGCTGTGAACTCGGGAACAACGTGTGCAAGGGTCGGCTCTACCTGGTCTGCTCTGTCACAGATTATGTTCTTGTATTCGCCCGATGAGCGCGCCTGCACCGCTCCGAGGGGCATAGTGCTGAGCTTTTTAAGTATCCTCTTTCGTGCATTGCCGATCAGCCCGAAGGTAGCCCCGTGAGATGTATAGGTCGAAAACCCGTGAAAAGCATAGCGAAGCACCCACAGTATCCCTATCTGCACACCTCTCCTGATGTAAAAGTCCCGGTCCCGCCCGCCTGAAACGAGCTCTCTTATCAGCGCCGCCAGGCATACATATACCAGCAGCACACACGCAACACCCAGCAGGGCCAGTGTCACGCTCAAAAGATATTTGCCGCGTTTACCCCTGGTAAACTCCCACAGCCAGCTGAAGGTGTTTTTATTGAGCACCGGCTGCTCTGCGGCCTCTGTTTGCGATCTCTGTGTCTGTTCCATACTAAGAAAGTCCTCCTGTTCTATAGTTAGCTATAGCTAACCTATGACCCTGAAATATGCCCCGCCGCCAGAGCGAGGCATCATTTTATATTCCCAGCCATGTCTTCCACGCAGGCTGGTAAAACTCTTCGAGAGTTTTGGCGTAGTGCATAGCTTTTTGCCTGTCAAGTCCATGTATCAGCGGCTGGAAAAACGCCTCTATATAAGCTGTGCTCAGCAGGTGAAATTCAGTATCGTCCAAGTCCCTGACCTTGCAGCCCCGTCTGCGCAGCTCATCAAGATAGCGCAGCGTGGCATTTTCCTCCAGCAGGGCGATCTCATGCTTGAGATCCTCATACCTAGTTCCCTGAGACCTGAGTATCAGCAGTCTGAACTCGTCAAAATGCCCGTAGATACATTCCATCACACGGGTCACTTCACTTTTTGCTTCCCACTCAGTCGCCCCGGTATCGTCAAAATATTCCTTTTCGATATCGTGATAAAGCTTGTAAAAATCCTTTACCGCAGGCTCAACAAGCGCTTCAAACATCTCGTCCTTGCTGGCAAAGTGCTTATACAGCCCACCGACCTGGATCCCTGCCGATGCAGCTATCCGCCGGAGTGAAGCATCAGCGTAGCCGTATTCAAGGAACTCTTTTTTTGCCGCCTCTATGATCTTCTCGTGGCTTTTTGTCTTGTCTCTCGGCATCAGCTATCCTCCTCAGGCTGGGTCTGTGAGCAGCATTTTTTAATGAACACTGTTCACCAACGTATATAAGTATACACCGTTCACTAACGTTTGTCAAGGGGTTTAGAATATTTTTTCAGTGCAGGTTTAAAAGGGCTTATCCTGTCGGGTTTGTGCGAAAAAACACCGCCACAAATGTGACGGTAATTCTTTACGTTAGTTCATCTTTTCAGCCATTTTGAGCTTTCTTTCTGCTCAGAAACAGTATCAGGCCGGCAGCTGCCAGCACCGCAGCTGTGACAATACTTGCTTCAATGCCGTAATCTCCGCCGTTCAGAATATTTTTCCCAACAGAGCGAAGATCAAATATTGCCGCCGCTGTTTCATCATTTCCGCTGAGGTTGAGTCCAAGTATACTGAACAGGACAAAGTTCCATACGCAATGCAGTCCGCAGGCTGCCCAGATGCTGTTAAAGCGAAGGGTCAGAAGTGAAAAAACGACCGATATCAGTATAAGGTCAAGTACGCCGATGATAACAAAAACCGGTTTGCCCTCAGAGAGCGTCATCAGGTGTGGTATAACAAACACAAGAGTGCTTACCCCTATAGCTGCGGGGATCGGTGCTTTATCCTTGAGCGAAAACAGAACCACCCCTCGGCAAAGGATCTCCTCTGTTGCGCCCTGAATGATGAAGCCGCCGAGCATAAGCACTATCGCACCAAAGTCTATATTTTTGAATATGCCGTGGTATTTTACTGTACCCGTCAGCATAACAGCAAGAACGCACACACCAACCAGCAGAGCACCCGCCGCCGCACCGATAAAATAACTACCGAACCGCTTAGTAAGACCCATCTCAGACATAGCCTTTTTCTGAAACAGCTTCCAGTAAAGAAGTGTTATCCCTATAACTATGATATACCCGTAATAGATTATCAGTGTGATGATCTCAGGGGCGAACATTTCACCCTTCAGCGGATTTTTACCTACGGCAAAGTGTATCAGTATAACAATGCCCTCTGCGATCAGCTCCCCTGCAAACTTGCATACAAGAAACACAAGAATTATCTTTATCACATAAACTATCATCGGCATCTCGGTCCTGTTATTGAACGGACTGAGATTTTTTATAAGCTTTATCATTTTTCTGTCCCTTCCTGCATATCTGCTATCCCTGTGAGTATAGTGTGAAGTGCAAAATCAAAGGTCTCATTCAGCGATACCGGATTTCCGTACCCTCCGTGACATTCTATAGTGCAAAAGCCCTGCATAAAGGCCCTTATCATACGCACCGTATGCACCTTTTTCTCTTCCGTCAGTCCGTAAGAGCTGAGCGCACGGAACATAACATCAACCATCCCCTCAGACGCCTGCAGATGCTCGTCTGACAGATACATATTGTACCACTGCATAGCTTCGTAAAGCCCCTTATGCTCCGCAACGAATCTCCGATATGCATAGCAAAGCTCGATTACAGCATCGTCCTTTGCTTTCCCGATGACTTCTTTCGTTATTTCACTGTCCAAAAGCCGCCAGCCGTAAAGCATGATCTCCTTGTTGAGCTCATCAAGTCCGCCGCTGAAATGCTTATACAGTGACGGTGATTTTATACCCAGCCTGTCTGCAAGCTCCTTCATACTTATACTTGCAAAGCCCTTTTCATCAGCCATTTCTGCTGCCGTTTGAATAATTGCTTCTCTTTTCATATGCTAATCCTTTTATCAATCAAGCTAATCACATTAGCCTGATTATAGCACATATCCCTTTTTTTGTCAAGAGGCAGTAACACCTTCCAAACAAAAACAGACAAGGCTCGATCTGCCCTGTCTGTCTTATTCTGTATTTATTCATACTCTTATTTCGGTATGCTTCTTTTCGGGTAAAGCCCTGCGAGCTCTTTTATCACCTCGCCGGCAATGATAAGCCCTGCGGCTGACGGCACAAAGGCGGTCGAGCCCGGTATATCACGCCGAACAGTGCACTTTCTCGTTCCCGGCGGACAGATACAGTGCTCACGGCAGGATATCGACATATCCTCCAGAGGGCGCATTGGCGGCTCCTCGGAATAGACTACTTTAAGGTTCTTTACTCCGCGCTTTCTGAGTTCATACCTCATCACCCTTGCAAGAGGGCACACCTTCGTTTTATATATATCCGCAACACGAAACGCAGTTGGGTCAAGCTTGTTGCCTGCGCCCATACAGGAGATCACAGGCACGCCTGCTTCCCTGCACTGCATTATTATCTCAAGCTTTCCGCTCACGGTATCGATCGCGTCTATCACAAAGTCATACTGGGTAAAATCAAACTGGTCGGCGGTCTCCGGCATAAAAAAGCACTTGTATTTGTTTACCTTTATATCAGGACTTATATCGTGAACACGCTGCTCGGCAACATCTACCTTATATTTGCCCACGGTGCTTCTTACAGCAATTATCTGTCTGTTGAGATTAGTCAGGCACACCTTGTCATCATCTATCAGATCAAGCGTACCTATACCGCTTCTGGCAAGCGCCTCTACAGCATAACCGCCTACGCCCCCGATACCGAACACGGCCACCCGTGAGGCTGCAAGCTTCTGCATCGCCTCCTTACCGAAAAGGAGCTGAGTGCGTGAAAACTGGTCTAGCATAACATACCTTCCTTACAAAGTTATTTCATATCAAATCAATAGACATACAAGGTTATTATACTGCATTTTTGAAAAATGTCAAGTGCTCTCCTTATCCTTTGCAGCACTTTTTCTGAGAGCCTTGCCTATATAATAACTTACGATCGCCAGCATAAGTATCATTGAAATGTAGTCTGCAAAGAACAATGCCTTGCTCTCATTAGGGTCAAAACGGGCAAACATTATCTGCATAAACAGGTAGTTCAAAAGTTCTCGTTTGATAAAGGCGTATATGCCATACACGCTGATAAGTGCTGCGATAACTCTCAGCACTGCGGTGCGTGCAGAGGACTTTTCTTTGATATGAAACATCTTGCGCATACCGTTCATCATAACGGCTGCATGGTTGCCGAGATGCAGAGACATCAGCACAAATCCCCAGTAAGATGTCGTCATATGCACCGTTCTCGCAAAGCTGGCACCGCTCGTTATGCTGAGAAAGGGCACCGCGTGCTTAGACATAAGTATACCGCTGACAGGCAGCGCGAACATTATTATGAGCAGCAGAATATTGATCGTGTTTGAATAAATGCGGCAGGGCGTATACCTGCCCTTGAAAGCGCTTCTGAACCAGCTGCGGTTAAGGATATGATGAATGATGAAAACGGCAAACATCGCAATGCCGAGGTACTCGTGTAAATCCTCCCCGATGAGCGCGTAAGACATAAGCAGCGGCAGAAGAATTATCATTATACAGTCAAAAACTATTTTTACGGGTCTCATTGATGAACCTCCTATCCTGAAATAATTGCAGGTGTGTGACTATTGTTATTATAACATAGGGTTTGGGATTTGTAAATCATGAAATTGATAAAAGAGTTTTTGATCTGTGCAGAAAAAAACCGCTCAAATAATCGAGCGGTCAGTTAAATATCCATTGACAGATTCGTCAGTCTGTTATTCTCTGCAAATTATCACTTTTTAAGATTGAATGCTCCATAAAAACGGCACTATTATCAAGCTGCGCCTCTAGTGTTCTGGATATAACATCAGTTTTACTACCCTATAAAATTACACTACTCTCAAACTTACGTCTGTTTTCTGTTTTCCGCATTGTAATAAAATGAAACAGCCGTGTAATTGACTGTTACAGCGGCACAGTGTTATAATAGCGTAAAAGACGGGGTGCACAACGATCATCTTAAGGAGAACAAAATGAAAAAAGGCATTATATCTAACAGTATCATAGCTTTGCTCGCGGCGGCGGTCATAGGCTGCTGCGGATATGCGGTTTATAATTACCTCTCGGTCGATACCGGTATGATAGGTAAAAAGGCTGACATGACTGATCCCAACAGCGGCTTCAGCAAGAATGTGAACGTTATGCTCACACGCCCTGAGCACTGGCATCAGATCGCAGCGCAAAAGCTCCTCACCCACGAAGAGTTTGCAGGCATTGACGGCTCCACAGCTACTATCCCGATAACGGCAGAGCTTGCAAGGCAGTTCTATGACCCGGCAGACAGCGAGATAAGCGAGTGGGTATCTCACAATATGACCGATGTGGCTTATGATAAGCTCATCAAGGGCGAGAGCAACAGTTTGTACCATTATGTCGAGGAAGATGGTCTGAGCGTTCTCAAAGAGCTTTCAACACAGCGTGTTCGCCTTGTGTTTGCAACACCGCCCTCTGAGGCCGAATACGCCCAAGCGAAAGAAGCCGGCGTTACCCTTGAGGTCGAACCGATAGCGCTTGACGGCTTTGTGTTCATCACACATAAGGATAACCCCGTTGACAGCCTGACTGTTCAGCAGATAAAAGATATCTACACCGGCAGGATAACAAACTGGAAGGAGCTCGGCGGAAACGACGAGAAGATAAGAGCCTTTCAGCGCACACCGAACTCAGGCAGCCAGACCGCTATGGAGGAGCTGGTAATGCAGGGAGAGCCGATGAAGGAAGCACCCAAGGCATTTGTCTCTGAGGGAATGGGAGAGCTTGTCGAAAGCGTAGCCGAGTATGAGAACGAGTCGGCAGCGATAGGGTATACATATTATTACTACATCAACAACCTGTATAAGAGCCCTGATATCAAGGTAATAAAGATAGACGGCATTTCTCCCGATAATGAGAACCTTGTCAGCGGAGATTACCCGTTCACGGCAGCATACTATGCAGTTATACGCTCTGACGAACCGGAGGACAGCGTTTACAGAAAGCTGAGAGACTATATGCTGACAGACGAGGGTCAGGAGATAATCAGACTTGCGGGCTACTGCCCGATCAAGGGGTGAGAGCATGACGGAGCTACAGTCAAATACCGTGGAGGGTCAGCTGGCATCGGCAAAGAGACTTATGAAAGCGGCAGTGATAGTGAAGCTGATAACAAACCTGCTGCTGTCACTTATACTGGCTGACTGGACATCTGACCCGACGCAGATGCTTAAAGCGCGCTATCTGAATGAATCTGAGATACTGTATTTTGCGGTGTTTTTCATATTTGATACGCTGTTTGCACTGCTGTGGCTTTTCAGGCCATATTATCACACTATCCATTTTGCGATATATTTCATAGGCTTTTTTACGTTACCGGCTTATGTAATGACAGTATTCGGCTTTTCCGGCATAGGAGGGATCATCGGTCTTTTTATCGGAGGGTTCTTCTGGGGAGTGTCAATAATACCGTTTTATATGTTTGAGGTCGCAAAGAAAAGGCAGATGAAGGCCGAAAATAAAATGGTCGAATATATGATGAGGTGAGACGATGAAAACAAAGGTGCTGATTTTTCCCATTATTTTTCTGATCTTCCTGATATCGGAGCTGCCAGTCAGCGCGAATCACGGAGATGATCCGATGCTGTACATCAAGGTGTCCGATATTGACAAGGCACCCTCGGCCTGTTACATTGATATGCTTGTGAAAATACCAGAGGACGATGAGTATTACACAAAGGACAATGAACCTAACATGGCACAGTTCGGCTTTGATACTGCAAAGCTGCGTGATTATAACGACGACGGCTTTGTAAGCTTGTCATGCCATATCAAAGACAACTACACCAATGCAGTCCTTGAAGATAAGAGGGGCTTCAGAACCAGCGAGAATGGCTTCACGCTTACAGAGGACGGCCGGTTCGATAATTCTAAGTCTCATCTTCTTCTAGGGAACGGTTATGAATACAAGATAGCACTTTTTGACAAGGACGGAGAACTGATCTACAGCTCAGAGCCGTTCAGCCTTTCACTTTACGGAGATAACAAGATAGACTGGTCTCTCAGGTTTTCTGCCGACACTCACGAACTGGAAATACCTTATACAAGTATAGAAGCTGAAAGATCTAAATTCTCCTTCGCATTGGTTATTGCGATCGTTGTCAGCGCAGTGATCACGTTAACCGTTATTACAGTGGTGATAATAGCTACAGCCAAAAAAACGTCAAACAAAGGCAAGAGGTATCCGTAAACACATTTTCCCTCACACTTAAAATTTTATTCACAGAAAAAAGACCACCGAAAACCGGTGGTCTTGATACTGTATGGTCTTTAGTTTAGCTTTGTCAACTACATCTTGTCAAGAAGCTCTTTTCTCTTCGCTTCAAATTCTTCCTGAGAGATAAGTCCGCTGTCAAGCAGCTCTTTCAGCTCCTTGATCTTTGGGGCGGCACTTGCGCCCGAGCCGGCACTTTTCTCTGCCTTTTCGGCAGCTGCCGAGCTCATAGCCTTCTGATTCTGCACAACAGCCGTCAGAAGGCTCTTGTTGTCCTCTCTGACAGAGTTTTTTTGTCTCTTCTTATGTTTGCTCTGCAAATTACTGTATCCATATTACTACCTCCGTTGCTTTTTCTATATTATACCCTAAAAGTTATTATAAGCCAACCCTTATAATTACTTTTTATGAGAACTTTTGGGGTATATTATATTGTTGAGGTGATAATATGAAAGAACTCAACTATATGGAGATAGGCTCGCGCATAAGAAAGAGCAGAGAGTCTCAGCTCCTGACCCGTGAAAAGCTGGCAGAAATGCTCGGAACATCAGTAAAATTCGTAAGTGATATAGAGCTCGGCGCGAAAGGAATGTCGCTCAAAACGCTGAACAAGCTCTCACAGATACTTCTCATATCAACAGACTATATCCTTTACGGAGATTCCGATGAGACCGATCTTTCAGAGCTTATCCGTCTTATGCAGAAATGTCCGTCAGACAAGCGTAAATATATGGAGGATCTTATAAAAATATACATTCGTTCAGTTTCGGTGTGAATTATCTGACAAAATCCGCACATACTATTCCCACAAATGATTTGTTCACGGAGGTACAAAAATGAAAGCAACTGGAATAGTCAGGCGCATCGACGACCTTGGCAGAGTCGTCATTCCCAAAGAGATCAGACGCACTATGAGGATACGCGAAGGCGACCCGCTGCTGACTGCATTGACACAGGACAGCAAAATGGAGTTTATGTCCGCATTTGTCAGGCTGGGAGAAAGGCTTGGAGGTACATAAACTGAGAAACGCAAAACAGCGGTGCTGGTCTACGGCAAGCGCAGGGTCGGAAAATCCACGCTTTTGAGCGAAGCTGCAAAG
>CACXFU010000106.1 GCA_902767035.1 uncultured Ruminococcus sp.
CCGTCATATTACCCAAATTCTCCTTGACTTGCGCCAGCAAGCCTGTGTCGAATTTAGGCAATCTGACGAAATTTCTGACTGCGCATCCTGCGCACAATAGTTGTGCGGTGTTGCCTTAGTTTCCTCACCGGCTTTTTTCCATTATATTTCCAACAGCTGTGATACGACATTTTTAGCTCTGTCCTCGTCACTCAGATCCATGCTGCGAATAACTCTTCTCAGCGGCAGTACCCTTGGCGGCGCTACCGAGAACACGTCAACATTCATATCGAGGAATACCTCCGTCAGTGAAAAGTCAGACGCAAGCTCTCCGCACAGCACAACAGGTATGCCGTTTTTGTGGGCGTTCTCGCACACCATACGTATCATTCTCAGGATAGCCGTGCTGTTTTCAGGGCGGATCCTGTCATATTTCGAGTTGTTCTTGTCAAGCGCTAAGGTGAACTGCTCCAGATCATTCGTACCGATGCTGAAAAAGTCTGCCTCCTTAGCAAGTATGTCGCTTGTGATGACGGCCGCAGGCGTCTCTATCATAGCGCCTATCTTTATATCCTCCGAGAAGGCCTTGCCCTCCTCGCGCAGCTTTTCTTTCTCATCGTTTATGATAGACCTTGCATATCTGAATTCGCCGACATCTATTATCATCGGCAGCAGTATCGACATCTTGCCGTATACCGAAGCTCTGAGCATCGCCCTTATCTGCGTCCTGAAAAGGTCCTGCTGCTCAAGGCACACCCTTATTGACCTGTAGCCCATCGCAGGGTTAGGCTCCTTTTTAAGATCAAGTATCTCCTCGGTATTCTCGGCACTCATATCATAGGTGAGCAGCGTGACCTCCCTGCCCTTCATATCTTCAAGCACGCGCCTGTAGTTATAAAAAAGCAGCTCCTCATTCGGGAATACCCTCTCGGCGATGTACAGTGATTCGCTCCTGAAAATGCCGATGCCCTCAGCATCATTTGCAGCGGCGTTCTCGACCTCTGCAAGATTATAAACATTCGCGTATATCCTGACGCTGCGCCCGTCAGCTGTCTCCGTGGCCTTGCCGATAAGCCTTGAAAGTATCTCCAGCTTTCTCTGCTCTGACTTTACCCTCTCCTCGGCAAGCCTTATCGTCATCTCATCGGGCTCAACATAAAGCACGCCCTCATAGCCGTCAACGACAGCTTCCTTGCCGTCAAGCTCCTCACAGATCTTCTCGCCCATGCAGACTATGCACGGTATGTTCATGCTCTTCGCAAGGATAGATGCGTGCGAGTTCACAGCACCTGCCGCCATGCAGAGGCCTGCCAGCTTTTTGCGGTCAAACATCAGCGCTTCTGAGGGCATAAGCTCCTCGGCACAGATTATAGCATTGTCTTCAAGCTTTATATCCTTAGAGGGCACGTTCAGAAGATGCCTTATCAGCCTGTCAGATACATCTCTGATATCTGCCGTCCTCTCCTTCACATAGTCTGACCCGTTTGCCGAGAGCATTCTCACAAGCTCCAGTGCAGCCCTTTTTACGGCGTATTCCGCGTTGTAGCTGTCCTCTGAAATATGCGAGATTATGCACCTTTCAAACTGAGCATCGCTCATAAGCATCTGGTGGATAATTAATATCTGTGCATTCTCCTCGCCGAGCCTTTCAAGCGCCTCGTCATAAAGCTCCTGAAGCTCCTCTTCGGATGCTTCCCTCGCCTGCATAAACCTTTTGAGTTCCAGCTCAGTATCAACAACGCGCCTTTTCGTCACTTCAAACTCGCTCTTGTGGTAGTAAACCAGAGTTCCCCGCGCGATAGCACCGACTACTGCCTTTCCCGTTATAGTATTCATAATCGTCCTTCCTTTTTAGACCTTCTGTATATGCGGTAGCTCGGATATCCCATCGCGAGCCATATCACAGCGCAAACGGCACCGATACCGAAATACGCTACCCCCACATAATCGAACACCTTTGATATCTCTCTGAGAAGCTTGAAGAGCACCGCTACGAACAAGCTTCCCGAATCATCCAGCATCGAGATGACGACTCTTCGTATGATTATCAGCACAGCACCCGCCGCCATATAGCAAAACGTCATCATCCTGAACGTCATATAGACCTTTCTGCCGAGCTTGTATCTTGTTACAAAATACCCTACCGTGAGCACCAGCTCCAGACATAACAGCAGCCCCACCGTCAAGTCAGACGTCAGCGACTTTCGTATGCTGTTGATATCGTCATACTGCTCGTTTATCTGTCTTGCTTTGAGGTTATATCTGTTTATCTGCCTCACTATCCTTGACTGATACCTGTAATAAGATGAATTGAGCTTCACCCCGACGATATACTCAATAAGCTCCTTGTTCTCGTCTATAAGGTCAGTATATTCCTCGATCTCCAGCTCCGGCAGATGCCCCGTCTCTCTCACATAGTCATAATACTTATCCATATAGCTTTCAAGAAAGCCTGAAACATCGAGCCTTTCCATTATCTGTGCAAGCTTTTCATCGGTCGCCTTAACGCCGTATCTGCTTCTGAGCTCCTCTCCGAGCTCGTCAGCGATCTCGGCATTCACCGATTTTCCCTCGCTTATCTCCTTAGCGGTTATCCCCTTGAATTCAAACGTCTCGATAAAACTGTCGACGATAACATCATTATTTATCATTCTCAGAGCTATCACAGCTCCGGTTATCACCGACACTACAAATATCGCCAGCAAAGCTATCCCGCAGGTCAGCCTTGCCCTGAATCCCTCTGCTCTCATATCTATCACCTCTTATCGGGTGTACTTTCTGCCTATATTATATACCTATTTTTTCATTTTTTCAAGTATTTTCATAAACTTACACAAAAAAACACCGACCTCCTGAGAGATCGGTATTACTATTTCATATCAAAGCTGCTCCAGCGTGAACACAAACGTGAAAGCACCTGTCGTGCTCTGTGCCATGACCTGCTTTTCAAGCTGCTTGGTCCTGATGTTCTTCACCCAGTCCTTCTGCGTCCTGAGCTTCATTCCCATGCCTTCTACCCAGTCTCTGATATAGGTGTTGCAGTCTCTTCTTGCAAAGCCTATGTTATCAGCCTCAAAGGTACCCTCGGAATTAAGTGTCGATACTGGCTCAGCCTCGGAGAACTCAGCCCCTACGGCCGTACCTATCTTTTTCTTAACTGTCAGTCTGAATGTCATACTGTCACCTCATTAAAACAGCGGCTGCTTCTCGATGGAATACTGTTCAAGAATTATATCCGATTTTGCGATAAGGTCGCTGCCCGGCTTTTCCCTTTTGATTATCGACTCAAAGTTAGGCTTTCTCTCGGAAAGGTTATGCGCATCTGAGCCGAACACATAAGGCACGCCCTTGCCTATGACCTTTGATACGAACCTTCTTGAATCGAACCTCTCAAACGCCTCAGCATTGAACTGGAAGATCGCATCGAACGCGAGCATCTTCTCGATATCGGATTTCTTATACCAGGTCGAATAGCGGTGTATATGCGCGATTATCGGCATAAGGTTATATGTACAGGAGATATTGTATACCTCCTCACCCATCCAGTCGCTGTATGGTGCATAGGGCAGCTCCAGCAGGATAAGATTTGTGCCTGTGATAGCCAGCTGCTCTATCCCGTCGAGCTCGCTTATTCCCTTCTCGATAGCGACCTCAGCGCCCAGCGGTATATTATCTATCGCAGGGTCTGCCGCCATCAGCGAATAGTAAGCGTCATTTCTCTTCTTCAGATATCCCGCAATACCGTCTCTTTCGCGGTGTGCGTAAAAATGAGGTGTCGCGACCACTCTTTCTACGCCTTGTCTTTTCATCATTTTTATCATTCTTAGGGACATATCCACGCTCTCTGAGCCGTCATCGATCCCCGGAACTATGTGACTGTGATAATCGGTGATCACGATCAAACACCACCTTTTCAAATATAGTTATTTACTGTCTGCCTTGCCGGCCTTGCTGCTCTCAGCATACTTATAGCTGTAATCATACTTGTACTTATACTTATATGAATATGCGCCCGAATGCTTTCTATGAATATCATTGAGAACGAAGCCGAGTATATTGCAGTTTGCAAGTGAAAGCTTCTTTGTACAGTCATCGAGCTCATTGAAGGTAGTTCTGCCGTATCTTACAACTACGAGAACGCCGGCAATAAGGTTTGAAAGACCGAGAACGTCAGTTACAGGCAGTATCGGAGGTGCGTCGATGATAACGTAGTCATACATCGCCTTTACCTTCTCAACGAGCGCCTTCATATTGTCTGATGCGATAAGCTCAGACGGGTTCGGAGGGATAATGCCGGCAGTAAGTATATCGAGGTTTCCGTTCGTTCCTCTGAATACGCACTGCTCAAAGCTCTTCTCACCGCTGAGCACAGCCGAAAGGCCGTCTTTGTTTTTGAGCCTGAAGTTCTTATGCTGAACAGGCTTTCTCATATCTGCATCTATAAGCAGAACCTTGTTTTCTGTCTCCGCAAGAGTGGTCGCAAGGTTCGCTGCCGTTACTGATTTACCCTCACTGGGGTCGCAGCTTGAGATCGCGAACACCTTGTTGCCGTAGGTGGAGAGTGAGAACATAAGGTTCGTTCTCATAGACTTGTAGTTCTCAACAACATTGAACGGTATATCCGAATTGCCGAGCAGGAGCTTCTTCTTACGGTCAGCGCTTGTGCCGTCCTTATCCTTGGAGGTCTTTCCGCCGATGGTAATTATCTCGCCGATGATAGGCTTCTGATACTTGTCGCTCATCTCGTTGCTGTCCTTAACGGTGTTGTCAACAGCGTCGATGATGAATATTATCGCTACAGCCACAACAGCAAAGCCGATAAAGCCGATAGCCGTGTAATTTCTTACGCTCGGAGCTACCTTGTCATAGTAGACCTTAGCGTCACCGATCTTCTCAACAGAACCTGCGCCTACCACTCTGATAAGGAAATCAGGGGCAACGTCAGCCATTATATTGCAGAGGTTAGCTGAAAGCTTGGGGTTAGTGGTAACTGCCGTTATCCTCAGCACCTCAGTCTCGTTTGCAGCTTCCATCGTGAAATAACGCCTTACGCTTGCAGCGGTGATGTGGCCGTCATCATCAAGCTGGAAATACTCCTCGAGCTTTGACTTTTTGTAAAGCCCCTCGAGCCTTGCAGCGACCTCGTCCATTACGACATCGTTGTTAAGGATCTCGATGTAGGTCGAGACCAGTGACTTTGAAGCGGTGATCGTCTGATAATCCACAGACTTCTGCTCCGCATTGTCATTACTCTTTACATACATCGAAACGTTTGACGAATACTTAGGTGCGATCACAAATTTCGAGATAAAGAATGCACCTGCGCCGCCGACAAGAGCAGCAATTATTATGATCCAGATCTTGCTGAGCAGAAGCTCAAACAGATCTCGCAGCGATATCTCTTGCTCTTCCATATTATACCTTCCATTTATCAGATTTTCCGCATCAGAACGAAGCGGAATAAAATTTTACACCGTCTATATTATAACATTTTGCACACATCAAGTCAAGTATTTTTGTCAAATAAAAGCGATTTGGTAAAAAAGTGCTATCTGCACCGCCGCGCCCTGAGATATTTATAGTTAAAATAACGCATTTTTACCGTAAATGCGCCAGTCTGTAAGCATAATTCTATTTTTTATAAAGCATCCGAAGGGGTCGTTAGGTGAGCGTGCAGCAGACGTAGTAGCTGCTGGAAAGCCCCCTAACAAGGCGAGCGTATATCTATTCATTCTGCACATATCTTTGTACGTATAACTAAAATGGTTTTCTAACCAGTTCAAACAATTTGCTGTCTGCAAAAACAAAAGCCGCCGTCCCCGATAAAAGACAGCGGCACAGGGCTTTACGCCCCTCCCCCATATTCTATATCTTCGGCTCCTCGTTTTCAAGCTTTTCACGAAGCTCCGATATCATCGCCCTTAACTCACCGATATACCTGTCGGTGTCTTCCTTGTCAAATCCACCTATCGCCGAGGTCCTGAGCTCCCTTTCCTCAACATCGGCCGGGAGAACATATTCCTCTCCCTTTTTCTTCTTGTCTATCGCAGATTCAAGCAGGTATATCTCAGAATTCAGCAGATCGATATACTTCAGAGTCTCAAGCTTATCATATCCGCCGAAAACACACATTTTCAAGCCTTCCATACCGCCGCTCAGATCCCGAGCCTTCCCCTCCTTTATGCAAAGCTGCATAGCCCTGAGCAAAACTCCAAAACCCAACGTAAATACGCTGCCTCAGGTCTATAAATTTTCAATTTGTCACTATAAAATATAGAA
>CACXFU010000107.1 GCA_902767035.1 uncultured Ruminococcus sp.
AGTGATACGGATATCTTCAACTCTTTTCTCGGGGCGCGAGAGCATATAAACATCTCTGAAAATGCCCGAGAGCCTGAACTTGTCCTGATCTTCAAGATAGGTGCCGTCACACCATTTGAGCACGGCACACACTATCTCATTGTCTCCCTCGCGGAGCTGAGCCGTGATATCAAACTCTGTCACCCTGTGAGACACCTGAGTGTAGCCGGCAAACGCGCCGTTCACGTAAACATACATACAGCTGTCAACGCCCTCAAACACCAGAATGCGCCTGAGGCCGTCAGGGGTATAACTGTACATTTTTTTGTACACACCTACAGGGTCATCGTCAGGCACGAACGGCGGATCGAACGGGATAGTATAATTAACGTTTGAATACACAGGTCTGTCATAGCCGTGCAGCTGCCAGTTCGAGGGCACGGGAATAGTCTTCTCAAACGGCATAGAGGTAAACTCATCGGGCAGATCGATTATGCTTTCAAAATAAGCAAAGTCCCACTCCCCGTTCAGAAGGAGAAACCTATCCGAGTCTTCTCTTCTGTCAGAAGGCTTCACGCCCTCGGCAAATGGTATAAAATAAGCGTGCGGCTCAAGAGCGCCCACACTGATGACGGCTGCGTCCTCGTGCAGGGTCATAAAGCTTCTGGCAGAGCCTTTTTTTGCTATAGCTGAAATATCCATAATGATTCTCCTTTGTTCACAAAAAAGATTTTTGTTATTATAGCATATAACACTGAGAATGTAAAGAAAAAGTTCAAAAAATCGTTAAGTTAGTTAAGAATTTGAATTACGCTCGAAGTCAGCGCTCACCTATATTTTTGTTTTACGCCCTCTTGGGGGCTTTCCAGCAGCTACTACGTCTGCTGCACGCTCACCAAACCCCTTCGGGTATATACAAGAAAGATAGAAAAAATATTGGAGCCAATATTTTTCAAGGTTCGCGTAGCGTTACACTGTTATAGCATTAAGCGAAACTAACCCCCTCCCCTCCGAGGGAGGGCTAACGGTCTCATAGCTCGCGGCTACTTCCGCGGGGTGGGGGCGCCCGCCCCGTGCGGCGAGCACCGTTGACAAATACTTAAAAATATGCGATAATCAGAATAGGTTATTATGCTTTTTCTTTAAAAGGAGTTGAGTATATGGTTTTGTTCGGTTCGGCCTTTGTTAAACGTGTGTCTGCATTGATGGCTTCGGTCATTGCGCTCAGTGCTGTTATATCGGTTTTCCCTGCCGATATTGACAACAGCATCGGAGTGCTTGCGGCCGATTCTCAGGGGACGGACACGGTCGATGCTATCTCCGTTGACCCCACCGGCCGCGGAGAGGGCTATTCTGCCGTGCTTTATGATAATACCAGCGGACTGCCCACCTCTGAGGCAAACGCTATCGTTCAGACCGATGAGGGCTTTATCTGGATAGGAAGCTACAGCGGTCTTATCCGATATGACGGCAACACCTTTGAGCGTATAGATTCCACCACGGGTATCGCCAGCGTTATGAGCCTGTTTGTTGACTCGAAAAACAGGCTGTGGGTAGGCACCAACGACAGCGGCGCCGCAGTTATGGAAAAGGGCGAGTTCAGAATGTTCAACCATTCAGACGGCCTTGAGTCGCTTTCGGTAAGGTCTATCACTGAGGACAGCGAGGGCAATATCTATCTTGCTACAACTCTGGGTCTTGCTGTGGTCGATAAGGATCAGAACCTGCAGATGCTCAACGACCCCAAGATTAACAACGAATACGTGAGAATGCTGCGCGTCTGCGACGATGTGATATACGGCGTTACCAAAGAGGGTTCCGTATTCACGGTTGAGGATAAGAAGCTGACCGCCTTCTACAGCGCATCAAAGCTCGGCATATCGAATATACACTCCGTTCTGCCCGACCCCGAAAAACCGGGCTACGTCTATATCGGCAATCAGGGCTCTGAGCTTTATTACGGCAAGCTGAGCGGCGGCTTCACTATTACAAAAACGATAGATATTTCTCCCCTCAACTATATCAATTCGGTCGAGCTCGTGGGAGATATGATATGGGTATGCACCGACAGCGGCATCGGATTTGTGCATAATGATTCATTTGTGCCGCTGAGCAATATACCGATGACGACCTCAGTTGAGGGTATGATGACCGACTATCAGAGAAACCTGTGGTTCGTGTCGTCTCAGCAGGGCGTTATGAAGATAGTTCCGAATCAGTTTTCCGATCTGTTTGAAAAGTGTCACCTTGAAAGCGAGGTAGTGTATTCGACCTGCACATATAATGACAAGCTCTTTGTCGGCACTAAAAACAGCGGCCTTATCGTTTTGCAGGGCGATGAGCAGCTCACCTCACTGCCTATAAAAAGCTCGGTGTCAGCATCGGGTGTGAAGTATGAGGACACTGACCTTCTGGAGATGATGCAGAGCAGCAAGATCAGATCGATCATCAGAGACAGCAAAAACAGGCTCTGGTTCTCTACCTTCGGAAGCGAGGGCATAGTTCGCTATGATAACGGGAACGTTGTGCGCTTTACAGTGGCTGACGGTCTGCCCTCAGACAGGATAAGAGCGGTCTATGAATGTGATGACGGTTCGATGCTCGCGGCCTGCACCGGCGGTGTTGCAGTTATCAAAGATGATAAGGTAACGGACGTTTACGGCGATGCAGACGGCATCAACAATACTGAGGTGCTCACGGCGGTTGAGGGCTCTGATGGAGATATCGTCATAGGCACTGACGGCGGCGGCATCTATATCATAAACGGCAGCAAGATAACCCATTACGGCACCGATGACGGCCTGAGCTCAGACGTCGTTATGAGAGTGAAGAAGGACATTAAGAGGGAAATTTTTTGGATAGTTACCAGCAACTCCATAGCCTATATGACAGCTGACCACAAGATAACCACTATCAGCAATTTCCCGTATTCAAACAACTTTGACCTTTACGAGAACAGCAGCGGAGAGATGTGGGTGCTCAGCAGTAACGGTATTTATGTTACCGATGTTGAGCAGCTGCTCGCCAATGAAGAGATAACCACTCTCTATTACGGCAAGGATAACGGACTCCCCTGCATAGCTACTTCAAATTCATACAGTGAACTCACCGAAGACGGTGACCTCTATATGGCAGGCACCACAGGCATCGCCAAGGTGAACATTGAAAACGCCTTTGACAATGTGAGCGATATCAAAATGGCTGTGCCCTATATAGATGCAGACGGCCAAAGCATCTACCCGAAAGAGGACGGCAGCTTTGTCATTCCGGCTAGCACGAAGAAGCTTACTATCTACTGCTATGTTTACAGCTATTCGCTTATGAACCCGCAGGTTTCATATCATCTTGACGGGTTTGACAAGAACACTGCTACTGTCAAGAGAAGCGACCTTGTTCCGATAAGCTATACGAACCTGAGCGGCGGCAAGTACCACTTCATTCTGCAGATAGAAGACCCTCACGGCCAGAGCAGCAAGGAGCTGAGCGTTCTTATCAGAAAGCAGAAGTCGTTCTTTGAGAAGATCTGGGTAAGGATAATCTGCGTACTGGTCGGGCTGCTCGCACTGGCTATACTTGTTACTGTATTTATACATATTCGCACAAGGCGTTACCTCAAAAAGGCAAACGAGCAGAAACAGCTTATCCGTGAGATAGTTGAGGCCTTCGCTAAGGTCGTCGATATGAAGGATAAGTACACAAACGGCCATTCCACCAGGGTCGCGGATTATACCGCCCTGCTGACAAAGGAGCTTGGCTATGACGATGAGATAATTGAAAAATACTATAATATAGCTCTTATGCACGATATCGGAAAGATCGGCGTTCCGCCTGAGGTGCTCAACAAGCCGGGCAAGCTCACCGATGAGGAGTTTGCGATAATCAAGTCGCACTCGGCTCTCGGCTACAATGCGCTCAAGGACATCAGCATTATGCCTGAGCTTGCGATAGGTGCAGGCGCTCACCATGAGAGACCTGACGGAAAGGGCTATCCTAAGGGACTGAAAGGCGAGGAGATACCGCGTGTAGCTCAGATAATCGCAGTTGCAGATACCTTTGATGCAATGTATTCAGACAGACCCTACAGAAAGAGAATGAACTTTGAAAAGGTAGTCTCCATCATGAAAGAGGTCAGGGGCACACAGCTCACAAGCGACGTAGTTGACGCTTTCCTGAGGCTGGTTGACAAGGGAGAGTTCCGCGACCCGAACGATGACGGCGGCGGCTCCACCGAGGATATCGACAATATCCACAAGAGGCTCAATAAGGAGAATAAGCAGGATAAAAAACAGTAAATAATAAAACGGAGCGTTCATGAAGAATGCTCCGTTTCTGTATATCAACATAGTACTA
>CACXFU010000108.1 GCA_902767035.1 uncultured Ruminococcus sp.
CGATATGAGGAACGACTTTACCTCTCCCTTTGAGTAGTCAAACACTCTTGTTCCCCAGGTAAGGTGATCTGCCTTTTTCCTGTCGGAATACTCATAAGAAGGACCGCCGTCAAACTCAAACAGACCTGCCTCGTCCCTTGGGAAATGAGCAGGTACCCAGTCAAGGATAACGCCTATGCCAGCCTGATGGAACATATCTATCATCTTCATGAACTCGTGAGGAGTTCCGAACCTTGATGACGGTGCGTAATAGCCTATCCCCTGATAGCCCCATGAGCCGTCGAACGGGAATTCAGCCAGCGGCATGAACTCTATATGAGTGTAGCCCATATCTTTGATATAAGGAATGATCGTCTCTGCAAATCTGGAGTAGGAATAATACTTTCCGTCAGTGCAGGTCTTCCACGAATTCAGGTGTACCTCATAGATATTCATCGGGCTGTTGTAAATGTCCTTTTTCTCCTTTTCCTTGAGCCAGGACTTGTCCGCCCAGTCATATCCGTCGATATCGAACACCTTTGAGCCTGTGTCCGGTGCGGTCTCCATATGAGTGCCATATGGGTCGCACTTGTAATGGGTCTTGCCGTCGCAGCCGTAAACACAATACTTATAGGTATCATAAGTTTTCAGCCCGGGAACAAAGCACTCCCATATCTCGGAATTGCCGAGAAGCTCCATTTTGTTGGCGTCCTCGTTCCAGTCGTTGAAATCGCCGACAAGCGATACGCCTTTTGCATGAGCTGCCCATACTCTGAAAAAGTATCCGTCAGCTCCGTCTTTATTTCCTCTATGACAGCCTAAAAATCTATATGCTTCATAGTTAGTGCCATTGTGAAAAAGATATAGCGGTAGTTCGTAATCTTTAGGTACAAATTCTATCATAGTCCAGCCTCCTTATCCACTATCTTTATATGGGCATAGTTCGAGCTATACTACCCCATAGTCATATTGTAATCTTTTTTTATCAATTTTGCAATAGTTTTAGTACTTATTCTCATATTCTCACAGTTTTCAACATTCCGTATTGTGCATTTTTTACAATAAAACTTACATCATTTTTCCGCCCTTAAAAAAAACTATCTATGAACGACCTTAACACCTATCACCGTGATATCATCGTGCCTGTTATCTGCCGATACAGCAGGCGCTCCGCTGCCGACTGCCCTGACTATGTCTGAGAGAGGTGCATTCTTCTGCAGCAGCTCAGATGCTATGCCTGCCGCAGCGCTCTCAGAGATGCCGTCTGAAAAAGCAAGTATCATATCGTCTTCAAAAAGCTTAAGCTCCTCAACGTCAGGAGGACAATCCGCAAGTATCCCCGGAGGAAAGGCCTGCCCTCCCACCGGCCTGACAGAGCCGTCTCGGCAGAGCAGACTTCTCGCGGCACCTGCTTTCAGAAACCTTGCGCTGGCAGCTGAAAGGTCTATCTTAACTATATCAAGAGTTGCAAACGACTCCTCCCAGCCCTTTACCCTGAGGAGCGAATTTATAAGACTGTGAGCTGTCTCCATTGACATTCCGGCACCGATCAGCCTTGTGACCAGACTTACCGAGAACATCGAATCGAGCCTTGCACGCTTGCCTGTTCCCATACCGTCAGAAAGAACAATATACTGCCTGTAGGGAGAATCCGAGAACAGTTCAAACGTATCTCCCGAATATTCCTCACCAGAGGAAGCGGTATAGGTCTTTACCTCCAGTGCGAGGTCTGGCTCTTCGCAGAAGTTCATTCTTGTCACGCCGTCAAATTCGGTAACGGTCGGCAAAGCAAGGTCACATTCGGCTATAGTTGAAAGGTTTGTGGTGAGCTTTACAAGCTCGCCCTTGAATGATGCTGTAAGGTAAACGTCAACACAGCGCACAAAGCAGCTGTCAACATAAACGCAGGCCTTAACATTAGGGTAGCCGAGCGATGAAAAATGATCTCTGACCGCGGCGGAGAGCGCCGAGTCAATACTGCGTACACTGCCCACCCTGAATGAAAGGTCAGCAAGCATACTTTCCATTGAGGAGAGCTGCTGAGAGAGCAGACTTCTCATCTCCCTGACCCTGATAAGCTCTGCACGCTCGCTGAGCATATCCGCATGGATATCGTTGAAGCAGCGGTGAAGATAGGCCTTTCTGGCGCAGGCAGGCAGCTGTGCCCCGATATCGAGCATACTGACGGAATTATAGGTCACGGCAATGTTCTCTAGGCTTTTGAGCGCATCAGGTACTGCGCTTTTCCTTTCGTGGCAAAGCTCATACAGATCGCAGTCGGTGCATACAGCTGCCTTTACCCTGCTGCAAAGTGTATCCTCCTTTGAGCGGCGGTCTATCGCTGCGGTCACAAGGGTAAGCTGAGTTCTTATCGACGAGAGCGTTCTTGAAGCGACCGAAAGCTTTGCCGATGTGGACTGCCCTGCTATGTTCGCTGCATTCTCTATGCCGACAATGTGCCTAGCTATCCGCTTGACGGCCGAGGCGGGTATGGCTGTGAATATAAGTGAGCCGATCACAAGGTCAGTAAACATCGTGAAGGTATCACCGTTTACGCCGACTGCCACAAGGCTGACAAGAGATGATATGAGAAACACCAGTGCCGTCAGCAGGGGGCCGAACCTGATAAATGCTCCGCAGATAAGACCCGAGGACGCCAGCAGCAAAGTGTTCTGTGCAAGCGCCGGCGTTGATAGTATAACGCCGCAAGCCGTAAGAGAGCCCATTACTGCTCCGCCGATATTGCGGTAACGCCTCACAGCCATAAGCAGGCAGACGGTACCGGCTATCCTGCCGATATTTACAGTTCCTGCCGGCAGAGCCGTGAGCGTTGATATCACCACTATGTAAATGACGGAGATAAGCACCCCGTTCATTCCGGAGATATCAAAAACGCCTGTTTTAAGACTTCTGTCTCTCACTGTCGCGGCCGCAAAAACTATACAGCCGCACATCAGCGCATTTATCATTCTGAGCGCAGCCGTATAGGTGTCAGACGGTGCAGCGACAGACATAACACAGCCGAAAAGCATCATTGCACCGGTGCTTAGAGCCGCGTCAAAGATCGGTTCACGCTGTTCATCACGGGGATAGAAAAGCCTTATCGCAGCTATCACAAGAATAGAGCTCAGCTGTACAATACCGTCAGTAAGACGGCCTGTCAGAAAATATGAAAGGGCGCTCCCTGCAAAGGCTGAGAGCGCCTGCTCCCTGAAAACTGCTGCAAGCGCTACGTTCACAGCAGACGGAAACCCTATTATCCTTCCGAAGCCTGCCGCGAACGCTGCCGCAAAAACAAGGCAGGAAGCTCTTATGCTGAGTGCCCTGCCGCGCTTTATCTTCATTGTCTGACGGTTCGTGTTCATTTGTGCGTCCTTCCCTTTCGTTTGAGCATTTACTGCCGGCAAAACAAAAGCTGCTGTTTGGACCGACAGTGTGTACTATCAATTCTAACAGCAGCAGCAAGCGAAAGATGTCGCAAAGTGATACTCGCAAAAAATATTATTTGTACATATTTTTGTACAGTTAAACCATAGTCCTCAGACATTCAGAAAAGCTGATGAACTGCTCCATAGTGAGCTGTTCGGGTCGGATATTCTCCGGCAGAGATGCCTTTTTTGCAGCCTCAGCCACTAAAGCCTTGTCAGCTCCGAGGCCGCTTGAAACTGAATTCACAAGGGTCTTTCTTCGCTGAGAAAAAGTAGCTCTCACCGTCCTGAAGAAAAAGCCCTCGTCGCTCACGCCCTCGGGGGTGGTGTCTTTTATATCAAAGCGCACGGCAGCGCTGTCAACGTTCGGGGCAGGCATAAAGCTTCCGCGGGAGACGTTAAAAAGAATCTTCGGTTCAGAAAAGTATCTTACAGCCACGGTCACCGCTCCGGCATCGCGCGTGCCAAGCTCTGCGCAAAGGCGAAGAGCAGCCTCCTTCTGGACAAGCACCGTCACCGACCTTACTGGCAGGCGCTGTTCGAGCAGATACATGATTATCGGAGATGTTATATAATACGGCAGATTTGCGCACACAGCGACCTCAAGCCCTTGAAACTCCTCATCAATGAGCTTTTTTATGTCTACTTTGAGAACATCGTCATTAATTATCTTTATGTTTTTATGCTCAGCAAGTGTCTCTGCCAGAACTGGCATGAGCCTGCTGTCAATCTCGATAGCGCAGACCTTATCGGCACGCTTTGCAAGCTCATTAGTTAGCACCCCTATACCTGTGCCGATCTCGATCACGCCAAAGCCAGCTTTCGCATTGCCCATCTCGGCGATCCTCGGGCACACAGACGGATTTATCAGAAAGTTCTGCCCGAGTGATTTTGAAAATCTGAAGCCATGACGATCAAGAATATCCCTGATAACACCAATATTTGAAAGATTGTCCATCTGATCTCTCCGTTTCATCCTGTTTTTGAAATTATAGCACAGCGTTCAGCCATTGTCAACGAAATTGAGGGATAACTATCATTTCCCGGGGAATAATAACTCAAAGTGAGGTGATAGAATGAAACAGCGCAGTTATTCCGGCGGTGAGGAGCTGCCGCTCGGGCTGTCTATGTGTATGGCGCAGAATCCTTATGCCTACAGCTGCTTTGCAAGGCTCTCAAATCAGGAGAGACGCGAGCTTATCAGCCGCGCAGAGCGTACAAAGACAGCATCAGGCATGAACGAGATAGTTGACGGACTGGTCGGCGGCGGTATGGTCGGCGGCAATGCCAGAGGGACGATGTAGAAATGTCAATTGTTAAAATTCACAATAAATTCAACGATAATTGATGTAAATTTTATATGGAAGGGTGTTGAATTTTAACGGCAAATATTGTACAATATTAATGTAAAGTTCTGTCCTTGAGACAGGCTGAGGCACATCTGTGCGATAAACTGTATTGGAGAGAGTGCTATGTCTTTGACAGCTCGGTTTACAGCAGCTTCATATTCTCTCGGCAGGATCTGTGGTAAAAGCGGATGCTGTCTTGATCTCATGCACTCTTATGCGATATTTGTGCGCAAATTATAACTGCAACGCTGTAGTTGCAGTTTTTTTGTTCTCACAGAGAGCTGCCGAAAATTAAATCGAAAGGACAGGATAATATGAAAAAGGTCGCAGTTATAATGGGCTCAGACAGTGATTTTCCGGTAGTTAAAAAGGCTCTGGCTGAGCTTAAAACTTATGGCGTGCCGTTTGAGTGTCACGTTATGTCGGCTCACAGGTCTCCCTCACTGGCAGCGGAGTTTGCATCGAGTGCTAAGGATAACGGTTTCGGAGTTATCATCTGTGCTGCGGGTATGGCGGCGCATCTGGCAGGCGTCATAGCAGGCCACACAACTCTGCCGGTCATCGGTATCCCCTGCAAGGGCGCACAGCTTGACGGGCTTGACGCGCTGCTCGCTACTGTTATGATGCCGAGCGGTATACCGGTCGCTACAGTCGCAGTTGACGGCGCTAAGAATGCAGCGATCCTGGCTGTACAGATGCTGGCTCTCTCAGATGAGGTGCTGGCTACAAAGCTTGAGAAAGCCAAGCAGGAAATGCTCGACGGAGTTATTGCCAAGGACAAGGCTCTCCAGGAGCAGATAGAACTGCTTTGATAAAGGCAAACAATAAACATTTACATATTCAGGAGGTAATCATCATGTCAGAAGTTATCAAGGGAGCTCAGCTCTACGAAGGAAAGGCTAAGAAAGTATTTGCTACCAATGACCCCGATCTCGTTATCGTTGACTACAAGGACGATGCTACCGCATTCAACGGTGAGAAGAAGGGCACTATCACCGGCAAGGGCGTTATCAACAACAAGATGACGAACTTTATGTTCAAGCTGCTCGAAAACGAGGGCGTTCCCACTCACCTTGTTGAGGAGATCTCCGACAGAGAGACTATCGTAAAGAAGGTCGAGATCGTTCAGCTCGAGGTCATCATCAGAAATGTTGCAGCAGGCAGCTTCTCCAAGAGAATGGGCGTTGCAGAAGGCACAAAGCTTCTCACTCCTATCCTTGAATACAGCTACAAGAACGACGATCTCGGCGATCCGTTCATCAATGATTATTATGCTCTGGCTCTCGGCATCGCAACCAAGGAAGAGCTTGACAAGATAGCTGAGTACGCGTTCAAGGTAAACGAATTTATGGTAAAATTCTTCAAGAACATCAATATTGACCTTATCGACTTCAAGATCGAGTTCGGAAGATTCCACGATCAGATCCTTCTTGCTGATGAGATCTCACCCGATACCTGCCGTTTCTGGGATTCAACTACCCATGAAAAGCTCGACAAGGACAGATTCAGAAGAGACCTCGGCGGCGTAGAGGAAGCATATCAGGAAATGATGAAGAGAGTAATGGGAGAATAATAAATGGGCGGTTTTTTCGGAGCGGTCTCATCTAACGACTGTATTCAGGACGTTTTCTTCGGGACCGACTATCATTCACACCTCGGAACAAGACGCGGAGGAATGACATCTTACACCCCTGAGCTTGGCTACCAGAGAAATATCCACAGCATCGAGAATTCTCCGTTCAGGACCAAGCTTGACAAGGATATCCAGTCAATGCGCGGAAACATCTGCATCGGCTGCATAAGCGATACTGACCCCCAGCCTATCATGGTAAGGTCAAAGCTCGGGCTGTATGCTATCTGCTCTATCGGAATCATCAGGAATGCTGAGGAGCTCTCAAAGGAGCTTCTGGAGCAGGGCTGTTCAAACTTTGAGACCATGAGCAGCGGCTCTATCAATTCGGCAGGCCTTATCGGAGCGCTCATAGCTCAGAAGGATAACTTCGTTGACGGCATCAGATATGCTCAGGAAAAGATAGAGGGAACTATGTCTCTTGTCATTATGAGAGAGAGCTCTATCATCTGTGCAAGGGATAAATACGGCAGGCTGCCGATAATTATAGGAAAAAGATCTGACGGCTACTGCTTCTCATTCGAGTCGTTCGCTTTCCAGAAGCTGGGCTACGAGACCTGCCATGAAATGAAGTCGGCAGAGATACTCGAGCTCACCAAGGACGGCTACACCATTCTGAGTGACGGCACTGACGACACCAAGATCTGCACATTCCTGTGGACGTATTACGGCTACCCGAATGCAAGATATGAGGGTGTGAACGTTGAGATGATGCGTACCCGCAACGGCGAGATCATGGCGGAGACCGATATGAAAAACGGCAGGCTCCCTGATGTAGACTACGTCTGCGGAGTGCCTGATTCAGGAACGCCTCATGCTATCGGCTATGCCAACAAGAGCGGTATACCGTTTGCAAGGCCGTTTATAAAGTACACTCCCACATGGCCGAGAAGCTTTATGCCTACCAATCAGTCTATGAGAAACAGGGTCGCAAAGATGAAGCTCATTCCCGTTCACGATCTTATCGAGGGCAAAAAGCTCCTGTTCGTTGATGACAGCATCGTAAGGGGCACCCAGATGAGAGAGACGGTCGAGTTTCTCTATGAGAACGGCGCCAAGGAGGTACATATGCGTTCGGCTTGTCCGCCGATAATGTACGGCTGTAAATACCTGAACTTCTCCAGAAGCACATCGGAGCTTGAACTGATCGCGAGACAGATAATCGACGAGAAGGAAGGCGCCGAGGGCGTTAAGTATATAGCTGAGTACAGCGACTCCAACACCGAGAGAGGAAGAGTCCTCCGCGATGAGATATGCAGAAGGCTGAAGCTCACCTCTCTTGAATTCCAGTCATACCCCGGAACGGTCAAGGCTGTAGGCATAGATGAATGCAAGCTGTGCTCCTACTGCTGGACGGGAAAAGAATAAACCGAAAGGATTGTTTATATGAATAATAAAAGCTTTTCAGACAGCTACAAAAAGGCCGGCGTTGACGTAACGGCTGGCTATAAGGCTGTTGAGCTTATGAAGCAGCACGTTGCAAGAACGATGAATGCTGGCGCTATCGGAAGCATAGGCGGTTTCGGCGGACTCTATGAGCTTGATCTGACAGGTATCACAAAGCCTGTTCTCGTTTCAGGAACAGACGGCGTCGGCACAAAGATAAAGCTCGCTTTCATTATGGACAAGCATGACACTGTAGGCATCGACTGTGTTGCAATGTGCGTCAACGATATAATCTGCTGCGGTGCAAAGCCTCAGTTTTTCCTTGATTACATCGCCTGCGGAAAGAACTATCCCGAGAAGATAGCTCAGATAGTTTCAGGCGTTGCTGAGGGCTGCGTTCAGGCCGGCTGTGCCCTTATCGGCGGAGAGACCGCTGAACACCCGGGTCTTATGCCTGAGGACGAATACGATCTTGCAGGGTTCTCGGTCGGAGTTGTGGACAAGGCAAAGATTCTTGACCCGACGACCCAGAAGGCCGGTGACGTTATGATCGCTATCAAGTCAAGCGGTATCCACTCAAACGGCTTCTCTCTTATAAGAAGCGTGTTTGACCTTAACGAAAAGTCCGTATCCGTTCATTATGACGAGCTCGGCCAGACCCTCGGTGAGACACTGCTCACACCTACAAGGATCTATGTTAAGGCTATCATGTCACTTATCGACAGCGTTACCGTCAAGTCGATCTCGCACATAACGGGCGGCGGCTTCTATGAGAATATCCCAAGAGCACTCCCCGCAGGGCTCTCCGCAAAGATAGAGCGCTCCGCTGTTCAGGTACTGCCTGTATTCGACGTTATCGCGAAGACCGGCAGCATTCCTGAGAGAGATATGTTCAACACCTATAATATGGGTGTCGGAATGACAGTTGTTGTTGACAAGACCGACGCGGATAAAGCTATCGCTGCACTGAAAGCCGCAGGCGAGGACGCTTACGTTCTCGGAGAGCTTACCGAGAGCGATGAGGGCGTTATCATCTGCTGATACGGAGGGTAATATGAAAAATATCTGTGTGCTCGTTTCGGGTGGCGGAACTAACCTGCAGGCGCTTATCGATGCTCAGAACAGAGGAGAGATAAAAGGCGGCAGGATAAGCTGTGTAATATCTTCAAAAGAGAGTGCTTACGCGCTGAAAAGAGCTGAAGCTGCCGGCATACCCTCGGTAGTAGTTGCAAGGAAGGAATACCCGGACAGCAAAGCCTACAGCGAAGCTATACTGGCTGAGCTAAACAGGCAGAAAGCAGATCTTGTGGTGCTGGCAGGGTTTATGACTATACTTGACGAGTGCGTGACAAAGGCTTATGACTATAAGATCATTAATGTTCACCCGGCACTCATACCGAGCTTCTGCGGCGAGGGCTTTTACGGCCTGAAGGTACACGAAAAAGCTCTTGAATACGGTGTAAAGGTATCCGGAGCCACTATACATTTTGTAAATGAGAAAGCTGATGCAGGCGCAATAATCCTTCAGGGAACGGTCGCAGTTGAAAACGGCGACACCCCCGAGACCCTGCAGCGCAGGATAATGGAAAATGTTGAATGGAAGCTTCTGCCGAAGGCTGTATCGCTTTTCTGCGAGGACAGGATAACGGTAAAAGACGGCAAAGCTTATGTAGATCTGAAATAAAAACGGAGGTCAAAAAATGAAAACTCTTGACATTTACGAACAGCTCAGGCAAAACGCATACCCCGGAAGAGGTATCATCATCGGAAAAACGCCCGACGGCAGGAACGCTGTGACCGCTTACTTCATCATGGGCAGAAGCGTAAACAGCCGCAACCGTGTGTTCACCGAAACTGAGGACGGTATAAAGACTGAGGCTGCTGACCCCAGCAAGCTCTCCGACCCGCACCTCATCATCTACTCGCCTGTTCGTGTGCTCGGCAACAAGACTATCGTCACAAACGGCGATCAGACCGACACTATCTATGAGCTTATGGACAAGCAGCAGACCTTTGAGCAGTCTCTCAGGACAAGAGTTTATGAGGACGACGCTCCGAACTATACTCCGCGTATCTCGGGCATCATGCACGTTGGAGACGGCAAATACAACTATGCGATGAACATCATAAAATCAGCAGACGGCGACCCCGACTGCGTTGAAAGATTCACATACACCTACACAGCTCCCCTCAACGGCATCGGTCACTTTATCCACACCTATATGGGTGACGGTTCTCCCCTGCCCAGTTTTGAGGGTGAACCCGAAAAGATAAACGTTCCTGACAGCATCGATGAGTTCACGGAAAAGCTCTGGGACGCACTCAATGAGGACAACAAGGTTTCTCTGTTTGTGAGATATATCGACATCGAAACGGGCAAGGCTGATACTAAGATCGTTAACAAGTACGAAAAAGTATAATGAAAAAGCCCTTAAAGATAACTCTGATATCTGCCGGAGCTGTGCTTATCACAGGTATCGCGCTTGCAGGGCTTACACTTGCGAAGCTTATTCACCCGAATGAGCTGCTTGTCGGAAAATATGAGGTAAGAGGCGTCGATGTTTCTTCCTATCAGGGCAAGATAGACTGGCAGACCCTTTCTTCTCAGGATATCAGCTTTGCATATATCAAAGCTACAGAAGGAAGCTCATGGACCGATGACAGGTTTGAATATAACTTCTCCGAAGCAAGAAAAGCAGGGCTTAAAGCAGGCGCTTATCACTTTTTCAGCTTCGACAGCAGCGGCGCATCGCAGGCAGAGCATTTTATTGACACGGTAGATGTGACCTCAGATGCACTTCCTCCTGCGATA
>CACXFU010000109.1 GCA_902767035.1 uncultured Ruminococcus sp.
AGCATAGTCGCTGCGGATTTTGAAAAGAAATTCAAGAACGGGCAGAGCCTTGACAGCAAGATGAGGCTTTCCGAATATGTTGAGAATTACTGGCTCAAACGTAAAGAGAAGGAGGTCGAGCCGACTACATATACACGGTATAAGGGAATGCTAAAAAGGATACTGCCTGCTCTTGGACACTACCGATTGGAGAACATTCAGCCCGGTGCAATCTATGCTTTTTATGATGATCTCTATGAGGAAAAGAGGGAGGATATAAAGTATAAGCCAACTGAACTGTGCAGAGAGATTTGCAGAAAAGACTATACTAGACCGGAGTTTGCAGAGCAATGCGGAATAGGTATGACAGCTACCGATTCGATCAGAGCTGGCAGAAACCTTAATGAGAAAAACGCTAAGGCTGTTTCAAAGGCGTTAAGGTTTCCTTTGGAAGATCTGTTCATACCGCTTGAAAAGCAGCTTTCGGCAAGAACTATACTTCATCATCATAGGGTGCTTTCGGATATACTGCAAAATGCTGTCTATGACGGGCTGATAATAGTAAACCCTTGTTCAAGGGTAAGAGCACCGAGAGTTCAGCAGAAGGAAGCAAGATACCTTGATGAGGAACAGGCTATGCAGCTTCTTGTCAAGGTCAACCAAAAGGCAGACAAGCCCTTTGATGTGCTTATACCTTTATTATTACTGACGGGTATGCGACGAGGAGAGGCTTGCGGTCTTGAATGGCAGGACATTGACTTTGAGAAAGACCTAATACATATTATGCGCAGCAGCCTGTATCTGCCCGAAATGGGAGTGTTTGAGAGCACACCCAAGACCATATCCTCAAAGAGAGTTATCCACATTGACAGCGATTTGGCTATGCTGCTTCAGTACCATAAACGGTGGCAGGAGGAAAAGGCGGCAGAGCTGGGCTCACAGTGGCATAACAGCGGCAGAGAGATAACAACAGACTGTGGCAAGCCGATCAATCCGGGGACTGTTACCAAGTGGTTTTATAAGTTTGTGGCGGAGAACGATCTGCCGGACATTTGCCTGCATTCCCTGCGTCACACCTGTGCCACGCTTTTGCTTGCGGCACATACACCGATCTCGGCGGTCGCACAGCGGTTAGGACATTCAACGTCGGCAACAACGAGCAGGATATATATTCATGCGATACAGAGTGCCGAGGCTCAGGCTGCGGAAACTTTGCACAATATTCTGCCGTTGCCGAGTACGGAGAGTATGAAGAAAGAAGCATAATAAACAGCCTGCAAGCACCGTGAGGGTACTTGCAGGCTATGAATATTTAAAAGTGAGCATTGACAAACGCATGGCGGTTTGATATAATGTGCATAGAGATTATTCATTACATCATTATTTATATTTCGAGTGTTACAATAGCTTTGTATAATATCTTGTGATAACTTTGGATATCATCAATTTGTGGTAACTATTTGGTGACCAAAACCGCAAAAAGAGGCAAAAACGTACATCAAGCTATAACAAGCCAAGTCGCAAAAGCCCCGTAAAATCGGCATTTTCAAGAGGTTAAGAAAAGATAATCGAACAGATGTTCTCAACTCCAAAACCGCGTGCCGAGGGTTCGAAACCTTCTGCCCCTGCCACACAAAACCTCGCAAACACGCCGTTTGCGAGGTTTTTACATTTCCTGACATCGGTTAAAAATCGTGTTTTGGTGACTATTTGGTGACTAAAGTTATACCAATTTATTTTGGGTTATGAAAAGATAAAAAAGATATGCCGGATTATGTGTTTCATAATTTGGTATAACTTTTTTGTGCCGTTTTTATTCTAAACTTTCAAGAAGAACAAGACTGACGTTACGCTCAAATTCGGCTATGAGCTGGAAAAGGCAAAAGCGATCTCGAACATGCTATGATGAAATAAGAAGGATAGATAAGGCAGAGCCTGATATGAAGCTTGAAGATATTATCAAGATCAAGCCGGCTGATATTATCAGCTCTGAAATTGAAAAACCAAAAGGGAAAAAACAGTTTATCCTTACAGGCGCTCCCGGAACCGGTAAAACATACACTGTTCTGAACTTTGCAAAAGCCTATCAGCAAGAAAACAGGGGTAAGTATAAGTTTATCCAGTTCCACTCATCATACGATTATACCGATTTTGTTGAGGGCTTAAAGCCGATCGAAACAAAGTTCACTGATGAAGACGGTAATATTCAGACTAAAACAGAATTCAGGCGCGTTGACGGTGTTTTCAAGGCGTTCTGCCGTGAGGCTGCAGAGCCCGGAAATGAAGCATTCAAATTCTTCTTCATCATCGACGAAATAAACCGTGCTGATCTTTCAAGAGTGTTCGGTGAGCTGATGTTCAGCCTTGAGGAATCTTACAGGGGTAGTGAGCACTCGATCATTACCCAGTATCACGGCCTGCCTACATATGATATGGACGGCGTAAAGCTCGAAGACAAGGGCGATGATATTTTCAAGGAAGGCTTTTACATTCCAGAGAATGTCATCATAATAGGCACTATGAACGATATCGACCGGAATGTTGAGACATTTGATTTTGCCCTGAGAAGAAGGTTCAGGTTCTTTGAGATAAGTGCGGAGGAATCTCTTGACAGGCTTGATGAGATTCTTGGCGGAATATCCGGTGACGTAAAGGCTCGCGCGATAGAATTGAACAAAGTTATCACAGATGAAATGAAGTCAGAGGCTTTCCAGCTGGGACAGTCATACTTCAGAAGGATAGATACTGCAGATCCGGATTATAAAAAGTATTTTGAAGATGAGCTTGAAAGCATACTGAGAGAATACGTTCGCGGCAAAAAGCAAAATGATATAAAAACGTTTATAGACAAATGCCGTGATAAGTTTACAGAAACAATAACAAAACCAGACAACAATACAGACAGCTAAGGTGATCTGTTATGGCTATCAAAGTAACATTCCAGATGACGGATTATATGGTGTTTTATAAGGCAAAATTAGTTCCTTCTAAAAATGGTGGAACAGCCATCGGGGTTGTAAAAATCGACAGCTACGATATATCCGCACTTCTGGAAAAGTTTATAAAAGATAATTTTTCGCAGATGAAAGCGTTCGGCTGTGATATGGATGTTAAAAAGAATAAACCCTTTTTAAAAAAGTCGATATTGTATATCAATAATGAAATTCTGCCCAAAATGGCTACAGCTTTCAATGATGATCTGTTTATGTCTGGAAAAAGCAAAGTAGTAAAAAAGCACTCGGGGAATTATTACTTTAATGATGATGACACCCCTTTTGAATACGATAAGTACTATAAACACCAAAAAATCATAGGCATCAAAGGCCTAGTCGGGACTCTTCACGGGGAGGTAGATTATAAAAATACCAAATACGACATCACGCTGGAGATACGCTCACGCTTTGACACACCCGGCAAGCCGTATTTTCTTATGACTATGCTGAGTGAGGCAATGACCGGAGTTTTAGAGAGTGATCCCGAAAATAATACCGTTAAAAGAAAAAGCGTAGGCGATATCGAGGTTCTGGACGTGCTTACGGTGTACCTGTTCAGAAAGGCTGTGAACACGGCCTTCCGCAATGGCCTTTACCGCACCTATGTTAGGCGTGAGCACAATGACGAAAAGCTCAGGGGCGCTATCGACTTTGCAAGGCATATCCGTCTCAACTACGGCAAAAACAGTTCAAACGTTGCCTACACCACAAGAGAGCGCACCGAGGACAACCCCCTGAACCGTCTCATAGCCTATGCGTGGGAGCACCTCAAAAGAGAGAGCTTTGAAGCCGTTGAGCTGATGTCCTCAGTAGATTCTGACGAGCAGGCCGCGTTTGAAATGGCTATCGGTGATGATGACGGAAAGCTCGGAGAACTCTACAGAGAATTGGTCGAGAATGGTGCACCTGCAGACGGCAGCAGCTGCTTGCACAAAATAAGCAAGCTGAACAATCTTGACCATTTTTATAATTTTGCCTTTAAGATACCTGAGACAGACAGTGATCAAAAAGAGGCAGATAGTGATTATAAAGACTGGAAGCAAAAGTTTGACGAAAGCGCTGATAAAGTGTTCATTGACGTGCTGAACAGCCTTGTAAATGAAGCCGAAAGAACTTTAAAGATCCGGGAGATATTATCACAGCTGGAAACACAGCCTGCAGGCAGCGAATAAGCTTGCAGGCTGATTTTTCATAAGTCTTATAGTTTTCAATGCTTTGATTTGTTAAACCAAATATAGTTTTTGCTATTGAAATGGAAAGCGCTCTGTGTTAAAATATAGAAAAATTAAACATAAGGGAGATCAATATGAAACATAATGACGATTTTCTGAGACGTGCTCAGGAGCTTGTGGAAAAGATGACTGAAGATGAAAAGCTTGGCCTTCTGAGTACTCATCATCACGCTGTGGAGCGCCTTGGCCTTGATGAATTTTACATAGGCACAGAGGTGGCAAGGGGATTTGTAGGCAGGGACAAAGAGACTGTCTCTACTGTTTTTGCGCAGCCTATAGGTCTGGCTTCTACCTTTGATAAAGAGCTTATGGGGCAGCTTGGGACAATTGCCGGCACTGAGGCGAGAGCATACTACAATCAGCGCAAAAAGGGCGGTCTTGCTCTCTGGGGGCCTACTGTCGATATGGTCAGGGATCCGCGCTGGGGCAGAACGGAAGAGGCCTACGGTGAGGACGTATGCCTTGCAGGTGAGCTTACAGCGGCTTACACCAAAGGCATGGCAGGGGAGACTGACGACGGATACTATCTTACCGTGCCGACCTTGAAGCACTTTTGTGCAAACAACAATGAGCAGAACAGAGGCAGCTGCAATGCGTATCTTACGCCGCGCCTTAAAAGAGAGTATTATTACGCTGCCTTTGAGATACCCATAAGAGAAGGCGGAGCCCGCAGCATCATGGCGGCCTATAATGAGATAAACGGCGTGCCTGCGATAATGAACAAGGATATCCAGCGCCTTTTGAAGGACGAATGGGGGCTTTGGTTCGTTGTAAGTGACGGCGGTGATTTTTCTCAGAACGTTATGACTCACCGCTATACGCTCACTCACAGTGAGGCCTACAAGCTTTGCCTTGATGCAGGTAGCGGCACTATGACCGATGAGGACTCAATGGTAAGGGCGGCTGCGGAAAACGCACTTTCTGAGGGGCTTATCACCTGGAAGGATATTGACAAGGCGATAACTGACGCTTTGTATGCACGCATAAGGCTGGGTCAGCTGGATAAGACCGGGTTTGATGATATCGGAACAAATGTTATCGACTGTGAAGAGCACCGCAGGGTCAACCGCAGAGCTGCAATGGAGCAGGTGACCTTGCTCAAAAACAACGGCATACTGCCTGTCAGGGATAAGAGCGCAAAGATCGCTGTCGTAGGCGCCATGGCAGATGACTGCCTTATGGACTGGTACACGGGTTACTGGTCATATGAGAAAACAGCCTTGCAGGGGATCAGGGAAGAGTATGAAAATGTTGCCTTTGACAGCCTTTGGGACATCGTAGCCGTAAAATGCCCGAACGGAAAGTATCTTTGTGCTTATGAGGACGGCTCTCTCAGGGCTGATGCTGACGCGCCCGAGGACGGTGCGCTGTTTGAGCTGCAGGACTGGGGCGAGAACTGGACGAACCTGTTCTCAGTGAAATACAAGCGCTATGTAAGGCTGTTTGATGATAACAAGCTGAAGCTTCACAACAGGCGCATTTTTGACTGGTTCACAAGAGAGACCTTCAACCTCAGACCCTACTGCGGTAAGACCGTTATCGAGGAGTTCCTGCACCACAGAAGAGTGACTGTGGGCGATGATCTGACGCTTAATGTGATAAAGCAGAATGGCGTCACGGACGATCTGCTGTTTGAGACAGAGACGGTGAGCTCAGGCGCCGAGCGAGGCAGGAAGATCGCAGCAGAAAATGATATAGTGATATACTGTGTGGGCAATTATCCTGTTCAGACTGCAAAGGAATGCTATGACAGAAAGACGCTTGCGCTCAATGTTCAGCCGGGAATGACGCAGGAGCTCGCAGCCGTCAACAAGAATACGGTGCTTGCTCTGATATCGAGCTATCCCTATGCTGTGACGGAAGAATCAGCTGCCGCGGCGGCTGTGCTCTGGTCATCTCACGCCGGCGCTGAGCTTGGCACAGCTCTGGCAAAGACGCTGACGGGTGAGAATAACCCCTCGGGAAAAACGCCGATAACCTGGTATAAAAGTGATTATGACCTGCCGGATATAATGGACTATGATATTGAGAGCGCGGGCTCGACCTATATGTATTTCAAGGGAAGGCCGCTTTATCCTTTCGGACACGGGCTGAGCTACAGCACGTTTGAATATTCTGATATGAGATTATCGCAGACTGATGAGGGCATAGAGTGTAAGCTTAATGTGACCAACACATCTGATACTGACGGAACCGAGACCGTTCAGCTTTATTTCACCGTGGAAGATTCCGCTGTTAAAAGGCCGATCAGAAAGCTATGCGCTTTTGAGAGGGCAGAGCTTAAAGCCGGTGAGAGCAAGGAGATCACCCTAAAGGCCGACAGATATATCCTGAGCATTTTTGATGTGAGAAGTGAGCAGATGATATTTGAAGGCGGAGAATATGTTTTCTTTGCAGGCTCATCATGCGGGGATATAAGGCTTACAAAGTGTATAAAAGCTGACGGTGAGATAATTGCCAAGAGAGGACAAGCTTTCAGCGCCGCAATGTTTGATCGGATAGAGGGCGCCAGGCTGTTTTACTCAAAGAAAGAGCAGCGTGAATATGTAAGAGCGACTGAGTGGAGCGCGACGGTCGTCTACGGCGGAGCTGAGTTAAAGGGCGCAATGGCTGTTAGGGTCAGGGCTTCATCGATAATAGGTGAAAGGAGCATAGGGCTGAAAGCAGGAGACACCGAGCTTGAGATAAAGGCAGCTGCCAGCGACAGCCGTGACGACTTCAGGGAGTACACTGTGTCACTGCCCGATGATATCGCAGGAGACGAGCTTATATTCTCTCTCCCTCAGGATACAGCTCTCATAGATATAGCGATAGACTGAATCTGATAAGTAGTATAAGTAATGTGAAAAGACGCTTTTGTGATGACAGCAAGGGCGTCTTTTTACCTATGTTCAAATCAATAATACGGATTGTATAAAGTGTAAATTTTAGGCCGTATGTGCTGCAATTTACATTATTTGCTTGAAAAGACCGGCTCTGTATGATAGAATAAAAAGGCTTGAAAATATAATTAAACGGAGCTTTGGAAATGAAAGATATAAATGAACTGATAAGCACGATAGACCGATACGTGTGGGGAATACCGCTGATAGTGCTGATACTGTCATGCGGACTGCTCCTTTCTGTCAGGGTCGGTTTTATACAGGTACACAAGCTTGGAAAGGCTCTCAGATATATGCTGAGCGATGAGGAAGAAGGCAGTGGTGAGGTGTCAAGCTTTGGGGCGCTCTGCACGGCTCTTTCGGCAACGGTAGGCACGGGCAATATCGTCGGCGTTGCAACAGCTATCGCGGCAGGCGGACCCGGAGCGCTTTTCTGGATGGAGATAGCTGCGTTTTTCGGTATGGCGACAAAATATGCCGAGGGGCTTCTTGCAGTAAAATACAGGTGCAGGGGCGCTGACGGCACCATGCTGGGCGGACCGTTTTATTACATAGAGAACGGTATGGGCAAAAGGTGGAAATGGCTGGGCAAGACGTTTGCACTTTTTGGTGTGCTTGCAGGGCTTTTCGGTATAGGTACTATCACGCAGATAAACGGTATAACCTCGGCTGCAAACAACTTTTTTGACCCTGATGCTGCTCACACTGTCAGTATCTTAGGCAGCGACTTTACACTGACTACGATCATATCAGGTCTTATAATAACAGTCTGCGCAGGGCTTATCATAATAGGCGGGATAAAGCGTATCGCATTTTTCTCACAGGTGATAGTGCCAGCTATGATCGTGATCTATGTTGGCAGCTGTGTGCTGATAATACTCGGTCATGTAACCGAGATACCCACTGCCGTGGTGCTTGTTGTTAAAAGCGCATTCGGCCTGAAGCCTGTTGCAGGCGGCGCGGTCGGAACAGGTATCATACTGATGTCAATGCGTTCAGGTATTGCGAGGGGTATCTTCTCGAACGAGGCCGGACTGGGCTCGGCGCCGATAGCGGCAGCCGCTGCAAAGACCAAGGAGCCGGTAAGACAGGGGCTTGTCACAATGACGGGAACGTTTATCGACACCATACTTGTATGCACTATGACAGGTCTTTCTATAGTAATGGCAGGCAGCTATGCCAAAGAGGGGCTTGAGGGCGTAGCGATAACTACAGATGCATTCCGTTACGGTCTTCCATTCCCTGAGAAGGTGTCTGAGTTTTTACTTATGGTGTGTCTTGCGGTGTTTGCGTTTACAACTATTCTTGGCTGGAACTATTACTCGGAGCGCTGCCTATCTTACCTTTTAGGCGGCTCTGACAAGAGAGTGACGGCGATATATCACAGGATATATATTGCTGCGGTGTTTATAGGGCCGTATATGACTGTTGAGGCAGTGTGGAATACAGCAGATATTTTCAACGGCCTTATGTCTATACCAAACGTTATCGCTCTTATAGCGCTGTCAGGTGTTGTGGCAGCGGAGACTAAGGACTATCTGAAGAGATCAAAACAAAAACAAATCTAGTTATCAGGAAGATACCGCGCATAAAACTGCTTTGTCAAATTATTTTGCACGCGCGGCTTTAGTGCTCGCCGCACGGCTGGGCGCGCTACTCTATAGCGCGATTAGTGTTTTCAGAGAAGCTCGAAGGGTAAGTAATGCAACAGGATAGTGACTTGCTGACAGTGTGGTTAC
>CACXFU010000110.1 GCA_902767035.1 uncultured Ruminococcus sp.
ATGTAGCCGTCCTTCATAACAACGATCCTATCACCCATCGTCATAGCCTCTGTCTGGTCATGTGTAACGTAGATGAATGTTGTACCCAGCTTCTTGTGGAGCTTGGAGATCTCGGTTCTCATCTGTGCTCTCAGCTTAGCATCGAGGTTGGAAAGAGGCTCGTCAAGCAGGAATACCTGAGGCTCACGAACGATAGCACGGCCGAGCGCAACTCTCTGTCTCTGTCCACCGGAGAGAGCCTTCGGCTTTCTGTCGAGCAGATGTGCGATGTCGAGGATTCTTGCAGCTTCCTCAACCTTTCTTGCGATCTCATCCTTAGGTACCTTTCTCAGCTTAAGACCGAATGCCATGTTCTCGAAAACGGTCATGTGAGGATACAGAGCGTAGTTCTGGAAAACCATCGCGATATCTCTGTCCTTAGGTGCGATGTCGTTTACAAGACGATCGCCGATGTAAAGCTCGCCTTCGCTGATCTCCTCAAGTCCAGCGATCATACGGAGAGTCGTTGACTTACCGCAGCCTGAAGGACCAACGAGGATTATGAATTCCTTGTCCTTGATCTCGATGTTGAAGTCGGAAACGGCAATAACGCCGCCTGCATACTTCTTATAAATTTCCCTTAATGATACACTTGCCATTAAAAAGGACCTCCCTATTTTGATTTTTACTAATATCACAATTAGCTATGTTCTTATAATAACAAATTTTCCTGATACCCGCAAGAGTTTTTTTTACTAAACTTTATCATATCTCTTTATAAATATTGACGAAAATTTAACCGTTGTTGGCAAATTCTGGAATTAGCGCGCTTTCTCTGCCAATAATTTATCAACATCTTTGTGCAGTATCTCCAAACACTCTCCGAGAGCAAGACTGTCGTCAAGAAGCAAATTTCCGATAGCGATACGCTTCAGAAAGACCACCCTGTTGCCCTGCTGAGAAAACATTCTCTTCACCTGATGATACCGCCCCTCTGTGATGGTGAGTTCACACTCTGTCCTGCTCTCGTTGAGCAGCCTCAGCTGTGCAGGCTTCCAGCGGCCGCCCTCATCATCCTCGAAGCCCTGTGCGAAAATGTTTTCGCAGCCCTCCTCACAGGGCTTTTCAAGTCTCACAAAATAGGTCTTGGGAACATGGTGAGCAGGCGAGAGCATACGGTGCGCGAGGTCGCCGTCATCTGTGATAAGAACGAAGCCCTCGGTGTCCTTATCCAGCCTGCCCGCAGGAAACAGCCCATTTCTCTGCAGGTGATCGGGAACAAGCTCCAGCACCGTCTGTGACAGGCCGTCACGGGTCGAGCAGACAACGCCCTGCGGCTTGTTGAGCATTATATAAATGTGTTCGCGGTAGACCACTGGAACGCCGTCAAGAGCTATCTCGTCATGCAGCTCATCGATGTGCATATCCGACCTTTTAGCCGCAGCGCCGCCGACGGTCACCCGCCCTTTCAGACAGAGCCTCTTGACGTCTCTGCGCGAGATATCGGGCAGCTGCGAGGAAAGAAATTTGTCTAGTCTCATTATTATCACCTATACAATTATATAGCCGGGGCCGTCTTTTGTCAATAAAAAAGTGCGCCGTCTGCGCACTTTTAAGTCTTTTTATCTATTTTTTCAGCCCCTGCATAAAGCCGTCTAGTTCTATCGAGCAGACATCTCCGCCGATGAGCTTGCCCTTATATACTATAAGGTTTGCCTTTATCGCCTCGCTGTTTTTAGCATTTTTGTAATTTTTCACCGAATATGTATATATAGTAACGTTCTTACCCTTATAATCGGAAAGGTCAAAGCCCTGCTGTTTTTGCAGCTCATTGTAGTTTTTATACACCGCCGTGAATTTCTCCGGTATAGTCACCTGACGGCAGCTCTCGTACTTTTCTCCTACCTTCCAGCCCATGTCAGTCAGGAACTGCTGCCTGTCAGACTCCGTTTTGAGGTCATGATCGGCAGTCTTTTTGCCGGCGGCACCTATTATCACGATGATGACCGCCGCCAGCATCAGCAGTGCCGCCACCACAACGGCAAGCGCTCTCAGATCTTTCAGCTTTACTGTTTTGATATACATACACACTCTCTCCCTCTCTCAATTGCGGACAGTGCCTGTCACTTGTCCGTGTTCTTTTAATATGTATATGCCTGCACTCTGAGATTATGCGGACAAAGCCGAAAACAAGTAAAAATTTTAACGAAGAACGCCTGAAGCTCTGCCCTTCTTGTGGTCAGAACAGACAATAACAACTATATACAGTAGGGGGTATTTTTAGTCATTGTGCAAAATAACTAAAAGTCAAAGTCCGATTTAATGTGAATTAACGATTTTGTGCTTTTTGATGAAAATTGCTTTGACAAATCGAAAATATGTGGTAAAATAATAATAGGTAACGTCTGTCGCTGTTCTTGTTTACGACGGCGTTTTTACTGCCGCTGTGTTTGAGCTGTGCGTGCCGCTGCGTTTCAGTATTTTATTGATGATGCAGAGCGTACAGAGGTGCGGCAATAATCCCGCGGGAAAACTGCGGTTTTATGTTTGTGAAAGGAGCAATGAGCTTATGTCAAAAATTATTGCAGTAACTTCGGGTAAGGGCGGAACAGGAAAGTCATCTATCAGCGCCTGCCTCGGATATGCTCTTGCAAAACAGGGAAACAGAACTCTTATCATAGAGCTCGACTTCGGTCTGAGATGCATGGATATCATGCTGGGAATGCAGGGAAACATACCCTACGATCTCGGCGATGTGCTTGAGGGCACCTGCGATGTTTACAAGGCTACCACTACTGTCAAGCTTGCGTCGAACCTGAGCGTGCTTTGCGCACCGAGCGATCCGTTCGTACAGCTGAAGGCTGAGGATATCGAGAAGATAACTCAGGAAATGAGAAAATATTTTGAATACATCATCATCGATACATCTGCAGGTATTAACGGCTCGGTATTCGATATCGTTACGAACTCTGACCTTATCCTTATCGTCACAACGCCTGACCCTGTATGTGTAAGAGACGGAAGAATGATGTCTGACGAGTTCTACAAGAGAGGCAACCAGAAGCAGAGACTTGTTATCAACAAGGCTAACAAGAGGATCTTCGAGTATGACGACATGGACGACCTTGACGCTATCATAGATACTATAGGTGTTCAGCTGCTCGGTGTTATCCCTGAGGACAGCGCTATACCGCTCGCTACGGGCAAGGGTGCGCCTCTGTCTTCGAGCTCTATGGGCTTCCTGGCATTCTCTGCGATCTCAAGAAGGATCAAGGGAGAGCACATTCCGCTGTCAATAAAGGTATGATCTGATAAGTACGCCGCCTGACAGCAACGGCGGAAACTATGAAACGGGGGGATCATTTTGAATATCGCACTTATCGCTCACGACTCCAAAAAGGAGCTTATGGTACAGTTCTGCATTGCGTACTGCGGAGTTCTGAGCAAACATAATCTCTGCGCTACCGGCACTACCGGAAAGATGGTCGCCGAAGCAACGGGACTGGGAGTTCAGCGTTATCTGAGCGGCTCTCAGGGCGGAGACCAGCAGATATCTGCAAGGATCTCCTGCAACGAGATAGACCTGCTTCTGTTTTTCAGAGATCCTATCTCTGCAAAGCCTCACGAGCCGGATCAGGCTAACCTTATGAGACTTTGCGATGTACACAACATTCCGATAGCAACGAATATCGCCACTGCCGAGGCGCTTATCCACGCCCTTGAGCGCGGAGACCTTGACTGGCGTGACATCGTTAATCCCACAACTGCTGCAAGGCAGTAATATCAAAAGGCTTTGACGGGGAGAGTAGGGCTGCCGCTATGCTGAGCGAGGACCGTATGGTGAAAGGGTCTGCGGTGCGGTTTCTCCGAAGGACACCCCTGAGCCCCTGTCTGATAAAGGACAGGCGCATTGCCCGCGTTAAGGGTGCAGAGTGACCCACAGCTCAAGGCTGGGGGTAATTAGGGTGGTATCACGGTGAAGTCGTCCCTTGTTCGGGACGGCTTTTTTGTTTGTTTACAAACGTGTTCTTGACTATTTATAAAAATTAGAGTATTATATTGTTATTGTGCACGGCTCAGGCCCTGCATTTGAAGGAAGGATGATAAAATGGCAGTTCTGATACAGAGACCTAAGGGGACCAATGATATACTTCCCTCTCAGGTAAAAAAATGGCACACTGTTGAAAAGATCACAACTGATATAGCTCAGCAGTACGGCTTTAAGGAGATACGTATCCCGACATTCGAGGATACGGGGCTTTTTGTGCGCTCGGTCGGAGAGACTACCGATGTGGTCTCAAAGGAGATGTATTCCGTTACCGCTGCCGGTGACGCTCAGTTCACCCTCCGCCCCGAGGGCACGGCAGGAACTATGCGCGCGGTGATAGAAAACGGCATTCTCAACGAGGGCCTGCCACAGAAGGTGTTCTACCTGCTGACCTGCTTCCGCCATGAGAAGCCTCAGGCAGGAAGGCTCAGAGAGTTCCACCAGTTCGGCTGCGAAATGGTTGGCTCCGCAAGCCCGAGGGCTGATGCTGAGGTCATCTCGCTTGCAAAGAGCGTTCTTGACAGCTGCGGCCTCAGGGATATAGTTCTGAATATCAATTCTATCGGCTGTCCCAATTGCAGACCGAATTATCACAAGGCTCTCAAGGATTACTTCACAGCGCGCAAGGACGAGCTTTGCCCCACCTGTCAGGACAGACTTGAAAAGAACCCGATGAGGATACTCGACTGCAAGTCTCCCATTTGCCAGGAGATCGCAAAGGACGCACCGCTGATAACAGACTATCTCTGCGAGGAGTGCTCGGATCACTTCACAAAGCTTCAGGAGTACCTCGGAGCTATGGATATTGACTTCACTATAAATCCGAAGATCGTCAGAGGCCTTGACTACTACACAAGGACGGTATTTGAGTTCATCTCTACCGATATAGGCGCTCAGGGCACTGTATGCGGCGGCGGCCGTTATGACGGCCTGATAGAGCAGCTCGGCGGAAAACCGACACCTTCACTCGGCTTTGCTATGGGGCTTGAAAGACTGATAATGACTATGGAAAAGCAGGAGTGCGACTTCATCGAAGAGAAAAAGTGCGACCTCTACATCGCACCGATGAATGATGACGCCGCATCAAAGGCTATCACCGTTGCATCAAGGCTGAGGGCTGAGGGCTACTTCGTTGAGTATGACCTGATAGGCAGAGGCCTGAAGGCTCAGATGAAGTATGCCGACAAGATCGGAGCGGCTTTCGTTATGGTCCTCGGCAGTGACGAGATCGAAAGCGGAAAGTGCAAGCTCAAAAATATGAGAACAGGCGAACAGATCGACACAGACCTCGGAGAGGGTTTAGTAAATACCTTCTCGAACGCTGTGATAGGCGAGATGTTCAGCGGTATAGACGAGGATATCGCAATGCTTACCGAAGGAGGAAAAAGCTGATGAGCAGATGTGAACAGTGCAAGGACGTGCCGATAGCAGAGATCCACAACCCGACCGAGTATATGCTGTGTGTGGGGTCGCTTGCGAGAATGTGTCTGTCAGGAAATGCCGAGATAGTTTATCAGACCTGTCCCCTTGACCAGATAATGGACAGCGAGAACCGCTGGTTCGCTGAAAAGATATTCCACCAGTTCAGGTGCACAAAGTGCGGAACTATCTACGGAATGCTCCTCAACACCAGAACAGGCGGACAGATAAAGATAAACGACAAGGTCTTCGACCCGAACGATTATCCCGACAAGCCCGAAAAGGGAACTCCTGTTCAATGAGCCGCAAGATAGTCACAGAGACCTCACTCAGCCCGAAAAAGCTTTGCAAACGCCTTGACAGAGAGCTTACGGAATACAGACCGACGCTGAATATCTTCTCGCTCGGACGCTTTATGAGAAAGCACCGCTATGAGAGCTGCTTTTATGGCTGTCGGCGTGATGACCACAGGGTAGTGATCTTCCATCATCAGGCGAAAAAGCGTGACGGAGGAGCCTCGGGCTTTTTCGGAGTGATAGAAAAGACAGAGAACGGCTCACGGCTGGTCGGCAGGATACGAAAGCCTGTTTCGGCTTATATATCGGCAGCAGCGCTGACGCTTATCGCATGGGTGCTGATACTGATGTGCGCAGGCCTAAGAGAGTATGCTGCTATGGGCGTGTTTGCAGGGATATGGGCTGTGGCGCTGTTTCTGATACTGTTTGATGACAAGAAAAAATATATAGAGGCATATCTGGAGTCGCTCAGAGAATAGGAGGGCTTATGGCTGAGAAAACTGCGCTGATAGTTATTGATATGCAGAATGACTATCTGTACGAAAAGAGGAAAAAGAGGTTTTCCTACGATACCGAAAAGCTCACAGCCGCTGTGAATGAGCTCATACACAGCTATGAGAGCTCAGGCTGCGATGTGATATATATCCGTCACCTGATACAGGATCTGCCCACAAACAGACTGCTGTTCGGTTACTCGATAGCAGGTTCTGAGGGTGCAGAGCTTTATGACGGGCTTGACATCGTATCATCACTGTGCTTTGACAAATTCTTCGGTGATGCGCTCACAAACAAGGAGCTGTTGCAGCTCGTGAAGAAAAACGGCTATGATGAGCTGCATCTCTGCGGGCTTGACGAATGCGGCTGTGTGACCTCAACTGCTCTCGGCGCTGTAAAAAGAGGCTTAAAGGCGGCTGTTCTCAGAAAGGGCACCGCAACAGTGATGAGTGAAGCTAAAGTCAGAAAGGCTCACGAAAGGCTTGAAAAAGCAGGCGTGAGATCAATATGATCCTGAAATCTTTATGAAAAGAGGAAATAATATGAAACCAGACAGTATGAAGGGTCTGAAACGTACTAATTACTGCTCCGTTGACTATACTATCGGGCAGAGCGTTACCGTTATGGGCTTTGCAGACAGAGTAAGAGATATGGGAAACCTTATCTTTATCAATCTTCGTGACAGGACAGGCATTGTTCAGCTCGCCTTCAATGACGAGACCGACAGAGCAGTGTTTGAGAAGGCTCAGCAGGTAAAGAGCGAGTACGTTCTTGCGGCTGTGGGAACGGTCCGTGAGCGTGAGAGCAAGAACCCGAAGCTCAGAACGGGAAACATCGAGATCGCCGTTACCGACCTTCGTATTCTCTCCGCTGCCGAGACAACACCCTTTGAGGTGACAAACTCAGACAAGGTAAACGATGAGCTCAAGCTCAGATACCGCTATCTTGACCTCAGGAACCCGAAGCTCACCCAGAACCTTATCACCCGCCACGAGATCGCAAGGGTGACAAGAGAATACTTCTATGAGAACGGCTTTCTGGAGATCGAAACTCCAATGATGATGAAGTCGACCCCCGAGGGCGCAAGAGATTACCTTGTGCCGTCAAGAGTGCATCACGGAAAGTTCTATGCTCTGCCGCAGAGCCCTCAGATATACAAGCAGCTCCTGATGGTAGCAGGGTATGACCGCTATATCCAGCTGGCAAGGTGCTTCAGAGACGAGGACCTCAGAGCTGACAGACAGCCCGAGTTCACTCAGGTAGACCTTGAGATGTCTTTCGTAGATCAGGAGGATATCCAGGAGTGCATCGAGGGGTATATCCAGAGGCTTTTCAAGGAGATACTCGGTAAGGACATAAAGCTCCCGATAGAGAGGCTTACCTTTGCTGATTCAATGGCAAGGTTCGGCTCCGACAAGCCGGATACACGCTTCGGCCTGGAAATCGAGGACATCACTGACAAGGTAAAGGATATAGACTTTGTAGTGTTCAGGTCAGCTGTCGAGAACGGCGGCTCGGTGCGTATGATAAACGTTAAAAACGGCGCTGCGACCTACACAAGAAAAGAGATCGACAAGCTCACAGAGCACGCTAAGGGAATTGGCGCAAAGGGGCTTGCATATATTCGCTGGGCAGATGAGCCCAACTGCTCGTTCAAGAAGTTTCTGGGTGAGGGGCAGCTTGAAAGCCTGCTTTCAGACCTCGGAGCGGAAAAGGGAGACCTTATCCTAATCTGCGCCGACAAGAACAAGGTGGTTTTGCCTACACTGGGCGCACTGAGACTTATCTGCGCTAAAAGGCTTGAGCTGATCCCCGATGACACCTATAACTTTGTATGGATAACCGAGATGCCCTTCTTTGAATGGGACGAGGAGAACGAGGTCTGGGCAGCTATGCACCACCCGTTCACTATGCCTATGGAGGAGTGCCTTGAATATCTTGACAGTGACCCTGCAAACGTAAGGGCAAAGGCGTGGGATCTTGTTCTCAACGGCACTGAGCTGTCATCTGGCTCAATGAGAATAACCGACCCGGCTCTGCAGCAGAAGATGTTTGAAGCTCTCGGAATGAGCGATGAAGAGATAGAGGCAAAGTTCGGCTTCCTTGTTGACGCTTACCGCTACGCATCGCCGCCGCACGGAGGAATGGGCATCGGTCTTGACCGTATCGCAATGATAATGTGCAAGGCTGACAGTCTGCGTGACGTTACGGCGTTCCCGAAGGTACAGAATGCAAGCGAGCTTATGAGCGGCTGCCCGTCAACAGTCGACGAGAAGCAGCTCGAGGAGCTCCATATTTCGATAGTTGCTGACGATGAATAGATTTAAAGCGATACCGTCTGAACACGGTATCGCTTTAGTTTTTATTCCTCTTTTGCCAAAATACCCGAAGGGATTTTAAAGAGGTGCTCACCGCACCTAGCAAATAGATATGTACCCGAAGGGGTTTGGGGGCGGTGCTCGCCGCACGGCTAATTCACGCCGTACTTTTGTTTAAACTGTTACATAGTGGCCGCACCTGATAAAAAGATTTATACCCGAAGGGGGTTGGGGGCTACCGAATAGCCCCCAACAGAGCGTGGAACTAAGATTGAGTTACGTACTGACTTAGGGCGGATATAATATCCTGCACTTTTGAAAATCAGCGGAAACAAAAGTAATAG
>CACXFU010000111.1 GCA_902767035.1 uncultured Ruminococcus sp.
AAAGGCCTTTTAGGCGTATCTCTTTGGTGATGTAAATTCCTGGTCCTACAGACAGAGGTTTAAATCTCTGAGTTTTGCTCTTTACTAAATTATCATTATATATTCAGATCGTCTCCGCCGATCTCCCAGGCAGAATCAAAAAGCTTGTCTATCCTGTCCTGTCTGCCGGTAAGATATAAAAAGCCGAACAAACATTCAAGCCCTGTAGCTATCCTGTATTCTGAGACTGTCGTGTGCTTCGGCGCAGTTATGCCGCTGGTATTGCGGCCGCGCTTGAAAACCTCCCGCTCCTTTTCATCGAGGAGATCTTCATCAAACCACTTTCTTACAGCCTGTGCCTGATATTCGGCGCAGACACGCTTAACGGTCAGCTTATGAAGCTTGTTTGCCGGCATATTGGCGAGCAGCAGCAGCCTGAGCCTTACAAGCTGCTCATAAACGCTGTCTCCGATGAAAGCCAGTGACAGCGGAGAATACTGCATTGCATCTCTGTCAGACAACGGCAGCATAAGGACCCTCCTTAACGAACGAATTCAAACTCAAAATCAAATATAGACACCGTGTCGCCCTCATTGATGCCCATTTGCTCAAGCTTATCGATAATACCGCTTGACCTGAGCACCTTCTGAAAGTACTGCAAAGAGGAATAGTCGTCCATATCAGCAGTTCTGAGTATATCCCACAGCCAGTCGGCCTCAACGAAATACACACCGTCTTCTACAGTTACTTCAAATTCCTTCTTTGACAGGAGCTTTTCGTCAAGCTCCTCTCTTGTCAGGGGCTGAGCTTCAAACCTTTTTACCGGCGGGAGCTTCTGCAGTTCATAGTATACTGCCTTCACGAGCTCCTGAGTACCCTGAGTGGTAGCGGCCGAGATCTCAAAAAACTGAAGGCCTTTATTCTCAATATACTCCCTGAAACGCTCTATCTGCTCTTCAGTCGCCATATCGCATTTGTTTGCAGCGACGATAACAGGAGATTCTGCAAGATCGAACGAGAAGTTTTCAAGCTCTCTGGTGATTGTCTCAAAATCCTCGACAGGGTCTCTGCCCTCGCTGCCGGAAACATCAACTATATGAACGATAAGTCTGCAGCGTTCAACGTGTCTCAAAAACTCATGCCCGAGACCAACTCCCTCACTTGCGCCCTCAATAAGACCGGGAATATCAGCCATTACAAACGACTGACCCTCATCGATCTTTACAACGCCGAGAACGGGAGTAAGGGTCGTGAAGTGATAATTGGCTATCTTCGGCTTCGCAGCAGAGACCACGGAGATAAGTGTAGACTTTCCGACATTCGGAAACCCGACAAGGCCAACATCGGCGATAAGTTTCAGTTCAAGTATGACCTCATATTCATCACCCTTGAAGCCGGGCTTGGCAAACTTAGGAATCTGTCTTGTAGATGTTGCAAAATGTGCGTTTCCTCTGCCGCCCTTGCCGCCTTTGGCGATAATTACAGGCTCATCATCTGACATATCCGCCAGTATCCTGCCGGTAGACGCTTCCTTCACAACAGTACCGCGCGGGACCTTTATCACAACATCAGGGGCATTACGGCCTGAACAGTTCTTTCCCGAGCCGTTCTGTCCCTTTTCGGCAGCATATTTTTTCTTGAATCTGAAATCTATGAGGTTAGAAATATTGTCATCGACCTGAAAAACAATGTTTCCGCCTCTGCCGCCGTCTCCGCCGTCAGGGCCGCCAGCTGCTACATATTTCTCACGGTGGAACGATACCGCACCATCTCCGCCGTCGCCGGCTTTGATGAAAATTTTCGCCTGATCGACAAACATTTCATTACCTCCCTTCATCAATCAACAAAAGACCCCAAGCATCAGCTCAGGGTCATATGTTCTGTGACTTATGCCTGTGGATAAACAGAGACCTTCTTGCGGTCCTTGCCAAGTCTTTCAAATCTTACAACACCGTCAGCTGTTGCAAACAGTGTATCATCAGAGCCGCGCTTTACATTCTCACCCGGATGAATGTGTGTGCCTCTCTGTCTTACAAGAATGTTGCCTGCGAGAACGAACTGTCCGTCAGCTCTCTTGACACCAAGTCTCTTAGCCTCGGAATCACGACCGTTCTTTGTGGAACCCATTCCCTTTTTATGCGCGAAAAACTGCATTGAGATCTTTATCATTTCTATTACACCTCCGTAAAAGTGATACTGTCAGCCGTCCAGATCAATGACGCTGACCTTAACAGCACCGGGAAAATCTTCGCTGACATTATATAATTGTATCAGCAGAGCTAGAATGAGCTTGTCGCCCTCTCCTGTAGGGTCATCTCCCAGCTTCAGTTTGATTTCATTATCAAGCACCTTGACCTTAGCATCGATTTTAAACACATCGGTCACTGTATTTGCCGTCAGCATAACAGCCGACGATACGCTGGCACAGCAGATATCCTCACCTGCATACGCCGTCATTGAATGCCCCGAGACTGAAAAGCCCTTAAGCTTATCATCGGGAGCCCTGAAAAAATCAGCAATTATCATTATGCGTTGATAGCTTCGATAACTACCTTAGTGTAAGGCTGTCTGTGACCCATCTTTCTCTTCTCGCCCTTCTTAGGCTTGTAAGTGAAAACTGTGATCTTCTTAGCCTTGCCGTT
>CACXFU010000112.1 GCA_902767035.1 uncultured Ruminococcus sp.
CATCAAGCTGCAAAAGTTACATCAACGCAAAGTGCGTAAAATAGGGGCTTTACGGAAGATACGCTAAAACGCAATAATCGAATCTTTCAATTCAAGTCCCGTCACCTCGACTGGTGGAAACAGCCTGTAAACCGCGTAAATACGTGATTTATGGGCTGCTTTGTTTTGCCGCCCTGATGAATTTTTTTGTACACGCGTCTTTACATTTCGTTCTTACTATGATATAATATATTTACATATTAACAGAGACAACAAATCCCGGAGACAACCCTGAAGGAGAGATTAGAATGGCAAGCTTAAAAATAATAACTGCTGTGGCCGCCGCCGCTTTGATGGCTTTTTCGTTTTCTGCCTGTGATGAGGACGAAAAGCAGGATCAGTCATCTTCGGGCGTATCTATCAAAAACAGCAGCGCAGCGGCTAAAGGCAAGGTGGTATTGAAGGAGTATGAGTTCCCGGCATTTCTCTCTGATGTGCCTATGGACGAGCTCTCAAAGCCCGAATATACCAGCTTCCCGGCAGAGGAGCATTATGAAGATGTTACCGGACAGCCGTTTGATGGCCGCACTTGTGAAAAGCTGATCGACGGCGTTATATATATCTATCGTGAGGGCGACTATCTCGGCCTGCTTGATACTGAGGGAAATGAGCTTGTCAAAGCAAACCTTTATACCGATATCAGGCTGGTCTCAAACGGTGTTCTTGCACTATCTTATTACGGCAGTGAAAGCGCCACCGTATATATGACCTTCGGCGCTGACGGCGAGCTTGCAGAGATCACCCCTTCCGGACCTGACACTTCAAAATATGTTATTTCCGATGCCTATTCCGATGACCCGGATAAGATCTATAAAGCGCTTTATCTGCCTGACGGCTCAGCGGCTGTAACCGCGGATCAGGATATGTTCTTTGATTCTATAGAGTGGGTGCCGGCAGAATCAATAAATACGCAAAAGCCCCTCTATTCCTGCGTAAGTGCCGTCAGGGGAGATGTGAACTACATTATCTCTCTTGATCCCTTCGGCGGCTATACGGTATACCAGCGCGCTTATGCAAAAGTCAGCCTCAAGGTAGGCGATGTTTACGGAGAATGCTATATAGATTCATATGATGACTATTCCGAGCTTATAAATATGATAGACAGCTTTGGCCGTGCATCTGCCGTGTCAACTCCCTCAAAGGACACGACCCTTGACTTTATCCAGCTGACCACAGGGCTCAATTCCGACACTATGACACAAACGACTATATCTCCCGACGGCTTCTGCTTTACCGATACGCTTACGCCCGTCGGTGATGAGCCTGTGAACAAGTATTTCTCCTATCTCGATAAGGAAGATTTTGTCGATCTTGTCCTCTGGGTAGATCAGGTGCTCTCGCAGGAGTATACTTCTGCCGAATAACTGACGCTTTTTTACATAAACGGGAATTTTTTTGTACAATTAATGGTTGACATATCCGACTTTATGTGTTATTATTTATAAGGTGGGTCAGTGTGTCTGAATAATCGGGCTTTAAATGCAAATACTTTCGGTATGATGTATCGGAGGTATGATAAATGGATGAGCTTGACAGCCTGATCGCAGATGCTGCACAGAATGCGATGATGGGCGCTGATATCGGGAGCGTTGATCTTACGAACGCAAAGCATTGCATACATTGCCTTAATATAATCGGCCAGATAGAGGGTCACTATATCCTGCCGGCTGATAATAAGACTACAAAGTATGAGCATATTATCCCTACTCTTGTATCTGTTGAGCAGGACAGGAGCATAGAGGGTCTGCTGATGATCCTCAATACGGTCGGCGGTGATGTTGAAGCCGGCCTTGCCATCGCTGAGCTGATAGCCGGAATGAGCAAGCCTACGGTGTCGCTCGTGGTCGGAGGAGGCCATTCTATCGGTGTGCCGCTTGCGGTGAGCGCAAAGAGATCACTTATTGTGAGGAGCGCCACGATGACCATACACCCTGTGAGAATGAGCGGTCTTGTGCCGGGCATTCCGCAGACTTTGTCCTACTTCGAGAAGATGCAGGACAGGATCGTTCGCTTTGTGACGGACAATTCATCTATTCGCGAGGACAGGTTCAGAGAGCTCATAATGGCAACGGGGCAGCTCGTTATGGATGTGGGCTCCGTAGTTGACGGTGAGCAGGCTGTCAATGAGGGCATAGTTGACAGGCTCGGCGGCCTTGCTGATGCTGTCGGCGAGCTTTATGACATGATAGAGAATAAAAGCTAGAAGTATAGCTGGACAATATAGGCAACACCGCACAGCTGTTGTGCGTCAGATGCATAGTCAGATTTTTCGTCAGAGTGCATAAAGCTGACGCAGGCTTGCTGGCGCA
>CACXFU010000113.1 GCA_902767035.1 uncultured Ruminococcus sp.
TATCGTCATCATTGAAGGCGATTATCATATTCTGGCCGCCGAGAACGTAGGAAGGTCTCATAAGAACGGGATAGTGTATCCTGTTAGCTATCTCAAGAGCTTCCTCACAGGTCATTACCGTGAAGCCCTCGGGTCTCTTTATCTTATACTTTTCAAGCAGCTCGTCAAAGCGCTCTCTGTCCTCTGCACAGTCAATGGCGTCGGGCGGAGTTCCCATAATCTTTACTCCGTTCTCAGCCATATGCTTTGTGAGCTTGATAGCTGTCTGGCCGCCGAAGGCAACTACTACGCCTACAGGCTTCTCTACCCTGATGATGTTCATAACGTCCTCATCGGTGAGAGGCTCGAAATAAAGTCTGTCAGCGGTATCAAAGTCGGTGGAGACGGTCTCCGGGTTGTTGTTTACGATAACAACGTCATAGCCCTTTTCCTTCAGTGCCCATACGCAGTGAACTGACGCATAGTCAAATTCTATTCCCTGGCCGATGCGGATAGGGCCGGAACCGAATACGATAACAGTCTTTCTGTCATGACCCTTGGCCGAGATGAAATCTGCCGCCTCATCGTCATTATCATAGGTGGAATAGAAATACGGGGTCTGTGCGGCAAACTCGGCAGCACAGGTATCTACCATCTTGAACACCGCATGGATAGGCTTCTCGATCGGCTTTCCTGTCAGTCTCTCGATCACCTTATCGGTAAAGCCGAGCTTCTTTGCCTCAACATAGGTCTCAAAGGAGCTGTCATCTGCAAGGGTACGCTCCATATCGATAAGCTTTGTCAGCTTGTAGAGGAACCACTCGTCTATCTTTGTTATGTCGTGTATCTCATCGACCGTAACGCCGCGCCTGAGAGCCTCATACACAACGAAAAGTCTCTCATCTGTGCAGTCATGGAGCCTTGCTCTGATAGTCTCATCGTCAAGCTCCAGCATCTTCGGTGAGATAAGGCAGTCATGGCCTATCTCGGCACCCCTGACAGCCTTCATTATAGCCTGCTCAAACGTTGTGCCTATAGCCATTACCTCGCCGGTAGCCTTCATCTGGGTTCCGAGCTCACGCTTGGCATAAACAAACTTGTCAAAAGGCCACTTAGGGAGCTTCACTACAACGTAGTCAAGTGCCGGCTCAAAGCAGGCATAGGTCTTGCCCGTAACGGCGTTTTTGATCTCGTCAAGAGTATAGCCTATAGCGATCTGCGCTGCGACCTTGGCGATAGGATAGCCTGTTGCCTTGGAAGCCAGTGCGGAAGAGCGCGAAACTCTGGGGTTAACTTCGATAACGGCATACTCGAACGATTCGGGGTTAAGTGCGAACTGGCAGTTGCAGCCGCCCTCTACCTTCAGCGTGTCGATGATCTTCAGAGCGGCAGAACGCAGCATCTGATATTCCTTATCAGCAAGAGTTACCGCAGGCGCGATAACTATGGAGTCACCGGTGTGAACGCCGACAGGGTCAAAGTTCTCCATAGAGCAGACGGTTATAACGTTGCCCTTTGAGTCTCTCATCACCTCGAACTCTATCTCCTTCCAGCCGGCGATGCTCTTCTCAACGAGCACCTGAGTGATAGGCGAGAGATAAAGGCCGTTTCTTGTTATGTCACGAAGCTCCTCTTCGTTGTTGACGATACCGCCGCCCGTGCCGCCCAGTGTGAACGCAGGACGTATTATAAGCGGATAGCCTATACCGGGCTGGTTTGCAAAATCAACAGCCTCCTCAACGGTCGTTACGACGAGGGACGGTATGCAGGGCTGGCCTATGGATTCCATAGTGTCCTTGAACATCTGTCTGTCCTCGGCCTTGTCTATGGTGTCGGGGTCGGCGCCGAGGAGCTTCACTCCGTATTTGTCAAGGAAGCCCTCCTTGGCGAGTTGCATAGAAAGCGTCAGACCTGTCTGTCCTCCGAGGGTCGAAAGAAGACTGTCAGGGCGCTCCTTCTTGATGACACGCTTCACGGTCTCCAGGGTGAGCGGCTCGATATATATCTTGTCTGCCATTGCGTTGTCTGTCATTATGGTAGCGGGGTTAGAGTTGATGAGAATGACCTCAAGACCCTGCTGCTTCAGCGCACGGCAAGCCTGTGTTCCCGCGTAGTCGAACTCGGCTGCCTGACCTATAACGATCGGGCCCGAACCTATCACAAGAACGCGCTTAATATCTTTATTCAAAGGCATCTGATCATATCCTTTCCTTACTTCATCACTTATTCTTATCGATCATTGCTATGAACTCATCGAACAGGAAGTCCGTATCTCTCGGGCCGCCGCAGGCCTCCGGGTGGAACTGCACGGAAAATGCAGGCTCATCGAGATATCTTACTCCCTCGCAGGTGCCGTCATTGGCATTGAGGTAAAGCGGCTTTGCGTTCTCCGGCAGAGAGTCGTTGTCAACGGCATAGCCGTGGTTCTGAGAGGTGATATATACTCTTCCCGTCTCGGTGTTCTCGGCAGGCTGGTTAGCACCTCTGTGACCGTACTTCAGCTTTGAAGTAGTAGCTCCGTGAGCAAGCGCCAGCAGCTGATGCCCGAGACAGATGCCGAAGGTGGGTATCTTCTTTTCAACAAGCTTTTTAAGCTCTGCGATTATCTCAACGTTCTCGGCAGGGTCTCCGGGGCCGTTTGAGAGCATTATGCCGTCAGGCTCAAGCTCAATCACTCTCTCGGCGCTCGTATAAGCCGGCACGACCGTTACCTCGCTGCCGCGCTTCACAAGCTCACGCCCGATGTTGTGCTTTGCACCGAAATCGTAAAGCACTATTTTTCTCTTTATCTCGCCCTCAGGTCTGAAGGTCTGCTCCTTGTCGCAGGTGGTGTTCTTTACAGCGTCTTTGATCTCATAGTGCCTCAGATCCGTAAGGCCGAAGCTTGAACCCTCGGGAACTATCTTTCCGTTCATAACGCCGTACTCACGCACTATCTTGGTGAGGTGTCTGGTGTCTATGCCGTAAAGGCCTACGATATTATGCTTCTTTAAAAAAGTGTCAAGATCACCCTCACAACGGAAGTTGCTGGGCTCTTGACACCAATCTCTGACAATATAACCTCTGACATGAGGACATTCGCTTTCAAAATCTTCGGAAATGATACCGTAATTTCCGATAAGAGGGAAAGTCTGAACAACGATCTGACCGTAATAGCTAGGATCGGTGAGCGTTTCAAGATAGCCCGTCATTGCAGTGGTAAAAACTATCTCTCCGATAGTCTCACCGGCCGCACCAAAGCTCTTGCCCTCGAAAATCGTACCATTTTCCAGTATAAGGTATGCTTTCTGCACCTTAAGCTCCTCCTTTTACAATAATAACGTCCGGCCGACTGTGCCGCCTTGCACACTCCGCCAAGCATAATTCAGCATTCTTATTATAACACAAATGCCCCTTTTTGTAAAGCGCTTTTCACACTTTTTTTAGATTTAAGATCACATTGCGGTATAGCGCGGAGCGTTTGATTTTAAGGGTGAAATTTCGGACTTGTTTTTTCTAATCTTGACTTTCAGGAGGCAGTGTGCTATAATTTCTCTCCGAAGGGAGACCGATAAAATGAAAAGATACATGATAATTATGAGCTTCTGCTTTGCGCTGTTATGCTCCTGTGCGGCAGAGGGCTCTTCGATATCTAAAAGTGAAGTGACGGCCACTAAGACGGAGACTGCCGCAACTGCGCAGACAACAACGACGGCCGCCGAGACTACCGCGACTACCACAACAGCGGAGACCACCGTTACCACCGAGGACGACATCTTCGCTGAGCCGGAGCCGATAAGCGGCGGGCACGAGATAATAGCTGAGGTGGACGGTAACAGCTACGCAAAGTTTTCGGGTAAGCTGACCGTCGGGGGGAAGGAGTCTTCCCTTGCAGATGTTGTGATACAGCGCGAGAACTACACTCACCGCGGCGATGACACTGTTGAGGTGCAGTATTACATACCCTATGACAGGCTCGGTGAGCTTGGGGCAAGGGGGCTCAGCAAGAGCGGAAGTGTAGTGAATTTCTCGACCGACAGCGCCTATGTGCAGATAACTGACGGCGAGCTCATCGTGACGGATAATGCGTCGGGCGAGAGCGATTTCGGCCTTTGCGGAAACATTGAGGTGAACGGGGTCTTCTATGTGGGGCTCAAAAACCTCGTGCCGCTTTTCGGCGGCAAGGTGACCGAGTACACCGAGGACAGCTCCCCCTATCTGATCTGCTGTGATTTTGAGCTGTGATAAAAAGACCGCTCCTATGAGCGATACTCGTATAACAGCTTTGTGCGAACTTATTGAGGGAAACCCTTTTGAAAAAGGGTTATCCCTCAAACTCCCTTCCTAAAACTTCTAATTATTTTTTGCAAAGGGATAACAAA
>CACXFU010000114.1 GCA_902767035.1 uncultured Ruminococcus sp.
AATAAATATGGTATACTTAATTACAATCTTGAAACATATTCAGGGTGTAAAAATTTTAAAAGGAGTGTTTTAAAATGGGAAAGGCTTTAAAGGTTGCTGCTGCTCTTGGTGCAGTTGGCGCAGGTGTTGCAGCTGTATATGCTCTTAAAAAGAAGAAGGAGCTTGATAACTACGATTATGAGGATCTCGACGACGATTTCGATGAGTGCGTAGCTTGCGACGAAGAGACTGAGGGCGTTGCTGAAGACGCTGCTGAGGCTGCTGAGGAAGCTGCTGACGCTGTTGCTGATGCTGCTGAGGACGTAGCTGAGAGCGTTGAAGAGGGCCTTGACAAGGTCGAAGAGGCTGTTGAAGAGGTTGACGAATAATCCTGATAACAATGCCCGGATCACAGCAATGTGGTTCGGGCATATTTTTGTGTAAAAAAACTAAAATTGTGTGACAGAGGCTGTCTTTCAGCTGAATGTGTTATACGAAGGGAAAAGTTCATGAACGCCTTCGGATAGGAGTATAGTTATGACGGGAGAAAAATATTCTCAGCTTTATGAGCGCTCGCCTGAAGAGGCATATAGGGCTCTTTTTGATGAATACTGCAAATATGTCTATGCTATAGCATTCAGCAAGCTGAGAGCGTGCGGCACTGCGGAGGATACCGAAGAATGTGTGAGCGATATCTTCGCAGAGGTGTTTTTCAGACTAGACAGCGAAAAAGCAAAGGGTGAGCTTAAAGGCTTTATCGCAACTATTGCAAAAAGAAGAGCTATAAACAAATATTACAGCCTTAATGCAAAGACCGGCGATACAGTTTCTCTTGACAGCGGTGAGATATCCGACCTTGTTTCAGATTCAGACACTGAGCATTCCGCCCAAAGGAGTGACCTCTCGGCTGAGCTTGCACAAAAAATAGATGAGCTTGGAGAGCCTGATTCTACCATAGTGGTGCAAAGGTTCTATTATGAGCGTTCATCAGCTGATATAGCAAGTGATCTTGGCATGAAGCCATCGGCTGTCAGAATGAGAAGCGCCAGAGCAATGAAAAAGCTGAAAAAAGCACTCGAAAAAGACGGTTACACTCTTTAAGGAGGGAGCACAATGAAAACATCACAATTTGATATATTTGACAGCGCCGATGATAATGCGCTTGAAGCTATAGAAAAAAGAACAAAGCTCAGTGCAGGCGAAAAAGACAGGCTCTTTGAAGCAAGCATGGAAAAGCTTGAAAAAATGAAAGCTGCACAAAGCTGCGATATCGAAACCACGCCTGAGAAAGAAAACCTGTCACAAAGCGGAGAAAAAATCAGGCTCAGAAGATATATTCCTGTCATTTCTGCGGCTGCCTGCCTGATAGCAGTTATAGGCATTTCGGGAATGCTTATCTCTCTGAACAACAGAGATAATAAGCCCAAAACAGATAAGCCTGTCTCGTCTGCCGTTGTATCTTTACCGACAGCCGAAAACAGCTCCGATACATCGCCGAGCAAAGAAAAGCCCTCTGCATCTGTCAGTGAAGCAGATACAAACACTTCGGAGACCGACTCCTCTGCCAACAGCAGCATATCTCAGCCCGATGAGCCCACACAGATACACCTGCCCGACAGTCAGGTAGAAGTAACACAAAATGACGGCGATCAACAAGGCAATAATGATGACCCTCAGCCCACAGTGGACGTGACCGAGCCCTCTCAGGACGATCAAAAGACAGTTGAACACCGAGCAGACGGAGACAACACAGATTACGACCGGCTTGTTGAATATGAAAGATGGACCATTAACTTTAAATATTACTACGATGTTCTTGATCTCTATTTCGCAAAAGCAAATATCCCGCATGATGACACCAGAATGTGGTTTGACGACAGCGGAAAGCTCGTTCCTATGGAAGCAAGCGAGGACGACCCCTCATCATTTGATTGCGGATACTACCTTGTGACCGATACAAATTACAAGAGCACAGAAGATATAAAGCAGCTTATCGGCAAGGTCACAACAGGCAGTTGTCAGCAGGAATGGACAAAGACACTTTTGGGCAGCAGCGCAGGCAACGGAGGAAAACCCCTGTATGCTGACATTGACGGAAGCCTTTATGTCGGAATTGCTCCTATCGGCGGCACATCATATATCTGGACGGACGACACTCCCCTTATCAGCGATATGACAGATTCCAGCTTTACCGTAAAAGTGCCATATCAGGCATATCCTAACTCAGATATATATTACCTGAAAATGTATGTCATCAAAGGCTCCGACGACACATGGAGGATAAGCAGAACAGAAAAACAATAAAAAATCCGCCGCAGTTTTTCAGTCTGCGGCGGTGTTTTTACATCATATCTTCGATTATATACGGCAGAGATATCTTAAAGCTTACTCCGCCCGAGGGTACGTTCTCGACCCTTATGCTTCCCTGAGCCAGCTCTATTATCCTCTTTACCAGTGCGAGCCCGAGGCCGTTGCCCTCAGTTGCTCTTGATTTGTCACCCTGATAGAACTTCTCAAATATCTTGGCGATCGCTACCTTATCTATATGCGGTCCGCTGTCCCAGACCTCGGCCTCTATGCTCTTTTCCGACCTGAACAGCGCTACCCTTATCTTTCCGCCCACAGGTGTGAACTTGATAGCGTTATTTATAACGTTTTGCCATATCTGAGCCATAAGCTCCTCATTGCCGATATACATAACGTCCTCAAGGTCTATATCCAGGTCGATATCCTTCTTTGACCACTCAGGCTCAAGCACAAGAAGGATATTTCTTATCTGCTCATCAAGAGAGAATCTCTTCTTGGCGCCTATAGTTTTCTGGTTTTCAAGCTTTGTAAGGTTCAGAATGTTTGAAGAGAGCTTTGAAAGCCTTGATGTCTCGGAAATGATGATGCTGATATATTCCTGCCTCTCCGTCTCGGAGATAGTGTCTGACTGCAGCAGCTTTGCAAAGCCCTGAATGGACGCCAGCGGAGTTTTGAACTCATGGGAGACGTTTGAGATAAAGTCTCCTCTCAGTGTCTCTATGCCTGAGAGCTGCTCGGCCATTCGGTTAAAGTTCTTCGCAAGGATAGCATACTCGGGGTCGGCAGGCACTCTTACGCGCACCTTGAAGTTACCCTTTGCCACCTCTGAGGCTGCCCGGCTGAGTTCTCTGACCGGCTGGAATATCGTGCGGCCGACAAAATTCGTGATGACGGTTCCTATCAGAACGCTGACAGCCAGTGTCAGAATAACTATGAGATTGATTATCCAGTATGCACTTTCACTGGAGAAGGTCGAAATGAATATGTATTCCTCTCCGACTGCCTTGACCATTTCGGCTCTGGGTATTATGCCGTAGGAATTTATCGCATAGCCCTTCTTTTTCAGAGCCTTTTTATTGTCTATCACCTTCGTGTCGTTGTGTCTGAGCTGCTCGACCTGATAGGAAGAGTTGCCTATCACCTGAACGATCTCCGACGTATTAAAGTCTGTATGCTCGGAAAGCGTGTCTATAGCTATCGACATCTCCAACAGCTGCTGCTCGGAGTTATCTCTCATTATAGGCAGACAGATAAGGCCCACTATCGTCAGAGATACCGATGCCGAAATTATCATTACAACAAAGAAGATAGCCGACAGCTTGAACTGGAGCGTAGCTTTATATTTAGTGTTTTTGAGCTTTTTCATCGTCATAAAGCTCACCCTCCCGAGTGTATCACTGCTTTTTTACTGCCTTATATCCGAGACCTCTGACAGTTACTATGTCAAAGTCAGGCGCATCACCGAAGCGCTCTCTCAGTCTCTTTACGTGCACATCGACCGTTCTTTCGTCAACGTCCTTATCCATACCCCAGAGCTCATCGAGCAGCTGGCGGCGTGTGAATATCTTATTCGGGTAAGACAAAAGCTTGAACAGCAGCTTGAACTCCATCTTCGGTATAGTCTCCGCAGGATTATCACCGATCCTCACGCTCATAGCGTCATAATCAAGCTCACAGTTACCGACAGTGAGCGAATGCTCAGAGGCCATTTTCGATCTCCTGAGCACTGCTGCCACACGCAGTATCATCTCATTTATATCTATAGGCTTCACCATATAGTCATCTACCCCGACGGCAAAGCCCTTCTGCTTATCCTCAAAGGTCTCCTTCGCAGTTACCATTATTACGGGCAGATCATAATTTGCCCGTCTGAGCTGTCTTGTCAGCTCATACCCGTCCATATTCGGCATCATTATGTCCGATATCAGCAGATCGATGTTTGTCTTTTCCAGCACATCGAGAGCTTCGAGTCCGTCATTAGCTGTAAAAGGCTCATAACCGTTCTGCTTCAGAGCCGCTGCCATAAGCCTTCTCAGGCTGGCATCGTCCTCAACAACAAGTATCTGAAACATTTTTTCCTCCTTTCGCCGCTCAGCGGCAGTTCATTTTTACCTTCCTTTATGACAAAAATTAATTTTCAAAAAACGCCCGAAAATTCATATTCGGTTCAAATAAGTATGCTATTATATATTCAGTCAAGAGAGAAAGCTACGTATTTACGCGGTTTTCGGTCTGTATCATCAAATTTGTAGTGTCCGAAAAATTTCTCAGAAAAATTTTTGAAAAACCCCTGAAAATTCATATTCGGTTCACACAGAAGTGTTATTATACAGATGTTGAAACAAACAAAGGGTTTTGTTCAAAGCCTTGGTGCTTGGCAAAACTTAAAGCAATGAAGCTTCTTTCCCTCTGCGATTCCCCAAGTCGCTAACAAGCCGATCATTACTTTAGGTTTTGCCAAACATCAAATCCCTTTCATAATTCTATAAAAATTAATGCTCATTTCATGCCGATAAGAAGTGAGTATTAATTTTTTGTTTTTTAGCGCCCCCACCCCGCTTTCAGTAGCAGGGGCTAGCCCCTGCACCATCTCCCCTACCCCTCGTAGGTAGCCAGGGACTGTTAAACCGTTTGCCCTCCCCGGAGGGGAGGGTGTAAGTTTCGCTCGAACTATTAAATAGTAACGCTGCGCGAACCTTGCGAAACCTATATGAGCGTTCCCGCACTAGCCTCCAAAGCTTTTGAAAAGCAGCGGAAACAAAAGTAATAGTCCACGCTCTCTACGGCGTATGCCCAGCCGTGCGGCGAGCACCGACCGGAAAGCCCCCAAGAAGGGCGTATCATAAAGCTTAGGCTTGCTGTTTTTTAACAGCAAGCCTTTTGATCTACTCTACAGATATTATGTAATAGTATACTGGCTGGCCGCCGTTTATAAGATTAACATCAAGGTTTGAGAACTTCGCCGAGATCTTATCCTTCAGCGCCTGCGCCGCAGATTCGGTAACATCAGCACCGTAAAGTATCGTTATAAATGAGCTGTCGCCCTTGACGAGCTTTTTGGTAAGCTTGTATGCACCCTTTGAAACATCATTCTCTATAAAGCTGAGCTTGCCGTTCTCAAGACAAAGTATCTCGCCCTGCTTTATGGAATGACCCTCATAATCGGAATTTCTTGCCGCAAATGTTATCTGGCCCGTCGATACTCTCTCGATAGCTGCCGTCATCTCTATCCTGTTGGTGTTGAAGTCAGCGTCGGGGTCAAATGCCAGCATCGCAGACATTCCCTGTGGTATCGTTCTTGTCTGGAGAACGCATACCTTTCTGTCAGCAAGCTTTACTGCCTGCTCTGCCGCCATAATAATGTTCTTGTTGTTGGGCAGCACAAAAACCGTCTCCGCAGGGCACTGCATTATCGCTTTAAGTATATCCTCAGTCGAGGGGTTCATCGTCTGGCCGCCCTTTACAAGACAGTCAGCACCGATATCCTTGAAAAGCGCCTCAATACCGTTGCCTGCCGCAACAGCCACAAAGCCGTACTTCTTCTCAGGCTTAACGGAAACTATCTCCTGCTCCGCAGCCTTCTTCTGAGCCTTGTGCTGCAGCTTCATATTCTCTATCTTCGGCAGATTGATATAACCGAACTCAAGTCCCTTTTCAATAGCCTTTCCGGGGTTGTTGGTGTGAACGTGCACCTTTATGATCTCATCGTCCTCGACCACTACCACACAGTCACCTATCATTTCAAGGTAAGCTCTCAGCTTTGAAGCGTCAGCTGCGTCTTTTTTCTTTGTTATGAGCATTTCAGTGCAGTAAGTGTAGGTTATCTCGGTGTCAAACTTTCCTACAACTGCCGCAAAATCATCGACCGTCACCTGCTTGGGCGCCTCTTCCGCTTCATCGGAAACTATCTCGCCGCCCTTGAATACATCTCTGATCGCACTGAATATTATCACCAGACCCTTGCCGCCTGCATCAACAACACCGGCCTTTGCCAGCGCAGGGAGAAGCTTAGGTGTCTCCTCCAGAGTTGCAGCAGCCTGTCTGCAAACCTCTTCCATAATGAGCACGGGGTCATTAGTCGAAAGCAGAGTCTCTCTGGCCTTCTCGGAAGCCTCCCTTGCAACTGTGAGTATGGTACCCTCGGTGGGCTTCATAACTGACTTGTAAGCGCCCTTGACGCCAAGCTCAAGCGCCTCAACAAGGTTCTCGGCAGTTACCTCTGCCTGACCCTTGAACCCCTTTGAGAAGCCTCTGAATATCAGCGAGAGAATAACTCCCGAATTTCCTCTGGCACCTCTCAGCAGCCCCGAAGCTGCGACCTTAGCAACGGTTCCGGCATCAACGGAATCATCGAGGTTTTTAAGCTCCGGCAGAGCATTCTTTATCGTCATTGACATATTAGTTCCCGTATCTCCGTCAGGAACAGGGAATACATTGAGCTCATCGACTGATTTTTTCTGTTTTGAAATACTGTTTGCCGCACTGATAAATGCGTCACGCAGCACACTTCCTTTTATCACGTCGGTTTTCCTCCTACTATTTTCTCATTTGAACGCACCCTGTGCGCCCATCATAATACCTTGCAGTTTAAGCAATAAAGAAGCCGTCAGCCCGTCATCTCATCAACGAACACGTTAACTGACTTTACTTCAACTCCTGCCTGCTCGGTCAGAACATACTTTACCTTATGGATTATGCTGTCAACTATCGCGCCGACATTCAGTCCGTAGGTCACAGTGATATGAAGGTCAACGATCAGCTCGTCACCGTCCTGGCGAATGATAACGCCCTTTGTCATATCGCTCTTCCTGAGCATTGAGGACACGCCCTGCTTTGCGCCGTAGGCATTCATTCCCGCAACGCCGAAGCAGCTTTCTGCGGTATCGGAAATCAGCTGTCTGAGGTATGAGGTCGAAATTCCTATGGTTCCGATGTGGTTACGAAACTTGATCATCATTAAAGCACTCCTTATCCGCATAATAATACAGATATAGTATAACATACCTAACTGTTTTTTGCAAGTACTTTTTCAACTTTTGCCCTTTTGTACAAAAACCTATGATTTTACCTCGGCACTTTACTTTTTTTGATACCTATGCTATAATACTATTCAGCGATATTTATTCCCCGGGAGATATTCAAATGAAAAGATATATAATCATTTTTGCAGCTGTGGCAGCGCTCCTTTGCGCCTGCACCGAAAACGAGCCGTCATCGGTATCATCTGCAGAGAGAACACAGACCTCAATTTCATCGCAGGCAGAGCCCTCATCATCTGTCTCCGAAAGCGAGCCCGATAAACCGGAGCCCGGATCAGAGGAGCTTTACGATACTGCCCCTATCTCCGACGCTTATTTATCGGGAGACGAAGCAGGCCTTGACGAATATCAGCAGGCTGTGCTTGAAAAGGCAGAGCAGATCATAGCTGAAGTCATCACCGACGATATGACCGATTACGAAAAAGAGCTTGCTATCCATGATTATCTGGTCTATAACGTCACCTATGATGAGGACGAGCTCTCGGCACTGAGCGAATCGACCTACAGGCATTCCGAGCCATACGGCGCCCTGATAGAGGGCAAAGCGATCTGCAGCGGCTATTCCACCACGTTCAAGATGTTTATGGATATTCTTGGCATTCCCTGCGAGATCATTCACGCAACTGCTCACGGGGGAGAGGAACACGCCTGGAACATGGTAGAGCTTGACGGCCACTGGTATTATGTTGACGTCACATGGGACGACCCTGTTCCCGACCATGAAGGCCGCGAGGTCATACATTCGTATTTCAATGTATCGTCAAAGGCTATGAAAAAAGAACACGAATGGGATACCAAAAACCTCCCTGAGACCGACAGCGCTCAGTATAGCTATACCAAACAAAGCTGTGCCGAGCTTGAAACCGTAGATGACGCCTTAGCCTACCTCGATGAGCTTCTTGCAAACAACCGTGCCGACGGCACCTTCAGGATAAAGGATATGGATATCGACCTTAACGCTGACGCAAGACTTTATCCCTCATCAAATAAACGGGACGGCATCAAAGGCGAGCTCTGCGATGCTTTGAAAAAGTGGCAAAAGGAACATAAAGGCTATTTCCTTTTTGTAGACGTGACCGAAGCCGAGGGCGAAAAATACCTTTGCTACCGTACATCATCATTAAAATGATCCGAGTAAAGGAGCACCTATGAGATTCAGACCATGTGTAGATATCCATAACGGCAGAGTCAAGCAGATAGTCGGCGGCAGCCTCAGAGATGAGAAAGACTTTGCCGAGGAAAACTTCGTATCAGAGCTTGACGGCGCATATTACGGAGAGCTTTACAAAAGCCGCGGCCTTAAGGGCGGCCATATAATAATACTCAACCCGTCAGGCAGCGAATATTATGATGCCGACTGTGAACAGGCCTTCCGCGCAATGGCGGCATACCCCGGCGGCTTTCAACTGGGCGGCGGCATCAATGACGAGAACGCTTACCGCTTCCTGGAAAAGGGCGCATCGCACGTTATCGTCACAAGCTATGTTTTTAAGGACGGCCTTCTTCACTATGACCGGATGGAAAAGCTCGTAAAGGCCGTCGGCAGAGACAGGCTGGTGCTTGACCTTTCCTGCCGCAAAAAGGACGGCAGATACTTCATCGTTACAGACCGCTGGCAGAAGTTCACAGATGTTGAACTGAACGCCGGCACTATTGCCGAGCTTCAAAGCAGCTGTGCTGAGTTTCTTATCCACGCAGTTGACAGCGAGGGCAGGCAGCAGGGCATCGAGAAAGAGCTGGTGTCTCTGATGGCAGAGAGCTGTACGATACCTGCGACATACGCAGGCGGCATATCGAAAATGTCCGAGCTTGAAGAGATAAAACAGCTCGGCAAAGGAAAAATAGATTTCACTGTCGGCAGTGCGCTCGATATCTTCGGCGGAAAGCTGAGCTTTGATGAGGTATCTGCATTCGGCAGGAATAACTGAACGGAGGAATTATGGAAAACAAAAAGCTCCTAGAAGCAGCAAAAATAGTGACGGTCTTCGGTATAAAGGGTGAGGTAAAGGTTCAGCCGTGGTGTGATACTCCCGACTTTCTGTGTGAGTTCGACACCCTTTACTATAAAAGCGGCACTCCCGTCATCATAGAGAGATCAAGAGTGCAGAAAAATATGGTCATTATGAAGATCGAGGGCACCGATACCGTTGAGGACGCTCAGAAGCTGAGAAACCGCGTTCTCTATATCGACCGCGACGACGTTGAGCTTGAGGAAGGCTCTTACTTCATTCAGGATCTTATCGGCCTTGAAGTGATCGAATCAAAGGACGGCAAGCTCTACGGCAAAATATCGGATGTCACTCAGACAGGCGCAAATGATGTTTACCACATCAGGGCCGAGGACGGCAAAGAGTATCTTATACCGGCGATACCGGATGTTATCGACAGTGTTGATATCGAGGGCGGAGTTATGAAGATCACAGCCCTTGACGGATTGTTTGATTAAGGAGATATTATGAGGATAGACATAGCCACTCTCTTTCCCGAGCTTATGGAGACATATCTCAGTGAGAGCATTATCGGCAGAGCCCGCAAAAACAATGTTTTCGAGCTGAACTGCCACAATATCAGAGACTATACCGAGGACAAGCACCGCCGCGTTGACGACACCCCCTACAGCGAGCGTCAGGGAATGCTTATGCAGTGCCAGCCGATATATAACTGCTTCAAAGAAGTTACAAGAGGCAGAAAGCCCCATGTTATATATATGTCCCCTCAGGGAAAGACCCTTACGCAAAAGCGCGCGAAGGAGCTTGCTCAGATGAGTGATCTGTTCATTCTATGCGGTCACTATGAGGGCGTTGACACCCGTGTGCTGGATAAGATAGTCGATGAGGAGATATCTATCGGCGATTATGTTCTCACAGGCGGCGAGCTGCCCGCCCTTGTGCTGGTGGACTGCGTTGTAAGAATGCTTGAAGGCACGCTCTCTCAGACAGACTGCTATGAGGACGAGAGCCATTACAGAGGCCTTCTGGAGTACCCCCAGTATACAAGGCCTGAGATCTGGGAGGGTGAAGCCGTTCCGCCGGTGCTGTTATCGGGAGATCACGCAAAGATCGCAAAATGGCGCAGAGAGCAGCAGATCATCACGACCTTTAAAAAGCGTCCTGAGCTTCTTGAAAAATGCCCGTTATCTCACGAAGATTTAGCTATTATTCACAAACTGAACAATCACGAAAACCTTTAAGTCCCCGATTTTTCAACACTTTCAACAGATTTGTTAAAAAGATTTGTACAAAGTGATACATTTTACTTTGCTGTTTTGTTGAAATCATAGAAGATACGGCTCTGCTCAAGGGTCTAAATCAGCAAAATAACAAAAAAATGATGAATTTTTATTGTTTGTCTAAAATTTGCGTTGACGAAAATTATTTTGTCGAGTATAATAATGTTATCGAGGTAAAAAATCGTATGGTTGAGTTATACCCATATGGTGCTTTGATGAGATGAAATTACGGAAACGCGAAATTATGATTATGAAATGGAGAGATCAGTTATGTTCGTTAAAGACGTTGTAGTTCAGAATCAGGTCGGACTTCATGCTCGTCCTGCTACATTCTTCATCCAGAAGGCTAACGAATTCAAGTCATCTATCTGGGTAGAGAAGGAAGAGAGAAGAGTCAACGCTAAGAGCCTTCTTGGTATTCTTTCGCTTGGTATCGTAGGCGGCACTACGATCAGGATCATCGCTGACGGCCCCGACGAGGAAGCAGCAGTAAGCGGCCTTGTTGATCTTGTTGACAGCGGCTTTGCTGAGGGCGCTAGATAATCCGCGTGCGCTAGACGATCCGGGAGCACTTGACGATCTGAGGACACTGGACATTCAGGCAGCGCCAACGATCTGGGGGCGCTGGACAATTTAGTTCACCGGTCATCTGAGAACACCGGATAAACAGTCCGAATACAACGGTTTCGTGTAAATATTCACCCGAGAGCTGAAAAGCTCCCGGGTGTTTTTTTGTGCCGATAACGGGTGCAGTTTTTTTGTTCAAAACGCCTATTACATCAAAGTCTGAAATGTGGTATACTATTATTGGATAATTATGTTTAAGCGAACGAAAAGGAGATCATCATGTTCAATACAGGAGATGTCGTATCTTACGGAGCGACAGGCGTTTGCCGCATATCGGGAGAGTGTACCCAGAAAGTAAAGGGCGAGAACAGAAAATATCTTGTCCTGAAACCGGTTTATTCACCAAACTCGACCGTCTATGTGCCGCTTGATAATGAGGAGCTTTTGTCAAAGCTAAAAAGCCTGATGACGCTCGAAGAGGCGCAGGAGCTCATCAAGGAGCTTCCGAACGAAACTGCCGACTGGATAGATAACGACGCCAGACGCGCCGAGGAGTTTGAAAAGATCCTCACAGGCGGCGATAAGAAAAAGCTCGCAGGAATGGTGAGGGCGCTCTATGTCCACCGCAAGGAGCAGCTCGCTAAAGGCAGAAGACTCCACGCCGCAGACGAGGCCTTCTTCAGAAATGCCGAGAAAGTCCTCTTTGAAGAATTCGCCGCCGCCCTCAGTATAGAACCCTCCCAGGTCCTCTCTTTCATCGAAGATATGAACAAGGAGTGAGCGAGGGCTGTATTACTCCGTGCTTATTATTGAGGGAAACCCTTTTGAAAAAGG
>CACXFU010000115.1 GCA_902767035.1 uncultured Ruminococcus sp.
GAAACTATAAAAACGTTCCCTCACTCGCCTTTAAAGCTTATGAAAAGCAGCGGAAACAAAATAAATAATACGCTCAGTTTACGGCGTGAATTAGCCGTGCGGCGAGCACCGCGCAGCGTTACTATTGAGTAGTTCAGAACAAAAAAATCACCCTCCCCTACGGGGAGGGAAAACGATATAGAGCACCTAACTACTTACGTGGGGGTAGGGGCACGTCCCTGCCGGCAAGCGCTACCTTTTCAGCTTTTTCTTATTTGCATACATATCGATATCCGCGCGGTTGAAAACATCGGCAAGCTCTCCGTCGTGAGAGGGCTCAAAGTCTGCTATGCCGCAGGCTACCGTCACTTTGCCTTCGCTCTTGTTCCTGGTCATCGATGCCCTGAACGAGCGCACAAGGTTCTTCCTGTTCTCATAATCCTCGCCCCTGAGCACTGCGGCAAATTCATCTCCGCCGACCCTGAAGACCGGACTGTGCTGGAACTTCCTGCAAACCGCGGCACACGCATCTTTAAGGCACTTGTCACCCATATGATGCCCCTGAGTGTCATTTATTATTTTAAGCCCGTTCATATCGCAGATTATCACCGCGAACGGCACAGAAGTGCCTCTTATTATCTGGTCGTTTATCTCCGCCTCAAGCTGAGAGTACGCCCTCTTGTTCTTTACTCCCGTGAGATCATCTCTCGTCGCAAGATTCATAGCACTTCCCAAAGCCGCCTGGAATTCAAGCTCCCTTTTCTTTGAGGAGTCTATATTGCTCACACCGATGATGATGTACCTGTCATTGCTTGAAGGCCTTATCGCCCTGAGGTTCACATATATGGGCTTGCCCTCAAGCATAAGCCTGTAGGTTATGGAGTAGGTCTCGTCACGGTCCAGCTCGGAGAGCAGTCTCTCCTTCTGCATTTCCTTGGCCATCATCGGATAATCGGCAGGGTATATGTCTCTTTTCATATTCTCCTGCGTCAGTCCGAAGAAGTCATTCCCGTGGTTTCCTACCTTCAGCTTCGCATACGCCTTGCTGGCAGTGTATTCCGTAAACTCGTCCGTTACCGTGTCAACATAGTAGATAACTTCATATCTGCTTGCAAGAGCCGTAGCTATCATGCTGTAGGTCTCGCTCCTTTTGTTTTCCTCAGCCTCGTGCCTCATCTGCACGTCAACATTTCTCACACCAACAACAATGTGCTCGCTGTCAGCCCGTGTTACCTTCAGATTGAAGTACTGCGGCTCGTCATCGATCACAAGCCTGTAACCCAGCGTGTAGGCATTGCTGCTTTCAAGTGCGCTGAGCAGATTATCCTTGCGCATAGCCGCAATAAAGCGCTCCCTGTCAGGCTCATAAACCATTACCGCAGCATTAACGGGAGTATCCTCAAAAAAGTCATCTCCCTCAGACAGCACACTGAGCTTTTCGCCCTCTCCCTGCGTTCCGAATTCAACATAGCTGTTATCCGTAAGGTCAATATAATACACACTGACAAAGTCATCAGCCAGAGCCTTTGCCAGCTTGGTGAAGGTCACTTCATTATCCTGCTCGGAAGTCTTTTTTGTTTTTTTGTCGATAAGTATTTTTGCTCCGGCCGCCGCAGCTGCCGCTCCCGAAGCTATGATAAGGTTTTTCCTCTTACTCATAATATCTACCCACTCTGAATCAAAAACAATGACATAACTAATACCTATATTTTAACATATTGTGTACATCAAGTCAATATCCGCACTGTAAAAAAATCCCCGTCTTTTTTGTACACAACGCCGCAAAAAGTCATTTTCATTATCTCTATTGACAAATCCGGCGGCATATTGTAAAATATACATATCCGGAGATGACCCGGAAAAAACTTTGTAGAGGAGCATTTAACATGGTATGTAATTCTTGCGGAGCACAGAACAATGACGGTGCTGCCTTTTGCGCTATCTGCGGAACTCCGTTCACACAGCAGCCCGGCGGCCAGCCCTTTAACGGCCAGCAGCAGTTCAACAATCAGCAGCAGTTTTACGGTCAGCAGCCATATGGCCAGCCCGTATACGCTCAGCCTATGAGGAGCTATTCCTTCCAGGAAAGAAACATAGTAATGGCAGTAGTTCTTTCACTGATAACATTTGGTATTTACGGCATTTACTGGTTCATCAAGCTTACTGATGAGACCAATGAGCTTTCGGGAGACCCGAATGCGACCTCGGGCGGAGTGGCATTTTTGCTCACACTTGTTACCTTGGGTATATACGGTATATACTGGTATTACAAGAGAGGCCAGTGCATAGATCAGTACTATGCATCAAGGGGCTTTATGCAGACAAGCAACGCAGTTCTGTATCTTGTCCTCGGGCTGGTATTCGGCATTGCGGCTTACTGCCTTATGCAGAATGAGCTCAACAAGGCTGTTACAGGTCAGTGATCCAATTAAATCTATGATATCAAAAAAGCTCTGTTCTTTTCGGGAACAGAGCTTTATGTCTGTATACAAAGTTTTAGTTTCAATTATTTATCCGAAGGGGTCGTTAGGTGGGCGTGCAACGACGCAGTCGCTGCGGGAAAGCCCCCTAACAGGGCGAGCATCAAATTATCAAACCAGTACAAGACTCTGTACGTATAACTAAAGTAGAGTTTTGCAACAAGCTAAAAGCTCTGTTCTTTCTGGGAACAGAGCTTTTTATGTATTATTCCGTGAAATAAGGTGAAGGAGCGTCCTCGCCGATATCTATTACAACTGCTGCCTTCTTTGAGGAGCTGTCGTCCTTTTCGCCGAAGATCTGCTTCCTGAACAGAACGAATACGTCAATAACTATCACCGCGATGATAAGCACGATAAGTATTATCGGCACCAGCATATTCGCACTCTTTCCGGGAGTAACATTCGTCTGCTGTACCGGCTGAGGTATCGGAGCTTCTGGCTGCTGATACTGAGGCTGAGCAGGCGCCTGCTGCTGGTACTGCGGCTGCTGGGGCTGCTGATAAGCTGCCTGCTGCATCGGCTGCTGATACTGC
>CACXFU010000116.1 GCA_902767035.1 uncultured Ruminococcus sp.
AGATAGCAGCGACTTCCGTAAACGGGTACGATGCCCAAGCGGCAGCGTTGTTACCATCCATGGTTTTCATTTTTCTGGCCATGTTTTTAACCAATCCTTTCTAATAATTTTCCGCACAAGCGGAAACAGTCCCCCCGGAGAATACCGAAGGGGGTAAAGGACAAGCGTACTCCGACAGCTTATCCATATTAACTATTACAGTATATCACTTTTTAACCGATTTGTAAATACCCTTTAAGTGAATTTTTTGTGTAATATAACCGATTTTTTCACAAACATCTCTTTATGCAGACATTGTCGCCCGGGACACCTGCGGCATAGTATAAAGTGAGCGCTCAAAGCAGCCGTGGGCCGTAGTCGATATCCACAAAAAGAAGGCTGTGTTTTTGTGCAAACAAATGTTTTTTATTTTAATTTGGACACAAACGATAAATTGTTGCATTTTTAATGCAACAAAACCCCCGATTTTCGTGTATATATGAGGGGGGGTGAACATCAATTTGAACACAGCAATAATTACGGCTCTGATAGCGGCGGCGGCGAGCGTTCTTTGTCAGCTTCTGATACAGCGGACGGCGGCCAGAGAGTCACGGAACGCTCTTGAAAAGCAGAACAGCCTGATCCTCTACCGGCTGGAGCAGCTTGAACGTGCCGTTTCAAAGCAAAGCGGTATGCTTGAACGGCTCAGCGTGGCGGAGCAGAGGATAACGAGCATTGAACGCTCGGGAGGAAGAACAAACAGATTTGAAGCATAGGAGTGATAAAATGAAGGAAAAGCTACACCGACTGATAGACGTGAAATCTATCGTAACACTGATGATAACGTTTGTGTTCTGCGTCAGCACCCTTGCCGGCAGAACGGACACCGATGACTTTATGACGGTCTTCACTGTGATAATCTCGTTCTACTTCGGAACACAGGCGGCCAAAAACAAAGGAGGAGACACCAATGAGTAAAACAATGGGCATCGACGTTTCCCACTGGCAGGGCAGCGTCGACTTCAAAAAAGCAAAGGCGGCAGGCGTCAGGTTCGTGATGCTCAATGCAGGCTACGGCCGATTTGACAGCCAGAAGGACGAACGCTTTGAAGAGAACTATAAGCGTGCAAAAGCGGCAGGCCTCGGCGTAGGCGCCTACTGGTACAGCTATGCCCTCAACGAGGAGCAGGCTTTAGAAGAGGCAAAGACCTTTATAAAAGCAATAACGGGCAAGCAGTTCGATTACCCCGTCGCTTTCGACATCGAGGACAGAACTCAGTCCTCACTCTCAGCCGAAAAGATCGGCAAGATAATAACGGCCTTCTGCTCGTACCTTGAAAAGCAGGGCTATTATGTATCTCTCTACAGCTATGTATCGTTTCTTGAAAACAAGGTGCCTGCGTCCGTCAGGGCAAAGTATGATATCTGGGTCGCAAACTTCGACGTTTCAAAGCCCTCCTACAGCGGCACCTACGGAATGTGGCAGTATACGTCCTCAGGCAGCATAAGCGGAGTTACCGGCAAGTGCGACTGTGACTATGCCTACAAGGATTACCCTGCGCTGATGAAGAGCCTCGGCAAAAACGGCTATCCTAAGTCAGCCGATAAAAAGGCCCTTGATACCACAGGCTTCAGAAAGGGAGATAAGTCCCTCGGAGTGCTCGCGCTCAAGGAGCTTCTGAGGCTTGCCTATGACAGAAAGCTTGTGAACGTAAAGGTGCTTGAGGACAACGGCTTCGGTGACGGCACACAGTCGGCAGTGAACAAGCTCCTGACAGACTGGGGCTATAAGCCGAACGGCACAGCAGGCGAGGGCTTTATCAAAAGGCTGGCGAAAGAAATATTATAACTGTCCAAAAATTTTCCCCACAAACATTTTACAGTGTGCTATAATGACACTGTAAGGCAAGACCGGAACGAATAAGGGGAGGACTTAAAAATGACAGCATTACCGATATTTCTTTTCAGCATAAGGTCAGGGGACGGCGAAAAATGGCTCATAAAGGCGATCATAAGAACGGCGCTCATATTCTCGGCATTAGCCCTTGCAAGGGTAGATGCCGCAGCAGTTATGCTTGGCGCGATGATGCTCTGCTCAGCAAAGTTTGCGGCAAAGCTCTGGTCGCTGGATAAGCACAGGCAAGCCGTCTCTGCACCGGCCAAACAGCTCACACGAAAAGCAGCGCCTGCTCCCGTAGGAGCGGACGCCGCTTTTCTTTATGCTCAATCATCAGTTGTCAGATCATTCGCCGAACGAATACGAGAGCACACCCTTATCGGTGAACACATAGGCGTATCCGTCCTTGATATATATGTTTTTCAGATCATACCTTTCGGCAGAGAGCAGCTCCTCCGGCATATCGACCTCAGGCGCGTCAGTGTAGGGGTATAGCTCTATCGGGTAAGCGCCGCGCCTTATGTCTTTCGTAAGCGTCTCATCGAATACCTTTTTCAGCTCTCCCGATACAAGATCGTATCTCACACCCAGTATGCGGTATTTCTGCACGTTTACAGTGTCCTCGCTCCAGCTTCCGCCGGCAGCGTAATTCTCCTCCTCTGCCAATACCGTCACAGCACAGTAGCTGTTTTTGTCGGCATATGTCATATACTCATACCTGTCGGTATAGTGATCCTGATCTTCTGCCCAGGGCTCATCTTTCGCAAGCTCTATAGTCGATATAAGATCGGGAGCGGCGATATTGAACTGAGTGCCGTTTATCTCATCATTGAGCTGTTCATGCCTGTATTTGGCAAGGTCAAGCACCTGAAGCACCATTCTGCTGCCGCTGTATTCTTCACCCCGCTCATCCGGCACGTTCTCATAGTCAACTTTCACTATAAGGTCTCCTACGAGAGCGTCATTGTAGTCTGCGCCGCGCACAAACGTATCCCAGTCGATATCAATGCTTTGCTCGGGCGCCAGCACAGAGAGTGAACCTGCATATGCAAGCTCTGTCATGATCGGGTGCTGGGGGTCATCTGTCTGTTCTTTGTATATCGGGCTGTAGTAAACATCTACCCTGCCGTGATAAACGGTGAACGAAAAGAACGTATAAAGCGATATGCCGTCAAAATCCCTTGAAGCCGAGGATATCTCCCCGAGCTCCTCATCGAAGGCCTTTTCATATACGGTGAAGTTCGTGGTATCGTATTCCATACCATCGTCAGTGACGACCCGATCGGCCTGCCCCTCAATAGTGTGCTCCTCACACCACACCATATATAGCTTTCCGTTATATTCCTCGGCCGCGAAGTACGTATAGGGCATATCAAGATAGGCCGTTTTCGCAATGTCGAGAACGCCGTCATCGTTCGATATCTTTATCGTGAAATTGCCCTCGCCGTCATGGTCGCCTATCATATTTGTTATTCCCGTGAGGTAGATGTTCTCATCGCCGAGGTAGCAGTATTTCGATTCTCCCTGTATGAGCTTTGATGATATCAGCGAGCAGTCGGTATTCACATCGAATGATGAAACTATCATCATCGAAGGCACCTTGTTTCTCGCGATTATATACATATCCCCTTCGGGGAAAAGCTGTTTTTCGCCGTTGATATATCTTACGGGTATAAAATCCGTATTGTCCTCTGAATATTTCTCGTCCGTCTCTATAAGGGACGAGCCCTGAGTGTACTGTGATACGATGAAAAGCTCTCCGTCTGTTTCGCGCAGACCCGTCATGGTGCCCGGCTGTTCATACTCTCCTGTCAGCCTGATGTTTTCCATGTCCGATATATCATAGAGCGTGAATCCGCAGTAATCGAGGAAATATGTCTTATCGTTTTTACGGGCGGGTAAGTTGAAACCGAAGAAAACTTTAAGGGTATCTCCCGAAATACTGAGATCACATACCAGCGGAGCAGGCTCGTATTCGTACTGTGCACATATCTCCTTGTCGATAATGCCGTTCATAAGGGCACTGTCTGCAAAGAAGTCATAGTCAAGCTTTTCTGCCTTTCCGTCTTTAAGCCTGTATGCATAAAGCGTCGGCAGGCCGCCGTCCTCCCCTGCTGCCGCACGGAGCAGATAATCTCCGTATTCAAGCTGTGTGGTGTAGCTGTCGGTATGGTCCGTGACAGATACATCGTTTCCGTTCGCGTAGATGCTCAGACTGCCGTAGCTGAGAGCGTTGCCTGTTATCTGGTAGTTTCTGAGTGCCTGCAGGTATTGATCCAGATCATAGAGATCCGAACTGTCCTGACTTACGTCCAGCATCTTTGAATATATATATTCCGTCTGAACTGTTGTTTTTTCCTTGTTCTGTTTGTTCTTTTTCAAAGCATTGAACAGACCGTTGTAGGTGGTCCCTCTTATTCCTTCGAGGCCGTTTGTGTCTGCTGCGTTTGACGGCTGCTCCTTCGGGTAGGTCTTTATAAAATGGTTCTGACTGTATCTTACAAAGGCTATCCCTCCGACAAGCAGGGCGATGACTGCCGCAAATGCGAGCAGCCGCGCGGCGGTGAAGCTGCTTCTGCTGATCTTTATCTCTTCTTTATGGGTATCCGTGATGACAGCGCCGGGCATAGCGTGTTCATCCAGCATATCCTTTATCCTTTTTGGCAGAAGCTTTTCCGGGACTTTATTGTTTGCTTCCATTCTCTTGATATATCTCGTTCTTCTCATCGTATCACCTCCTCACTCACTGAGTTTTTTGCGAAGCTTCTTCTTCCCCCTGAGAATATGACTTCTCACAGTTGAACTGTTGATGCCTGTGATCTCGGTTATCTCCCTGGTCTTGTAGCCTGCTATGCACGCCAGAGTTATACAGAGCCTTTCCTCATCTCTGAGGCCCTGAAATTCCTCCAGCACCTCACAGTAGCTGAACTCAGAGGGGTCTGAGATAACTGCCTCCACGGGCTGTGTGCTGTTTGCGCCGCCGTAGCGGTCGGCGTATTCCTTTTGCTTTCGCTTTATGTGGGCGACAAGTATGGTGAACATCCAGCTGTCAAAGGCCTTGCTGTCCCTGAGGGAAGATATCCCTACAAAGCCGTCAAGAACGGTATCCTGAACGGCATCGGCAGCGTCTTCTACCGTCCTCAGGTTAGCGAGGGCGTAATAATAGAGATGCTTGTATATCTCCTCATACAGCTTTGAAAAAGCCTCGGTATCACCCCCGACAGCCCTTTCCACAAGCCTTTTGCGGCTCAGCTTATCCACCTTTTGTCCCCCCTTTTACAAACAGGCCCTGTCTCTGCCGATGCCGGCCCTCCCGCAGTGCGTATACGTGATGAGATCTGTATGTTAATCCTGGGGGGAACGCTCCGCGGTCGGGAGCATCAGAGAAACGAAGCTTGTTCGTTATAATATAAGTGTGAAAAAATCGCCGTTTTGTTGCAGCGATAAAAAATTTTTTCAGGCACAAAAAACGGAGCCTGTTTAAAAGCTCCGTCCGGTCTGCCTCAAGATAATAGTTTTATTCAGCTTCTTTCTTTTCAAAAAACATCTTGGCTGCCTGCATAGCGAAAACTATTGTCGCACCTATCACAAAGAACACAATGCTGAATGTGTCGAAGGTCATTGCAGCCTTAGGTTCTTTCAGAGTGGTAGGCCCCTGCTTTATCGCGTAGAGAGAGCCTATCATCATACCGATGACACAGTATATGGTCTGGCTGCGGAATTTTTCAAGAGCTTTTTTGATAAGCCTGAGCGTTATGAAAACACCTGCCAGGATACCGAGTCCCAGCGCTATGCATATTGGCAGAGCCGACAGCTTGAAATGAAGCACGTCCTTGACAGCCGTGATAACAGGCACATAAAGCCCGAACGTGAGCAGTATCGTTGAGCCTGAGATGCCCGGCAGCACCATCGCGGATATCGCGCACATTCCTGCGAGGAAGGTGTAGGCCGCAAGCCCTATGCTCATATGAGACACGTCAGTCTCTCCCGAAGTGCCGAGCATAGCTATGCCGACAACTACAGCTATACCTATTACCGCCCAGATGATATTTATGTATCTGCCCTTTAAGCTTTCTCTCTCCTCATAGATCATAACAGGTATCGCAAGGATAATAAAGCCCATAAAAAGGGAGCTGACGCGGTAAATGCCGCTTTCAAACACAGCCGAAAGGATGCTGACCGCCAGTGCCATACCTATCACCCAGCCGATGCCGAGCTTGATTATAAAGATAAGACCGGCCTTGCGTTTTTCGCCGTCCTTTCCCATTATGTCATTGAGTGAGTTTATGAACAGGTCATAAAAACCCATAAGAAAAGCGATAGTTCCTCCCGACACTCCCGGAACACTGTCCGCCAGTGCCATACAGAACCCTCTGAATGCATTAAGTATCAATAAAATAACCTCCAGTGCTGTGCTCGGTGCTTGCCGCACGGCTATCTCACGCCGTACTGAGCGTGGACTATAAGTTTTGTTCCCGCTGATTTTCAAAAGTGCAGGATATTAGTGCAGGATATTATATCCGCCCAAAGTAAGTGCTTAATTAATACTAAGTTTAACGCCCTGTTGGGGGCTTTCCAGCAGCTACTACGTCTGCCGCACGCTCACCAAACCCCTTAGGGTGTATATAAGATAGAAGGATTATATATAGTGAAGCTGATACTTTTTCTCAAGGTTCGCGCAGCGTTACCGTTTTATAGTACGGAACAAAGCTTTCACCCTCCCCTCCGGGGAGGGCAAACGGTTTAATA
>CACXFU010000117.1 GCA_902767035.1 uncultured Ruminococcus sp.
AAACGCCATAGTACTTCTGACCTTACATCAGAAATACTATGGCGAAAAACTTCTTTATGCGTACCGTACTTAAGGGAGCGGTGTTTGATTATTTCAAAACTATAATTCAGATACACGTACTAAAATGTGCGCTGATTATCAATAGCTGTAAAGGTTTTATTTACGCCCACAGTCTGTGCAGAACTATTCCATTCGTTCCACGCCCTGTTATGGGGCTTTCCGGTCGGTGCTCGCCGCACGGCTGGGCATACGCCGTAGAGAGCGTGGACTGTTAGTTTTGTTTCCGCTGTTTATCAATAGCTGTTTAAGATAACCACGCCCATAGTCAGAACAGAATTATCCCTTAGCTCCACGCCTAACTTGGGGGCTTTCCGGTCGCCCCCAAACCCCTTCGGGAATACACATCTGATTTAAAGAATGGTAGTGCTATTATTCTCTCAAGGTTCGCGCAGCGTTACTATTTTATAGTTCAGAACAAAGCTTTCCCCCTCCCCTCCGGGGAGGGCAAACGGTTTAAGAGCACCTAACTACTTACGCGGGGTAGGGGAGATGGTGCAGGGGCTAGCCCCTGCCGGGGAGGGCAAACGGTTTAATAGCACCTAACTACTTACGTGGGGTAGGGGCGACGGTGCAGGGGCTAGCCCCTGCCTAGTCGTCGTATTCGCAGATGTAGCCCATCTGGTTGTCTTTTTTGAAGTAGGAGTAGTCTGCTGCCGGGTCGTTACGCTGGTCGTTCCAGCTCCATTCGTCGTTTATCTTCCACAGCATCAGGTACATCTCAACAACGCCGTCCTTGTCGTTTCTGGAGGGCTCTCCGTCCATCCAGCGCTCATAGTCGAACGCTTCACCTGTCACCCAGTGGCCGTATGTGGAAGAGCCGCTGTTAGAGGTGTATCCGCCCATCCATACGTATTTCAGGCCGTTCTTGTCGGCAAGGTCACTGGCGGTCTTCATTTCCTCGTCGGAGGTTATAGTGATAAGGTGTCCGCCTCTCCTGATACACTCGGCGTTTGCCTCTGTCCATGAGCACGAGTCTATGATAACTTCATATCTTGAAGAGTGCTTCTGCTCCTCAACTGTCTCAACAGGGGTGAAATCGCCGTTTATCTCAGCGCCGTAATCCTTGTCGCAGAAAGCATAATCTATCTTCCTCGGTGCATAGGCGTCCGCAGCACTGTCAGAAACATACTCAAGACAGTACATCTCCTTCTCCTCAGACCTTATCTGAGAGAGAATGTCCTCAAGGTCATAAATATTATCTATGACCCAGTAATATCCGTTTGTCGAAGACGCAATGTTTTCAAGCACTGAATAGTCAGCGCCTGAAGTGCCTATTATAAATATCGGCACGGAATACATCTTGGCAAGGTCGATAACGTCCTGCTGAGAGTGATAGCTGCTGTTGTCGGCACCGTCAGTAAAGGCGATTATACACCTTGCACCCTTCTGCATACCGCTGTTGAACACAGCCTCATAAAGCGCGTCATAAAGTGCCGTCTCACCAAAGGCGGAGATATTGTTTATACCGTTTTTGAGCAGTGTCTTGTCAGTAGTGTAGGTACACATATACATTACATATGTATCGAACGCCAGCAGCTCTGCCCGGTCTTTTGTATCAAGGGCGTCAACAAAGCTTCTCATTATCGACTGCATATCCGACATCGAGCTGTCCATACTGCCCGACTTGTCTGCCGCGATGTTGTAGCTTATGCCCTCGGTCTCTTTTATCTTTATGAAGGATTTTACCTCGCGCTCTATCATCTCACCGCTGGATATCTGCTCCTTGACGGCGAACTTCGGCGCACTGAGCTCAACGCTCTCGCCGTCGGGCTTCTTTACGGAGAAATATACCTTTACATTAGGATAATCGGAAACGTCCGAAGACACCAGCTCAACATCAAGAGAGCTCCTTGATGCAAGCTTGTTCACTATGCCCGTGAAGGAGAAGTCATCGTCCTCCTCGTCCTCGCTCTCATCAAGCTCCGTTGCGTGTGAGCTCTTGCTGCTGCCGTCATCGCTGTCCTTGCTCTTTTTCGAGCTTGCTTTCTCGCTGCTCACCGAAGATGAGCCTGAAGAGTCCGAGCTGCTTTTTTTGCCGTCATCACCCTTCAGCAGCAGGAAAGCGACGATCATTCCCAGAATAACAACAACTGTGACAAGCACTATTATCAGCACGATGATGCCGGTGTTTCTCTTTTTTGCCTGTGCCGGCTCCTGCAGGGCATCGCTCTGCCACGGCTCCTGCTGTATATCCGGCTGCCAGTCAGCGTTCTGATGAGGCTGTTCGGCCTCGTCATACCCCTGAACGAAGTCGGACTGAGGTGCGGCAGGTGCAGCGCCTGTGCTCTGAGCCATAAACTGAGCTATATTCGTACCGCAGAACTTACAGAATTTGCTCCCGTCATTAAGTTCTGCTCTGCATTTTGGACAAAACATAATTTTATCACCCCGAAAAACAACTATTTACGGCATTATATCACAAATCTACTTAAAAGTCAACTACACAAACATATAGGGTGCTCGCCGCACGGCTGGGCATACGCCATAGTGTGCGTGGACTGTTAGTTTTGTTTCCGCTGTTTATCAATAGCTGTTTAAGAAAACCACGCCTACAGTCTGTGCGGAACTATTCCATTCGTTTCACGCCCTGTTAGGGGGCTTTCCGGTCGGTGCTCGCCGCACGGCTGGGCATACGCCGTAGAGAGCGTGGACTATTACTTTTGTTTCCGCTGTTTTTCAAAAGCTTTGGAGGCAAGTGAGGGAACGCTCATATAGGTTTCGCAAGGTTCGCGCAGCGTTACTATTTAATAGTTCGAGCGAAACTTACACCCTCCCCTCCGAGGGAGGGCAAACGGTTTAATAATCCCCAGCTACTGAAAGAGGGGAGGGGGCGACGGTGCAGGGGCTAGCCCCTGCCGGGGAGGGCAAACGGTTTAAGAGCACCTAACTACTTACGCGGGGTAGGGGCGACGGTGCAGGGGCTAGCCCCTGCCGGGTAGGGGAATTAAAAAAAGATTAATATTATTGTCATTGACAAATCAGTTTGAATAGTGTATACTAACAGGAATAATAGCAAATTCAGAAGCCAAAAACAGGAAAGTAAAATGAATGTGGGAGGTAATGTTATGCTGGAAACAAACTACAACAACAAGTTTATCAAGGAAGGTCTTACCTTTGACGATGTGCTGCTCGTTCCGAGAGAGTCGAACTGCACGCCCGATATGGTGGACCTTCATTCACATCTTACCAAGGATATAGTTCTGAACACACCGATAATCACATCGGCTATGGATACCGTTACGGAATCCAAAATGGCTATCGCTATCGCCAGAGAGGGCGGTCTCGGTATCATACATAAGAATATGACCATCGCTCAGCAGGCTGAGGAGGTCGACAAGGTAAAAAGGTCTGAGAACGGCGTTATCGTTGATCCGTTCAGCCTTACCGCTGACAAGACCGTTGCCGAGGCTGACAAGCTTATGGCTAAGTACAAGATCTCAGGTGTGCCGATAGTTGACGGCAACGGAAGACTTGAGGGCATACTCACAAACAGAGATCTCCGCTTTATTCAGGACTTCAACACCAAGATCTATGAGGTCATGACCAGAGAAAACCTCATCACTGCCCCTGTTGACACCGACCTTGAGGCTGCAAAGGCTATCCTTATGAAGCACAAGATCGAAAAGCTCCCCCTCGTTGACGAGAGCGGCATTCTCAGAGGCCTCATCACTATCAAGGATATTGAAAAGAGCGTTCAGTACCCCAATTCCGCAAGAGATGCGCAGGGAAGACTTCTTTGCGGCGCAACTATCGGTATGACGGCTGACGTTCTCGACAGAGCAGGCGCTCTTATAGACGCTCAGGTAGATATCCTCGCGCTCGATTCCGCACACGGCCATTCAAAGAACGTTATCGACTGCCTGAAAAAGGTCAAGGGCGCGTTCCCGCACATTCCCGTTATCGCAGGTAACGTTGCCACTGCCGAGGGCGCTGTAGCTCTCTGTGAAGCAGGCGCAGACGCTATCAAGGTAGGTATAGGCCCCGGCTCTATCTGCACGACTAGAGTTGTGGCAGGTATCGGTGTTCCGCAGATAACGGCCGTTTATGACGCTGCCTGCGCTGCTGCAAAGTACGGCGTTCCCGTTATCGCTGACGGCGGTATCAAGTATTCGGGCGATATCGTAAAGGCACTGGCAGCAGGTGCGAGCGTTGTAATGCTCGGCTCTCTCCTTGCAGGCTGCGAGGAGGCTCCCGGCGAGACAGAGATCTATCAGGGCAGACAGTTCAAGGTCTACAGAGGTATGGGTTCACTGGGCGCTATGAACAAGGGCTCCAAGGACAGATACTTCCAGACAAACACCAAAAAGCTCGTTCCCGAGGGCGTTGAGGGAAGAGTTGCATACAAGGGTCCCGTTTCGGACACAGTTTATCAGCTGGTCGGCGGTATCCGTGCAGGTATGGGCTACTGCGGCTGCCTGACAGTAGAGGAGCTTGCAGAGAAGGCTCAGTTTGTGAAGATCACGGGCGCAGGCCTTAAAGAGTCTCACCCTCACGACATCTACATCACCAAGGAAGCACCGAACTATTCGGCAGGCATCTGATAAAAGAACAGGCGGCAGCTGTTTTACCGCAGCTGCCGCTTTTTTACTGCTCTGTGCTCATTCTTCCCCAGCTGATAAAGCCGTAAAGGACATTGACCAGAAAAACGCAGAAGCACACCGTCACCGAAACATATGATATATCCTGCACCGAGGCCAGCACCCACAGCACGATCAGCACAACATCTATTGTAACATAACACAGGAAGCAGCGTTGAGGAGTTCCCAAAAACCTCCGCTGTTGACGTTTTCCGCAAATTGTGTTATACTGTCTGTGCATAAAAATATCGGAGGAACTATGGAAAAGCTGAAAGCGACAGGCGAAAGGATAAAGAAGCTCTTCTCTTCCGCAAAAGAAAAGCTTATCCTTGCAAAAGACAAAATAATATCGCTTACAGAACGCTTGCAGGAAAGGTTCGGCACTTTAAGGCTGAGGCTTGTTGCTGCAGGCGCCGTTTTGCTTGTCATTTTGCTGATAGTTCTTCTCGCGCACGCCTGCTCCCATTCGTCATCAAAGGCGAAGAGCAGCAGCTCATCTTCTGCTGAAAGCTCATCTGCATCTGAAAATGACAGCTCTTCCGGGCAGGCTGATGAGAGCCGCAGCGCCGTTGACGTTCAGGCCGTGATAGAGCAGGAGGGCGAGCTTTATGACCTCAGAATGATGATAGAGTCCGTCATCGCAGGCTACCCCGGCAACTGGTCCGTCTATGTGAAAAACCTTGACACCAATGACTGCTTTTCGATAAACGACCATATAGTTTATCCGGCAAGTATGATAAAGCTTTTTGCTGCAGGCGCCGTATATCAGCAGATAGAGGAAGGCCTGATCGATGAGAGCGCCGTTTACCCCACCATCTGTGATATGGTCTCTCACAGCCTTAACGAGGCCTTCAACAGTATAGTCTGGTACATCGGCAAGACCTACATAACCGAATGGTGCGCCGAGCACGGCTATGATTCCACCACCCAGTGCCACGGCCTTTTCCCCTCAACAAACGGCGACGGGCTTGAGACCTCGACGGGTTATAACACCACCTGCGCAAGCGATGCCGGCAGAATGATGGAGAGCATCTACCGCGGAGAATGCGTGTCAGAGGAAGCGTCCGAAAAGATACTTGATATGCTGTTCGATCAGGAATACCGCAACAAGATACCCTCGGGGCTGCCCGAAGGGGTAAGGGTCGCCAACAAAACAGGCGACACCGATGATGTCTCTCACGATGCCGCCATAGTATATTCGGACGGTGCCGATTATGTCCTCGTGATAATGGTCGAGGCTTACGGCTTCGCCTATGATCTTGACCCTGACTTTATCGAGCTGTCAGGCCTTGTCTATAACTATTTCAACGATTAACTCAGCGCTGCTGCCTTAAAGATGACCCGATAGCCCCCTGAGAATAGCGCTGTTTATACCGTCTACACTGTAATCCTCGATGTTGTCTTCGGTGACCTCCTCGCATTGCGAGAGCACCTCATTGAAGTCAGCATCGACTTTTTTTATCTCCTCGCACCCGAGCAGACATACTCCGCATTCATAGTCATACAAAAAGCTTCTCGAATCCACGTTCACCGAGCCCACAAAGCACAGCCTGCCGTCAGTGATGCATATCTTCTCATGGCAGAAGCCCGGCGTGTATTCATACACCCTTACGCCCATATCTATAAGCTCCTTATAGTATGACCGCACCGCATTCTGCACCAAAACGCTGTCACCCATGTGCGGAAGGACGATCTCTATCTTCACTCCTCTTTCAGCACACTCCCTCACCGTTTCCAGAAGCTCGCTGTCAGGGATAAAATACGGCACCGCCAGATGCACATACTCCCGTGCGCTCTCAAACAGCTGAATATACATTTTTCTTCCTGCCCTCACATCATCGAAGGGGCAGTCCGAAAACGGTATGATATAGCCCTCGCCCTGCACATCGTCGTGCTCTCTTATCAGCTCTGCCGGCTCTTCGTCCTCGCCGTAAATGTTCCACACCTGCAGAAACATCACGGTAAAGCTGTTCGCAGCTGCGCCCTCCAGCCTGATGAAGTTATCCTTCCAGTAGCCGTATGGGCTGTTGATGTTTATATATTCGTCCGCAAGGTTCGCTCCGCCCGTATAGGCGATGTTTCCGTCTATCACGGCTATTTTTCTGTGGTCGCGTATATTCGACTTCTGCTGTCCCTTTGAGGTGAACGGTGCGAACACCCTTACATCTATCCCCTTGTCAGCGAGCCTTTTTCTGGTGCTTGATACGAGATTCGTGCTCGCATAAAGGCCGTCGCCGATGACCCTTACCGTAACGCCCTGCTGAGCCTTCCTTTCAAGTATATCCTCAATGCCGCCCCACATCTCACCCTCGGCGATGATGAAGTATTCAAGAAAAATAAAATCCTCGGCACTTTCCAGGTCTTCCAGCAGCTTATCGTAGGCCTCTTTCGTGTCACCGTAATAGCTTATGCCGGCGCCGCTGTAAACGGGATAAGCTCCCTCTCTTCTGAATATCTTGTAAAGCTCATAATAATCCTCATCTGCCGCCCTGAGCTCGTTTTCAAGGCCTGTCTGCGGCAGAATCCCCGAGGTGTTATCAAGCTGTGCCAGCGCCTTTTGTTTGAGAGAGATCTCGCTTGCCTCTTCGGTGACAGCGCTCTCATCTTCAGAGGAGCTGTCCTTTTCATAGGCACTTTCCGCCCGGGAGCTCACAGTCACGTCTGCGGTGTCCTTATCCATGCCGATCATCATCACGGTCGCAGCTGCCATTATAAGCACCGCGCCGAATATCAACACCTTTATCAGAGCCGGTATTTTCACAGGAACACCCCCTCGGGAACAAAAAAGCGCAGCAGAAAAACTGCCGCGCCTGACTTAAACGAAAAATATGGTGATTCTCACTGCCGCCGTGATGAACACTGCCAGACACGAAGCCCCCATAAGCAGCTGATTGACCCAGAAAATATCATTCGAGGTCGCTTCCTTATCACCGAAGCCTATCGTGTGGCGCTTTATCAGTGTGCCCTTGCGGTAAATGTCTCCGCCGAGCGTAAGCCCGAGAGCCCCGGCGCATACAGACTGTGTCTGTGCCGTATTAGGGCTCGGAGAATGGCGCTTATCCTTTTTATATACCTTCCATGCGTCCTTTACCGAAAGCCCCAGAAAGGCGCTGTCGAGCAGCATGAGCAAAGCGCATATCCTTGCAGGGATAAACACGAGTATGTCATCAACTATGGCAGCCGCCCTGCCGAAATGCCTGTATGTATCTGACTTGAAGCCTATGGTGCTGTCAAGAATGTTTATCGTTCTGCAAAGAAAACCAGCCGCGCCCCCGAATACAGCGCACCAGAATATCGGTGCCACGGCCATATCGGCAGTGTCCTCGGCAACGGTCTCCACAGTGCCCTTTATAACGCTCTGCATATCGAGTTCATCAGTATCGCGTGAGCTTATCTTTCCCAGTCTTTTTCTTGCGCCGTTAAGGTTGTCGCCCTTTACGGCTCTCATTATCCCTGTCGAGGAAAGCCTCAGGCTCCTCACCGATATCGCCGACCAGCAGAGCAGACCCTCGAACAGTATCCCGAGAAGGTTGCTCACACTGTAGCATATCACGGTAAGTATCCCCGAAAGGCCGCCTACTATGATGATGACCGCGCACACGAGCATAACTCCGCCCATCTGCTGGGCATCGTCCGCATTTTTGTAGCTGTGCCGGAATGCCTTATCCAGCACCTTTATAAGAGCCGCAACAAGTCTCTGGGGATAGATGATGATCTCGGGATCTCCGAAGAGCATATCGAGAGCAAAGCCCAGCGTCAGTGCAGCCAGTGAATTTATCAGCATATTTCTTGCCCCTTAGATCGAAAATAAGCATAATACTCATAATATTCTACATTATATCACACCTTTTTAAAAATGTAAAGGCTTTTCGATCATCTCTTTTGCAACTTTTATCTCAAAACCCTTGATTTTTTAATAATAATAGTTTATAATAACTCTGTATGATTTATGATCTGCTTTTTAGGAGAGGAAAAAGAAATGGAAATAATCAATAAAGCCGATAAAAAACTTTTGGAAGAGTACGAAGACTTTGTAAAAAACAGCGAGTACGGAAGCTTTATGCAGTCACTCAGGTGGCCGAAGGTAAAGGACAACTGGGGCTGGGACGCCGTTATATCGAGAAATGACGAGGGAGAGATCGTCGGCACCTGCCTTATACTGACAAGAAAGATACCGATTTTCGGAGTGCATTTTCTTTATGCTCCCCACGGCCCCGTCTGCGACTGGTCAGACAAAAAGGTGATGGAAGACCTCTTCGAGGGCGTAAAGGTCCTCGCGAAAAAATACAGATGCTATCAGTTTATGTGGGATCCTCCGTTTGAGGAAAAGGAAGAGGACAGAACTGCTCTTATCGAGAAAATGGGCTTCTCCCATATCCACAATGCGCCCGAGCTCACCACCATTCAGGCAAGAAACAACTATATGATAAGGGGCATCAGGGGCAAGAGCGCTGACGAGCTTATGGCAAGCTTCAAGCCCGACTGGAGAAACAGGATAAGAAAGGGCCCCAAAAAGGGCGTTACCTGTGAGGTGTGCGGCACCGAGGCTCTTGACGACTTTTATCCCCTTATGGAGGCCACCGGCATAAGAGACGGCTTCTCTATCAGGGGCAAGGAATACTTTGTGAAGTTTATCGAAGGCTTAGGCCCCGAGCACTGCCACCTGTTTATGTGCTACTGCGAGGAGGACGGCAAGAAGATACCTCTTTCGGGAGCAGTGACGACACAGTATGCCGGCAAGACCTGCTATGTCTACGGCGCATCTGCAAACCACCACAGGAACCTTTACCCGAACTATCTTATGCAGTGGACTATGATAAACTGGGCTCTTGAGGGCAACAGCGATATCTATGATTTTCAGGGCATACCGTTCTATAATGACGAGACCAACCCGAACTACGGCGTGTACAAGTTCAAAAAGGGCTTCAACGGCGAGGTCGTTACCTATGCAGGAGAGTTTTTCTACGTATTCAAGCCGTTTATGAAGAAGATCGTCGATCTGTGCGAGAAGATAGTTATGGACCGCCACGAAAGAAAGAGACAGAAGCTCCTAAAGAATAGGAACACCGATATGCAATGATGTTCTCAGATTTATGAAAACTTTCAGGATCATACGAATCATTTTTGCCGTACCGATAGCGGCGCTTACGCTCAGCTATATCGGTATGTGCATATACTGGATCTGTACGGGCTGCCGCTACGGTATCAGAACGTGCTCGATCGTGTTCATAAGGCTGCTGCCGTGGATGCTGATAGCTTCCGCGCTGGGCGTTATGATAGTTAGCGTGCGTTCGATAAGGCGGATAAGGAGATTTAAAACGGCACTTGAACACTGCCGTGAAAGCGGTGCTGATGAAGCTTCCGAAGAGGAGCTTGACCGTGAGCTTGAAAGGCTCGGCGGCGATGATGAGTATAAAAAGCTGCTCAAAGCGTCTGCAATGCTGAGCTGCTCGGCGTTTGAAAAATGCTGTGCAGAGCTTGACGCCATCGACTTTTCAGCCCTCACTCCCACAGAGGAAGAGGAGTATTTCAATATGCTGATATACTGCCTTCTCGTGCAGGGAGAGCGCAGGCGTGCCGTCGAGACCTATCTTCTCTGCGGACATTATTTCAAGCGTGCCCTCGCAAGGGGCGGCACCCAGCATATAAGGCATACGGTCGCGATGGTGTATTATGCTGTCGGCGAATATGACAAGGCAGAGCGGCTGCTCATCGAGGCAAGAATGGTCAGCGACAAGGAGCTCAGGTGCGACTGCGACCTGTATCTTGCGCTGTGCTTTCTGAGAACGGGCAGGCTGGAAGCCGCCAAAAACGCGGTCATATCAGCATCGGCAGGCGCCACCACCAGCCGCCAGCAGCAAGAGCTGGAACATTTAAAAAGAGCAGTAAAGCACTCATTTGGCAGGGGCTAGCCCCTGCACCGCGTGCTAGCCCGCACGGGGCGGACGCCCCCTCCCCTCTCTCAGTAGTTAGGTGCTATTAAACCGTTTGCCCTCCCCGGCAGAGGCTAGCCCCTGCACCGTCGCCCCCTCCCCTCTCTCAGTAGTTAGGAGCTACTAAACCGTTTGCCCTCCCCGGCAGGGGCTAGCCCCTGCACCGCCGCCCCCGCCCCGCTCTCAGTAGTTAGGTGCTATTAAACCGTTTGCCCTCCCCGGAGGGGAGGGTGAAAGCTTTGTTCCGTACTATAAAACGGTAACGCTGCGCGAACCTTGAGAAAA
>CACXFU010000118.1 GCA_902767035.1 uncultured Ruminococcus sp.
ACCGCACCGACGTTTTGCCGATGCGGTCTTAATTTGTCGTTATTTAAGGAAGCCGTTGATTATCTGCTCTTCGGCCTCGGCCTCGGTGAGACCAAGCGTCATAAGCTTTGTGATCTGCTCTCCTGCTATCTTTCCTATGGCAGCCTCGTGCACAAGTGAGGCCTCAACGCTGTTTGCTTCAAGCGCCGGCACAGCCAGTATGCGGCCGCTGTCCATAATGATAGAGTCACACTCGGTATGGCCGCTGCAGGCAGCATTACCGAGCACACAAAGGTCAAGCTTCTGATAGCTCTTGTCTCTCGCAACTGACCTTGATACAACATCAGCGCTTGAACCGTCACCGTTCAATGACACCTTATAGGCACTCACAGCCTGCTGCTCTCCGTGGGTCATGAGCCTTTCGTGAACGACAAGCTTTGCGTTCTCTTTAAGCTCCGCAACGGTAGTCCTGTTGGTGGAATCAACGCCCTTTATCTGTACCATTTCCATCTCCATGGAGCTTCCCTCCTCCATGTAGACCTCTGTCACAGGGTCAAGTATGCGCTTGCCCGTGCCGTCTCCAGAGCCGTAGTGCTTCTCAACATAGCGGACCTTTGAGTTCTTTCCGATAAAGAAGCGGTGTATACCGTCATGCTCTGAATCCTGAGTGCCGCAGTTATCAATGCCGCAGCCTGCAACGATGAGAACATCACAGTTCTCACCAACATAAAAATCATTGTATACCGTCTCCTTGAGACCGCTCTCGCTCATAACGACAGGTATGTGAACGCTCTCATTCACCGTTGCGTCCTTGATCTTTATATCGATACCGCTTACCTCAGTCTTTGAAACTATCTCGATATTGGCGGTAGAGTTTCTGTCAACAGACTTTCCGTTAGCACGCAGGTTATAAGCGCCCTCAGGCACACCGTGAAGATCAGCGACCTCTTTTAAAAGCTGCAGCTGGACTGCATCCATCTTAGCCATTGAGCTCTCCCCCTTCCGCTATCTTCGGACAGACGTCCTGTGCATACTTGCTGCCGATTATCTCAGGCAGGATCTCTCCCTTCGAGCCCTGCTTCGTAACCTTGCCGTCAGAGAGAACTATTATCTCATCGGCAATGTTAAGTATACGCTCCTGATGAGAAATAACTATCACCGTTCTGTTAACGTCAGATGCGCGCATATTCTCAAATATCCTGATAAGATTATTAAAGCTCCACAGATCGATGCCGGCCTCAGGCTCATCAAACACGGCAAGCTTTACGTTTCTCGCAAGAACGGTAGCTATCTCTATCCTTTTGAGCTCACCGCCTGAAAGTGACGCATTTACCTCTCTTTTGATATAATCCTTAGCGCACAGACCTACCTCAGAAAGATACTGACAGGCATCTGATACCGAAAGGCTCTTTCCTGCCGCAATGCGAAGAAGATCATAGACCGTAAGCCCCTTGAACTTCACAGGCTGCTGAAAAGCAAAACCGATACCTGCACGCGCTCTGTCAGTTATGCTCATATCGGTGATATCCTGACCGTCAAAGATCAGTCTGCCGCTGACAGGCTTTTCGATACCTGCTATCAGCTTTGCAAGGGTAGACTTTCCGCCGCCGTTAGGGCCGGTAATAACAATGAATCTATTATCGGGGATATTCAGACTTATATTCCTGATTATCTCAACGGACTTTACTCCGTCATCTGCTCCGAAAACTATATTTTTCAGTTCGAGCATTCTTATCGCCTCCAATGTGAATATTATACCATTCAAGTATTATTTTGTCAACAGCAACCAAAGACCACTCTGTTAATATATTCTGAACGTTCTTCAAGAGCTTTAAATCACAAACAGTTAGTCGTATATAATTAAGGTCTCTCTAAGTCTTTACAATTAAAAGAATATATGCTATACTGTTTCTGAGAGCGATCTCAATAAACTTTCAGGAGGTTTTGTTATGAAAGAAGTTTATGATTTTTTAAAGGCAGCAGGCACATATTACCTCGCTACAGTTGAAGGCGATCAGCCAAGAGTGCGTCCTTTCGGCACCGTAGAGATATTCGAGGATAAGCTTTATATCCAGACAGGTAAGGCCAAGGACGTTTCAAAGCAGCTGGCCGCAAACCCGAAGGCTGAGATATGCGCTTTCAAGGACGGCGTATGGCTCAGGGTATCGGGTGAGCTCGCTAATGATGACAGGGTCGAAGCAAAGGCTCATATGCTTGATAATTATCCCGACCTTAAAGGTATGTATTCAGCTGAGGACGACAACACTCAGGTGCTTTATTTCAAAGACGCAACTGCTGTATTCAGCTCATTCACAGAGCCTCCGAGGACGGTAAAGCTCTGATAAACAGACGGCAGGCACAGTTCAAAGCTCAAAGGAGGTACTATTATGAGCAAGACACTTGTAGCATATTTTTCCGCGGAAGGCCATACGGCCAAGGTAGGTGAGGCAGTCGCAAAGATCGCAGGCGCTGATGTTTTTGAGATACAGCCCGAAGTTCCCTACACAGCTTCCGATATCAACTGGAAAAACCCGCTCTCTCGCTGCAACAAAGAAAAGATAGGCAAAAAAGACGTTCCCATTACCGGAAAGGTCGAGAACTTTGACGAGTATGACGTTATCTATATAGGCTTTCCTATCTGGTATTACGGTGCACCGAACATTATAAACACGTTTGTTAAGGATTATGACTGGACGGGCAAGAAGATCGTTCTGTTCGCAACATCGGGCGGCAGCGACCTTAAAAAGACTGCCGAAAAGCTTGCGCCTTACCTCAGAGGTGAATATGCGATAATCTCTCAGAAGCTTGTAAAGCCTTCGGATAAGAGCGAAGACCTTAAACAGTGGATAGCAGGGATAAACGAATAAAAAACATCATTGGTATCGCCCCCGAAATGGGCGGTACCATTTTTTGTCCTCAGATAATAGGATATGTAAACAGATTATAATAAAATGTTATTGCAAAAAACCTTGAAATGTGTTATTATTCTAGTATCCAACGCGAATACCGAAGGGATCTGATAATTTGACTAAAAGGATAATTTGTGCGCTTCTTAGTTTAGCGCTCGCCGTTTCCTGCTTTGGCTCGTGTGCAAAGAAGGAAAGCTCACAGAGCAGCTCTCAGGCGGCGGCCGGCGGAAAGAACGACGCCTCCGAGCAGGAGGAGCAGCCTGTCACGTTTTCAAAGGACAGCGGCATTTATGCTGAAGAGTTCTCTCTTGAGCTCTCTGCCGAAGTAGGCGGTGACATCTACTACACCACCGACGGCAGCGATCCGGCTGTAAGCGACAGCAGTATAAAATATGAAAGCGCAATTGAGATAACCGACAGAAAAAATGAACCGAACGTTGTGTCTGCCGTGCCGCCCGAGCTTATCTCGGGAAACTTTGTTAAATACAGCAGAAGGAACAAGGAGTTTACCTCTACCGTCTCAGCCCCTGCCGATGACAAGGTAGACAAATGCACCGTCATAAACGCAGCCGTTCAGAACAGCGACGGCACCTTCACAGAGACCTGTTCCAGAACCTATTTTATAGGCTCTGCCGAAGAGCATATCCCCGGCATTAAAGCCAGCTGTGACGCAATGGGCACTGACCTCGCCGTTATCAGCATAACTATGAACTATGACGACCTTTTCAGCAGTGACAAGGGCATCTATGTCAAGGGAGACATCTTTGACAAAGCCCTTGAAGAGCACCTGGAACGCGGTGAGGATACCGACGAAGACACTGCCAGAAGACTTCCCGCAAACTATAATCAGCGCGGAAGAGACTGGGAGAGACAGTGTAACGTTGACTTCCTCGAATTCGGAGCAGACGGTGCCGAGACCGCCTTTTCACAGACCTGCGGCATAAGGATACAGGGAAACTATTCAAGGTCTGACTGGCAGAAGGGGTTCAGGCTCTACGCGAGAAAGGATTACGGCAAGAAAAACTTCAGATATGCAGTGTTCGGAGATGAGCTTAAAAGCGACAGCGGCGGCACTATAGACAAGTTCAAGACGCTGGAGCTCAGAGCCGGCGGAAACTGCGCCTTTACCTGCAAATTCAATGATATCTACTGGCAGGAGCTTTCGGCCTCTCTTGCCTGTGAGACAAAAGCATCAAGACCCTGCGTCGTATATCTCAACGGTGAATACTGGGGGCTCTATGTGCTCGAGGAGGACTATTCCGACGACTATTTTGAAGAGCACCACGGTGTGAACAAGGATGATGTGGTAGTCTACAAGGGCGATGCCGAGACCTATCGGCTTGGCTATAAGCTTGATGAGGGAAACCTGCCTGAGGGAGAGAAAAGCGAGAGCTATTTCTTTAATGAGCTGAACTCATTTTTCAAGTCCCATAAGTCGCTTGAAGCTCAGGAGGACTACGACGAATTTGTAAAGCTCGTTGACCCCGACAGCGTGAGAGATTATTTCCTCGCCGAGGTGTGGATAAACAACAAGTGGGACTGGCCGGGCAAAAACTGGTCTATGTGGAAAACGGCCTCGGTCAACAGCTCAAGCCCATATGCTGACGGGCGCTGGAGATTTATGTTCTACGATATGGAATTCGGCGGCGTGAGCGGTTCGGGCGATGCGCGCACCAACACCGTCAAGGAGGATAACTACAAGCCAAAGGGTCTGCTCGATAAGAGCACCAACAATCCGGCAGTGCTCTGCTTTGCGTACCTTATGACGAACGAGAGCTTCAGACAGGACTATTGTGAAAAGCTCGAAGGGCTGTCCTCAGGCATTTATGAAAAGGAGAACGCACTTGCGGTCCTTGATTCCTATACAGCTGAATACTCTCCCCTTTTCGATCAGTTCTTTGAGCGCTACCCCGATGCAGGCGACACCGACAACGCTATAAACGGCGGCTATGCGTCAGTTCAGTGCATAAAAGACTTTCTTGAAAAGCGCGAAGACAACATAAGCAAGATAACATCATGGATAGACAAACAATTCTGAAAGGCGGTAACATAATGAAAAAGATTTATATCATTCTGGCGGCAGCTCTTCTAGCAGCAGGTGCTATGACAGGCTGCGCCGATAAAAACAGCAGCTCGTCCTCACTGGCAGACAGCTCCTCGCAGGAAGTTCATGAGCCTGAATTTGAACCCGACCAGACCGAGCTTCATCAGCCCGAGACCCCTCTGCCAGACCTTACAAATGTAAAGAGCGAGTATGAGAGCTGCAAGGCTGATATCACAGAGCGCAACGAGGATATCTCCTCAAAAAAGACAGAGCCCTGCATAAATATCACCACTGAGGGCGGTGAGGAAGTACTCTCAAAGGATCAGTACTTAGCAGCGGTGATAGACGTTTTCAACTGCGACGCACAGTATGAGCTCTCAGCTGAGGGCGGCGTCAAGGTAAGAGGCAATTCCTCGGCAGATCAGGGAGACGAAAAGCCCTACAGGATAAAGTTTGCTGAAAAGCACAATATGCTCGGGCTCCATAACGGGAACGAGTATAAAAGCTGGGTGCTGCTGCGCTCATACTGGAACCTCGGCACTGATTACACGGCGCTCAATCTCGCTAAAGCTATCTTTGACGGCAAGTATTACTGCACTGACTGCAAGTACGTAAACCTTTATATAAACGGTGATTATAAAGGCATTTATGTTCTGTGCGAGCAGAACCAGGCAGCTAAGGACAGAGTATCAGTCAACGAGCCAGACGCTGAGAACACCGATTATAAGATCGGCTATCTTCTTGAGATAGATAACTACCCCGGCGATGACCACCCGTACTTCTCCTATGATTATGAGCAGGCAGAGATCGAGGATATCTCCGGTGAAAAGAGACAGTTCGTGAGTGCCGAGTATACTCTTAAAAGCGATCTGAATGTAAAGGGTCAGCTTGATTTTGCCGAGAAGTACACAACAGGCGCTTTCAAGATACTTTATGAGGCCTGCATAAACGACAAGGCTATGAAGTTTGACAGCACCTATGAGGTAGTTGACGCCGATGATATGTCGCCGCAGGAGGCTGTAGAGGCCGTGATAGATACCGAGTCTCTTGCAAATATGCTGATACTTGAAGAGCTTGTGCACAACTATGATGTCGGCGAGGGCAGCTTCTATATGGCGTTTGATATGTCAGAGGACAGCATTTACCCGAAGCTTACGTTCTTAGCACCGTGGGACTTCAACTGGTCGTATGAGGGCTCACCCTCGGGCGGCTACTACGCAGCCACTTTCCAGCCGGAGGTCGGCAGCCAGGACAGGTCAAACCCGTGGTTCATCACAGCTATGAAGGCAGACTGGTTCAAGGAAACGGTCAAGGAAAAATGGGCAGCGCTCAAAGAGAGCGATGCTCTGAAAAACGCCTGCAAAAAGGTGCTTGATGACGTCTCCGTCCTTAAAGACGACCTCGGCGAGGACGAGTGGAAGATAGATAAGGTCTACGAGATAATCAACTTCGTCTACGGCAGGATAGATTTTCTTGACGGGGAATGGTCGTGATCTGATACGAATATAAAAAGAGCGCTCCTTTCGCAGGAACGCTCTTTCTTGTTATTCCCGTAGCTACCGGCCGTCCCACATAAAAACGAGATCGATCGAATTTTTGCGCACGCGCTTTACATTTCCTGATTATTATGCTATAATCAAACTATATCGAACGGTGGTGGTATTATGTCGGGGTTTGGCAGAAAGTTTTCAGGCGCTATGCTTATAAGCGGCGCCGCAGAGATAGTCATACTTGATATTTTCATTCAGTTCACATATGAGCATTTCAAGATAGACACCGAAAAGACTGCCCGGAGCAGCATTCTCACGGTCATCTTCGCGGCAGCTGTTATCTATCCGCTGGCAGCGGTTCTGCTGGGCAGGCTCTTCACACGCTATTTCAAGGCCAGAGAATACACTCTCACCGTCAGCCGCGATATCTCATTTTTCAGAAACTTTATAATAATCGCCGCTGCCGTTATCTGCGCCGACTTTATCTTTCTCTATGAGCGTTCAAAGCCCTTTTTCGATAAAGCCCACGTTGACGCACAGATGAGGATAAAGATCCTTGACCTTGCGCCCGATAACGAAGCCCATAGGCTTTTTCTTCTTGAACAGTCTTATGAGGAGCTTCTTGATACAGTTTTTTATTCTGTGATAGCTGCCTGCGTCATTCAGGCGTTGATACTTCTGCTCTCAGCGAGGGTGCTCGTCAAAGCATACCGTGAACAGGGCAGCATTTTACTATATAAGTAGATCGGAGGACACTATGAAATTTATAACCTGGAACGTAAACGGCTTCAGAGCCTGCCTTAAAAAAGGGTTTGAGGACTTTTTCTACAGTGAGGACGCAGACATCTTCTGCATTCAGGAAACAAAAATGAAGCCCGATCAGGCCGACTTTGCGCCGGAGGGCTACATAAAATACTTCAACAGCGCCGAACGAGCCGGCTATTCAGGCACGGCAGTCTTCACTAAGACTGAGCCCTTAAACGTCACCTTCGGCCTTGACGGCGAGCACACCGACGAAGGCAGGGTCATCACCTGTGAGTATGACAACTTCTTCTTTGTGTGCTGCTATACGCCGAACGCTCAGAATGAGCTCAAAAGAATAGACTACCGTATGGAATTTGAGGACGCTATGAGAGCCTACCTCATAAAGCTTGACAAAACAAAGCCTGTTGTCTACTGCGGTGACCTTAACGTTGCCCACAATGAGATAGACCTTAAGAACCCGAAAACAAATGTCGGCAACCCCGGCTTCTCCGATCAGGAGCGCGGCAAGATGACAGAGCTTCTCGCAAGCGGCTTCTCTGATGCCTACAGGACCCTCTACCCCGACAAGACCGACGCCTATACCTGGTGGTCATACAGGTTCAATGCCCGCGCTAAGAATGTAGGCTGGCGTATCGACTACTTCATCGTTTCACAGCGTTTTATGGAAAAGATCAGTGACTGCGTCATCTATGCTGATGTACCCGGCAGCGACCACTGCCCTGTCGGACTTATTGCTGAACCTTAGAAAAGTTCGTAAAAGCGTATATTTAATCGTTTAAGCTATTGACAAACCTGTAAAAATGTGTTATTCTATATAATGATGTATGTTATCTGCTTGGGGAAATTATACGCAGGAGGGATATTATGAAGAAGTTTCAGCGCAGAGGCTTTACTCTTGTTGAGCTTGTGGTAGTAGTTGCCATTATCGGAATACTTGCGGCGATACTTATCCCGACAATGATGAACTACGTCAAGAAGTCGAGGTTAAAGCAGGCAAACGCCAATGCAAAGCTTGTTTTCAACACTGTCACTTCAGAGGCAGCTGTGATAATGTCAGACGGCGGAAGTCTTGATGCGACCGATTCACTTGCATCAGGTGTCGGCGTCAAGATAGATCAGACGATGGTCTCATCACTGTCAGGCTACCAGCAGCAGCTTGCAAAGGCAGTTTACGATGCTTTCAAGCAAAACGGCGGCAATGCCGGCTATTGCTCATATGTCTTCGGCAGCAACGGAAATCTCAGCTTTGCACAGTGGTCACAGAGCAGGACGAACAATATGCTCGGACAGTATCCTGATCCGTGTCCCGATCCTGACAAGGCCTTCAAGGCATTCAGCGCTACGGCTTACGACTCTACGGCGTGGGGTGTATAAAAAACAAACGGCATCTGAAGATACTCTCTCCGGATGCCTTTTTTATGGGTGATAAAATGATGATAAAGCTTGCAATGTTCGATCTTGACGGCACTTTGTTTGATACCTCAATGTCGAACTTTTATTCGTACTATGACGCTATTGAGAAAGTCTGCGGACATAAGATAGACAAGGACTTTTTCCTGACTAAGTGCTACAGCCGTAACTACAGATCATTTCTGCCTGATCTCGGAGTGAGTGAAGACAGGATAAAAGAAGTTCACGACCTGAAAATAAAACTGTATAACGATCATCTCCCAATAATAAAACCTAACGAGAAGCTTCTTCACATTGCAAAGCTTATGAAAGCAGACGGTACAAAGCTTGCGATAGTTACGACAAGCTCAAGGGCGAACGCTGATGATATACTTTCATATTTCGGGTATGAAGACCTTTTTGACCTGCTGGTAACGCAGGAGACTGTCAGTGCGCCGAAGCCCTCGCCCGATGGTTATCTGTATGCAATGAAGTACTTCTCTGCCGCGCCCGATGAGTGTCTGATCTTTGAGGATTCGGCTGTCGGTGTCGAATCGGCTTTACCATGCAGGACGGGGCTTATGAAAATACTTGGGTTTTAAACAAAAACTGCGATGCATTCAAAACACATCGCAGTTTGTTTTTTTACAGACCCTTAGCCTTTTTGAGCGTTATACCTTTATCGCCGAGGGGTATCTCGTGGTCAAGGCCTACGAACTTTCCGCTCTCCTGCCAGAGAACTTCCTTCACAAAATCATACTTCTCTTCGTCCCATGTAGTGAAGTCATCGAGCACAAGTCCGCCGGTGTCGCCGGAATTTGCGTTGAAGCACCAGAATGTGTGGTTAAGGTGATTGTCCTTGATGAGCTTTCTCATATAGGTCATCCAGGTGATGTTCGGCTCAGTCATAAAGCCGCCCCACTCACCTATCAGAAGAGGTGCTATGTCCTTGTTCTTGATAAAGAGCCAGTTGTCGTTCCAGCAGTCCTTTTTCAGGCTGTCAAAGGTGTAATTGCCCTCAAACCATGGCTGCTGATAAACTGTCGGGCCGTAGTCATGCGGCGAATAAACAAGCTTATCCTGATACTTTCCGAGATCTATCGGATAATCGTTTACGCCCCTGAGGTTGCCGCCCCACCAGTTGAAGTAGTAGTCATCATTGTTTGTCGATGAATAATCGCTGTTTTTCTTAATGCTCTTTGGATATATCTCTATACCCTCTACCATAATGAGAACGTTCGGGTTCTTTGCAAGCACTTTTTTGGCTGCTGTCTCAGCAACGTACTTCCAGTTGTTTGCAGCCTTTGAATCGTTCCATATTGCTGCCTTGTCACCCTCGTTGGGCTTTCCGTGAGGCTCGTTTTTAAGGTCAAACGCTATGATAGTGTCATTGTCCTTATACCTGTCAGCCATCCATTCAAGCGCTGAATAGTATTCATTCACCGTTATCCTGTCAGTGCACCAGAGGTTAGCGTTATGCCCCGCCGCATCAGTCTCAGCGGAGTGTATGTCAGGCATTACCTTCATACCGTTCTCCTCTGCAAGCTTGAGGAAATAGTCAAATATCTCAAGGCTGTTCATCTGGTTGAGGTCAGGGTTGTAGGCATTATTGTAATTGGCCTGAGGATAGTCTCCTGCTGCCCAGTCGTTTATAAGCTCAGCAGAGATCGGCACACGGATAAGGTTGAAGCCGTGGTCAGCTATCGCCTCAACAGAAGATACGAGCTCACTGTTCCACAGGCCGTCAAAAATGTTCGTTCCCGTGTTATAACCAAACCAGTTCACACCTGTTATCCAGACTTCTTTGTTGTCCTTATCAAGAATTCGGCTGCCATCAGTGTGGAGCCAGTCATCGCCCTGCTTAGCCTTGGAGGAGCGCTTTATAAGCTCCTTGGTAGACTTGCCCGAGCCCTGGTTGTTGTTCTGGTTATTGTTGTTATTGTTGTTCTGCTGGTTCTGAGATACGCTGCCCTTTTTGACAGTACACTCAATGCCGTTAAGCTTTGCAGACTTTACGTTCAAAGCCTTGCCCGTGCCGATATTGCAGCCGCAGGTGACAGTTGCGCCCTTTGCAATATCGCCGTTATAGTCAGCATTGGTGATAGTGAGCGTGTTGCCGCTGACCTTAAAGGTGCCGTTCCAGCCGTCGCAGGATTTGAGCTCATCGATTTCAAGCTCAAGCTTCCAGCCGCTTATGGCGTCATCGCTCTTGTTGAGGATACCGATATCCATACCTGTCATAGTTTTGCCGCCATCCTCCCAGGTGTTGTTGCCTGAGTAGGTGATAATGATGCCGGTCGCGGTGTCGTCCTCGTCCTCTGAGCTTTCGTCCTCAGCTTCTGATTCCTCTGCCTCGGAGCTTTCGTCTTCTTCCCCCTCTTCTTCGGAGCTGCTGTCCTTTTCCTTTACGGAAGATGACTCTTTTTTCTCGGCAGCCGATGAAGAAACGGCGCTGGAGGTCGACTGCTTTTTGGCATTATCACTTCTGACATTTGAAATAATAAGCAGCACAGCCAGCACGATGATAACAGCGCACATAATGGCAAAGCCGCCGATTATGAACCTCTTATCCCACGATGCCGAAGACGCAGCAGGCTTTTCGGGCTCAGGCTGCTCCTCAGGCAGATCATTCAGCTTTTCCTTATTCTCGTCCATATACTTTCCTCCGATCAAACGTATTTTATATATTATAGCATATCCGGACAAAAAAGTAAAGTGCTCGGCGCTCGCCGGCGCTCGCCGCGCGGCTGGGCGCACGCCATAGTGAGCGTGGACTATAACTTTTGTTCCCGCTGATTTTCATTGGTTTTGAAGGCGAGTGAGGGAACATTCAGAGCAGCTGTGGTCAGCTGCTGCCCTCAGGTTTTTCGCCTACGGGCGTATCACTCCCAGTCCTCAGCACAAAACCCTTAGCAAACTCCTCGAACTCGTCCAGATCATACGAAGGCTTGTCCCTTGCCTTGACTGCGGCCT
>CACXFU010000119.1 GCA_902767035.1 uncultured Ruminococcus sp.
ATGGTTGAAAAAGACGAAAAGGGTAAAGAAAAGATCCTGGAGATGACCATTGAGGAACTTGACTTATCCGTGCGTTCGTTCAACTGCCTGAAGCGTGCAGGAATAAATACGGTCAATGATCTGATCGAGAAGTCCGCAGAAGAGATGATGAAGGTAAGAAACCTTGGCAAGAAGTCGTTCGACGAGGTCAGGGAGAAGCTTCATTCACTCGGCTATGAGCTCAATTCCGAAGAGGATAACTGATGCTCGCCTGAGATGCGGAGATCAAAATTAATAGTAATAAGGAGTGAAAATCTATGCCAGGCACAAGAAAGCTGGGAAGAACAAGTGACCAGAGAAAAGCAATGCTCAGAGCAATGGTAACTTATCTTCTCGAGAACGGTAAGATTGAAACAACTGTAACAAGAGCTAAGGAAGTTGCTGCTATGACCGAGAAGATGATAACTCTCGGCAAGGCAGGAGACCTCCATTCCAAGAGACAGGTCTTCTCCTATGTAACTAAGGAGTCTGTAGCTAAGAAGCTTTTTGACGATATCGCACCTTCATATGAGGGCAGAAACGGCGGATATACCAAGATCGTAAGGATCGGCCCCAGAAGGGGAGACGCCGCTGAGATGGCGATAATCCAGTTGGTTTGATATGATAAGGACCTCGTCGGTTATTCCGGCGGGGTCTTTTTTTACCTTTATTTTACAGATAGAAAATAATATACAATATATGTGATAATTGCACAAATATTGTTAATACTTTGGCTTATGTATTGACATTTTTGAAGAGCTATGATAAAATGATAGTGCGATATTAATAAGTTGCGTTTCAAAAACTTAATATGGGAGGTATAGATATGGCAATCAATTGTCCGAATTGCGGACAGCAGCTGATGGACGGCGCCGGCTTTTGCCGTTTCTGCGGACAGAAGATAGAGCAGCAGCCACAGCAGCAGGCAGCAGCAGGCAGCTTCTGCGCTTCGTGCGGAAGTCAGCTTTTGCCGAATGCAGCGTTCTGCCCTAAGTGCGGCACACCTGCGGGGCAGACGGCTCAGCCGAATATGGCGCAGGGCTATCAGTATGCACAGCCGCAGCAGAAGCAGGGCGGTCTGATCGGTGCTATCTACAGTATGACGGGTGAAGAGGGTCAGGCAGAGATAAAGTTCGGCGACCTGTTCTCGGAGGTGTTTAAAAACCACAGCCGTGATGAGAGAGATGAGCTTGTCATCTGCGGAACAAAGAACACAACACCGCGTGAGGAGAATATGGTAACTGACTGGCCGAAGCCGTGGCTTTTCAGCAGAGTGTTCATAATACTGGCGCTCACCTTGCTCGGCCTTTACCTTATCATTTATCAGTTTGAGAATTCCAACGGCTTCCCGGGACTTATGTTCGTGGGTGCGCTGCTTGTGCCGTTCCCTGTAATGGTGCTTATGTGGGAGCTCAATGTTCCGAGAAATATCAGCATAGTCGACTGCGTATCCGTCTTCTTCACGGGAGGCGTAATGAGCCTTATCTGTGCTCTGATAGGCTTTGCGCTGACCGAAAAGGCAAACCTTGAACAGCTGGGGTATGCGATACTTATAGGCTTTATCGAGGAGACCGCGAAGGCGATCATCGTGGCATATTACCTGAACAAGCGGCAGGACAGATATATTCTGAACGGCCTTGTGATAGGCGCCTGTGTAGGCGCAGGCTTTGCAGTGTTTGAGACTGCGGGCTACATTTTCAACAACCTTCTCGCAGGCGGCTTTGATGCGATGATGAAGGTGCTCTGGCTGAGAGCCTTCCTTGCAGTCGGAGGTCACGTTCTGTGGGCAGCTGTCGAGGGCGCAGGCCTTATGATAGCAAAGGGCGATAACCGACCATTCTCAATGAGCCTGCTATGGAACGGAAAATTCATAGGCTTCTATATGATATGCGTGGCTCTCCACGCACTCTGGGACGCAGGCATCGAGTTCGGTTCAGAGATCTATCTTTCTCAGATAGTTTGCTGCGTTATCATTGTTATCGTAACGCTCACTCTCGTATCCGCAGGCCTGAAGCAGGCAGTGCGTTATTCAAATGCAGCCAAGCAGGGCAGACCGATAGGCGTAATGCCTCAGCCCGTGCAGCAGCCGCAGCAGCCTAACGTAAGAGTATAATTTAACAACAAAAACTAATGCCCGAGGGTGATAAAACTCTCGGGCAGTTATTATTTTCTTTTCCTCTTTTTTACTACTTTTTCGGAATCTACAATAAGAATATCACCTGTTTGAACGGTAGTGCTGTCTGTCGCTATCAGGGTGAGGTCACTTCTGAGAATAAGATAAATGTTTGAGCCGTGCTCTTTTTTTATCTCCGAGACAGTCTTTCCCGAGAGTGAGCTCTCATCAGTTACCAGTACCTCGCCGACCTTTTCAATGTCATGGAGCTTTTTGTCGGAATTCTGCTCCTTTGTGTAGTACTCAACAAATCCTGCACTTATGATACCTGTCGGTATAGCCACAGCACCCACACCCAGAAAAGCTATGATTATCGCCATTATACGTCCTGCCACCGTTATGGGGTAGATGTCGCCGTACCCCACCGTAAGCATCGCAGATACGCTCCACCATATCCCCGAGAACGCATTTTTAAAGGCCTCGGGCTGAGCGTTGTGCTCAGCACTGTAAATACCGAGTGAGGACGCCAGCAAAAGTATCGCGATTATAAACACAGAAGATATTATCTGGTTTTTCTTTTCAAGCAGAACGCTTTTGATAACGTTGAACGAATCGCTCTGAGAGTTTATCCTGAACAGGTGGAATATCCTCACAACTCTGAGCATTCTGAACACGATGAACCCCGAAAGATAGAAAAACGGCAGTATAGTCAGAAGCTCGATGATGCCGTCAAACGATATCAGAAAGCAGAGCACTGCCTTACCCTTGCTCTTATCGGGGAACAGATAGTCAGCAGTGATTATCCTCAGCACATACTCGATTATGAATATGATGACCGTTATGTTCTCTATGGCCGTGAAAACGGGCTTTATCGCCCGAAGAGATGAGAACGTCTCACAGAACATCGCAACGATATTAAGAATTATTGTCACCGCCAGCCCGATGTCGAACACGGTGCTGGGCAGGTCGTCCTTGTTGTTTATCTCCATTATCTCGAAGATACGCTTGCGCATTTTCTCACCTCTTTTTCTTTCTGTCAGCCTTTACGATGCTCAGCAAAAGCTCTGTTTTCCCTTTATTGCTTTTAAGGTCATGCACCGTTATGCTCTCATCATCAAAGCTTAAAGCATTTTCTCTTAAAAAGTCATTCATAGCGGTTAAAATTAATGCCGCCCAGAAAGCTGAGCGGCATTGTGATCAGTAGTCTTCTTCGTCTTCCTCGTCCTCGTCAACGGCCTCGCCGCCGCCAGGCATTTCCTCGGACATTTCCTTGAAATACGCGTTGAAATCGAAATTGCCCATGCAAATACGCTCCCAATACTCCTTGCCCTCTTCGAGTATAAGAATATTGTGCTCGTGTACCTCTATGATCTTGTATGTTTTTCCGTGGGCGTCCTTAACGATCTCGCCTACCTGAACATTCAGCATATCATTCACTCCATTGTTTAAATTTAAGTTATAACTTAGTATATCATACATAAATAATTATGTCAAGCATTATTCTGACGCAGCCTTGCTTTCCGCGGCTGAGCTGTCATCGCTCTTTACTGCTTGTTCTACTATCTCCGCAGCCTTACCTTTGAGATCGGGCAGCTTGTCACGGGTGATCGTGAGGTTGTTATTATACATCCTGATAAGCTCGTCAGCCGTGTTGAACTCCTCCGAAAGCTCGGCGTTCTCGGTCAGCAGATAGTTGGCGCCCCAGTGCCCGATGTAGCTCCAGTATGCCTTCTCGTTAGCGATGCTCTGTATATCCGGGAAGCTTCCGCATTCGCTCATTGCCACAGGCTTAGTCCTGCTTATGCTCTGCAAAAACAGCATAACGCTCACCTGACCGCTCAGCTTGTTGTCGTCGTAAACGTCGGCCGAGATGATATCGCACTGGCTGTCTCCCACATACCAGTCGGCGTTCTGTGCGCTCCACACCCAGATGAGGTTCGTCAGCTTGTGATATACCGTCATTCTCTTGTACATCACCTTCCACAGCCACACATAGCTGTCCTTGTCCTTTCCCCACCAGAAGGTGCCGTTGCTCGCTTCATGCAAAGGCCTCCAGATGACCGGTATGCCCTCGTCCCTGAGCACCTTCAGCGACTCCGACACCGTGTCTATATCCTTTATCAGCGCGATACATTCATCGGAGATCTTCCCCTCATCGCGCATCTTTTCAAGCTCCTCTATCGACTTTTCCGCAGTCTTTTCGGCAGTCTTTGCATTCATTATATTAAAGTCAGTGTCCTGAGAGTAATAGCTGTTCTCCTCGCCCGGAGCCGACCAGTGCCACATATACCCGACGATGCCGCCGTCCTTGTACCACTTCTTAGCAGCTTCCAGCTCACTGTTATTAAGAATGCTGTCAGCATCGGTCGCCAGCATCAGGTCGCCGAACCTTATCGCAGGATACTTGCCCGTCACCCGATAGATCATATCGGTCTCGGCGGTGGTGCCGATAGTGTCATACTGCCCGAGTATCACGCTCTTGCCGTAGTTCTCGCAAAGGTACGAATAAAGCGCCTTTGCGTTCTCGTCTGCATTTTCGTTTCTGAGTGCCGGCTCCTTCAGCGTCTGTGATATCTTCGATACGTCGGCGCTTGCAGTGAGCGTGATGTTGTCAATATCAAGGGAAGCGTCGATAACCTCAAGGTTCACCGTCAGCTTTCCGGCCTCAAAGTACCTGTTTTTCACAGTGAACGTCTCAAATTCGTCAGACCCGTCAGAGGTCAGCAGCATCATTCTCTCACCGTTCACTGAGAGCCCGTTTACACAAGGCAGCGGAGAAGCCGTAGTGATAGAAATATCATAGTACTGAGAGTCCTCTATCTCAAACACCACAGTCCAGTCCTCGGCCGCAGTGATACCGCTCACATAGCCGTCACCCGTGTAGCCCTCGCGCTCGTCCTTTACCTCAGCCTTCCCTCCGAGAGTCCCGACCTCAGCCTCTATCGTCTTAGTATACTCCGTGTATGGTATAGTGATGGGAGTTATCTTCTCCTCCTCAAAGCTTACGGCAACGGGCTCAGGCTCCTTCTCGTCAGTCGGAGCCTGTGTGGTAACTGTTGTCGTCACCGCCTGAGAGCTCTCATCGCTCTGTCTTCTGATGTCATCGAGCTTTTTTATCTCCGTGCCGCAGGATGTCAGCGCAGCGGCCAGCACCGCGGCAGGAAAAATAACCTTAAAATTCAATAGTTTCACCTCTGAGATCATTTATCGCGCTATATTGATGTGCAGTGATATACTCTTCCGGCCTTGACCGCAAACCTTACGCACTCGCCGTCAGTTTCGGCAGGCACATCATTTCCTGCACAGCTGATTTTCAGCCCCTTGCACACAACGCTACATTCTCCGTCAGCTCCTGCGTGAATGGCAAGCTCTGTCAGCTTTGAGTGCTTCCACTTCGCGTCAACAGTGAAGCCGCCTCTTGCACGCAGCCCCTTGAACGAGCCCTCTGCCCATTCATCGGGCAGGGCAGGCAGTATCCTCAGCTCACCGTTCTGGCTCTGCAAAAGCGCCTCTGCGATGCCGGCTGTTCCTCCGAAGTTTCCGTCTATCTGGAAGGGCGGGTGCATATCGAACATATTCTCCGAGGTAGAAGCCGAGAGCAGAGCGCAGATGTTTTCATACACCTTTTCTCCGTCAAGCAGTCTTGCCCAGAAGTTTATTATCCATGCCCTTGACCAGCCCGTGTGACCGCCCCCGTGAGAGAGCCTTCTTTCCAGAGTAGCCCTTGCGGCAGCTGCAAGCTCCTTGTCCTTTCTTACGTCAATGGCGTCGTCAGGATACAGCGCAAACAGCTGTGAAACGTGCCTGTGCCCAATCTCCACCTCATCGTAGTCAACAGCCCATTCCTTGATCTGGCCGTACTTTCCGACCTCCGGCTGAGGCAGCCTGTCTCTTATATCCATAAGCTTCTGCGCAAAGTCCTTGTCGCGGTCGAGAACAGATGAGCTCTCAATGACCGCCGTGAACAGCCTGTAGATTATCTGGCTGTCCATAGAGGGTCCTATCGCTAAGCAGCCCTTTGTTCCGCTCTCTGTGAGGTAAGTGTTCTCAGGAGACACGGACGGGCAGGTGACCAGCTGACCCTGCTTGTTCGGGATAAGAAAATCAACGAAAAATTCGCAGGCCTCTTTCAGCGTATCGAACTTGTCGTCAAGAAAATCACGGTCAAGCGTGAACAGGTAGTGCTCCCATATGTGCAGGCAGAGCCATGCAGCTCCCATCGGCCACTGAGTAGCCGGCCCCCAGATGTCCTGCGGAGCCGTATCGCCCCAGATATCAGTATTGTGGTGGCAGACAAACCCCTTGCAGCGGTACATCACCTCGGCGGTGCGCCTGCCGTTAGGTCTCATTCGTTCAATGTGGTCAAACAGCGGCGTGTGCAGCTCTGAGAGGTTGCAGTTTTCCGCACACCAGTAGTTCATCTCCGTGTTGATGTTCACGGTGTAGCGTCCGCCCCAGGCAGGCCACATATCCTTGTTCCATATTCCCTGAAGATTCAGCGGCAGAGTGCCCTCGCGGCTGCCTGAGATCATCAGATAGCGCCCGAAGTTGAAATAAAGCTCCATCAGCTTGTTGTCCTTGCCGCCCTGCTTTATCCGCTCAAGCCTTTCGTTCGTGGGCAGCTGAGACGCTCCCTCGCTGTTGTCAGGCAGCTCAATAACTGCCCTGTCAAAATATGAGCGGTAGTCATCCGTATGAGCCTTTTTGAGCTCGTCAAAGCTCTTCCCCTCACAGAGGGTGACGTCATACATAGCCTTCTCTTTATGATCTGCGAACCTGAAGCTCGTCTGAGCCCCCAGCAGCAGCATTACCTCGTCGCACCCCTCGCAGAAGATGAAGCTTCCGTCAGCATAAACTCTTCCGCCGGTCGGTATCACTTTAAGATAAGCCGCAAAGCTTATACCGTCCGCAGAACCGCACCCGCCGTAGAACAGAATGTCGTCCTGTCCGACAGGGGAGTTGTCGTCAAAGTAGTCATCGCGGCCGCCAAGCGTCATCGAAAGGTTGACCGAGCCCTTTTTCTCGGCCTTTATCCTCATCACAAAGACGTTGTCAGGCTCAGATATGAAAGCATCTCTTTCAAAAAGCGTTCCTCCCAGCCTGTACTGCGTATTGCAGACAGCCGTCTCCAGATCAAGTGAGCGCCTGATAAAATCGGCCTCGGAGTGATCCGTGTGATATATGTCAAGATCGCACAGGGGCATATAATGTCTTTCATTGACAGGTGTTCCGCAAAAGCTCCTGTCAACGATCGCCTGAGCCTCTTCGATCTTCTCATCAAAAAGCAGCTTTCTTACCTTTTCGAGGTTTTCATAAGCGCTCCTGTTGTTTCGCTCTCTCGGTCCGCCGGACCATACCGAATCCTCATTGAACTGTATGTGTTCGCCGATCGGCTGAGAGAACACCATAGCTCCGATCCTGCCGTTGCCGAGGGGCAGAGCCTTGTTCCAGTCATCAGCCGGTGAAGTATACCACAAAAGCGTTGAAGCTGACATATAAAAACCTCCTTTGGTCACAACTCCTATTAGTATAACACAAATATAGAAAAAAGTAAAGATGTGCGTGCAAAAATTCACGAAAAACATGCGTGCAAAAATTCACGAAAAACAATGTTTGATCTCCGCAGGGGCAAGATGATCGTTACAGTGGATAATTACCGATGTTAACCGCGCGGTATTTTTCAAAACCCAAACAAACCGATCGGTTTTTTTTAAAACCCAAAAAACCCGATACAGAGACAGACAAAGAGACAGAGTGTTTAAAGTCTGTCCTGTCTGTCCGGAGATCGTACTGAAAAAAATCGTTCAGCCTATTTACAAATCGGGATCAATGTGTTAGAATAGTAGTATACGATCGTTATGAAACGAAAGGAATGGGATCATGAGTATTATATCAAAGCTTAAAAGACCGCTGGCGGTAGTGCTCGCGGCAATTGCGGTAACGGCTGCTGCGGCTGCTGTACCGGTCGGCAGCGGTGATAATGCAGTCATCAATTCTATCACTGCCGAGGCAGCGACCGTCAGTGTGCCCAAGGTAACAGGCCTCAAATCGCAGACTCTCGGCACCGATAAGGTGAAGCTCACCTGGAACAAGATCAGCAACGCTACGGGCTATCAGGTGTTCATGCAGAAAAAAGGCGTTTATACCCGTCTTATCTCTATCTACTCGAACACAAACAGCTATACCGTATCAAATCTCCCTGCTGCAAGGATAACCAACCTCAAGGTAAGAGCATGGAGAACAGTCGGCGGCAAGAACTATTTCGGCCCTCTCTCCGCCGCAAGAACGACCGCGACCAACCCTGCAAAGGTAACTAATATCCAGTCAACGGCAGGCTCCACCTCTATCAAGTTCACATGGAACAAGGTAAACTGCTCATACTACAGGATATATGTAAAGCAGGCTGACGGCAAGTGGAAGGGTCTTAAAAATTCCACCACCAACAGCGTTACCGTAACAGGCCTCAATGCCAACACCTCTTACACCTTCTGCGTAAGGGCATGGCAGACCGACTGGTCAAAGAAGGATCACGGCAGCGTCCTCTCGGACAACGTGACCGTCAAGACCAAGACTGCGGCAACTCCCGTTGCAGCCAACGGCAGGCTCTCTGTAAAGGGCGCCAATATCGTCAACCAGAGCGGCCAGATCTTCAAGATCAAGGGAATGTCCACCCACGGCATCATGTGGGAGGATTTCAGGAACATCCTTTCATACAATTCACTCAAAGTCCTCCGCGATGACTGGAAGTGCAACACCATAAGAATAGCAATGTATACTGCTGAGTGGGGCGGCTATACCACAGGCTCCACCTATGCGGCTCAGGCCAAGGCAAGGGTAAAGGCAGGCGTTGAGAACGCCAAGAGCGCCGGAATGTATGCTATCATCGACTGGCATATCCTCAGTGACGGCGACCCCAGAACTCATCAGAGCCAGGCAGTTGCCTTCTTCAAGGAAATGGCAAACACCTATAAGAACTATGACAACGTCATCTATGAGATCTGCAACGAGCCAAACGGCGGCGTAACATGGAACGGCGGCATCAAGTCCTATTGTCAGGCAGTTGTCAATGCGATCAGACAGTATGACAAGAATGCTATCATCATCTGCGGCACAGGCACCTGGTCACAGGATATAGACAAGGTCCTCGGCAACAGGCTTTCCGACAAGAACTGCGTCTATGCTCTCCACTTCTACGCAAACACCCATACAGACTGGCTCAGAAGCAGACTGAAGAGCTGCTACAACAGCGGTCTTCCCGTCCTCGTATCAGAGTTCGGCACCTGTGACGCAAGCGGCAACGGCGGCTTCAATAAGTATCAGACCCAGGAGTGGCTGAAGCTCTGCGATTCGCTGAAGGTAGGCTATATCAACTGGTCAGCTGCCAATAAGTCGGAGACAGCCTCCGCCTTCAAGACTGGCACAGACCTCAAGTCGATCACTGCCGGCACATCTCAGCTGACTGAGAGCGGCAAGCTCGTAAGAGACTGGTACAGAGCGCACTGACAGTGAGTTACTATGGCAGGCGAAGACTCGCCGGCCGGCGTTTACAATAAATATACAAGTATTTGTAAAGGGCATACTTGATTTTTGTCAGGTATGCCCTTTTTTGTGAACGGGTGAGCCGAAATTCTTGACAGAAATTTTAACATATGATAAAATTTTAAAGTGGTGTATTTATCGCTGTACGGCAAAAAAAGCACATAGCTGTCCGCTTTGCAGCTGACAAGACCGCCACGGGAAAGGAGAATAAAAATGGCTGAGCTTTTGCTCGGGACCGATCGCCTTACCAAGACCTTTGGTAAGCATAAGGCTGTAAATGAAGTAAGCCTTCATGTGGAACGCGGCTCGGTCTACGGATTTATCGGAAAAAACGGCGCAGGCAAGACCACCTTCATGAAAATGGTCTGCGGCCTTTCGGCACCAACGTCGGGCAGCATGACCCTCTTCGGCAAAACAGGCACCGAGATCAGAAAACAAAGACATAAGATAGGCTGTCTTATCGAGGACCCCGGCATCTTCCCGAAGCTTTCTGCCTTTGAGAACGTAAGGCTGAAGTGTCTGGCGCTGGGCTGCTATAATAAAGAATACGTTCAGGGGCTGCTTGAAAAGGTAGGCCTCGGAGATACCAAAAAGAAACAGGCAGGCAGGTTCTCCCTCGGAATGAGACAGAGACTTGGCATTGCCCTCGCCCTTGTAGGCGAGCCTGAGCTCCTTGTGCTCGATGAGCCCATAAACGGCCTTGACCCTCAGGGAATTGCGGAGGTAAGAGACACTATCCACAGCCTCAGTCAGGACGGCGGCATAACTATACTTATTTCCAGCCATATCCTTGATGAGCTGTCGAAGATAGCTACCCATTACGGCATAATCAATGACGGCGTTCTTATCAGAGAGATGTCAGCATCTCAGATGCTGGAGGCAAGAACAGACGGTATCAGCATAGTTATAGATAACTTCACCAAAGCTTCCGAGATCCTCGGCGGCCTTGGATATGAGTTCTCGCTTGTTGAGCCGTTCCACATATCCGTAAAGGCAGATAAACAGAAGGCAGCACAGATAAACCGCGCCCTCGTTACAGGCGGCGTCGAGGTCTCGGAGCTGTCCGTACACAGTGAGGACCTTGAGTCCTACTATCTGAAGCTGACGGGAGGTGTGCAGAATGCTTAATCTGATAAGAATGGATCTTCACAGGCTCCCGAGGAACATGGCGTTCAAGGTGATAGCGATACTGCTCGTTTTCGAGACGACCCTTACCGCCTTTACCTTCAGCTATATGGCAAACCACACCTCAGATCTTCTTGAAATGACCGAATACGGCTTCCTGAACGGAAAGATGACCCTCGGCTTGTTCGTACAGATGACGCTCGGCAAGCTTGGTGACTTTGCACTTTATCTGGCGATATTTGTTGTTCTGTTCTCAAACGGTGATTTCAGCACCGGCTTTATTAAAACTATCGCCGGTCAGGTAAGAAGCAGGGGAATGCTGGCAGCGTCCAAATTCATCTGCGTTACGATCTACACCATCTGCTACATAGCTTTCTTTACCGTTATCTCCATCATAGACTGCAACATTTTCTTTGACGGAGTAAGAGTTCCCGATATGGGAGAGCTCGTAAAATATATGCTGCTGATGCTTTATATGTACATCGCAATGATGTTCCTTATCACGGCTATAGCCCTGATATTCAGGAGCAACCTTATCGGTATAATAGGCGGTATCCTCATCTCGACAGGTCTGCTTTCTGCAATACTTGGTCTTGTGAATATTCTGCTCGACAGGCTGAATATCGACATTGACCTTAAAAAGTACACTATAACCGGAAGCATAACCAGCGTAGCTCTTACGGGAGACCTCTCCGATTATACAAGACAGATAATAGTTTGTGCTGTGTATATGGTCGCAGCAGTTACCGCAACTGTCATCTCCTACAACAAGAGAGACATTGCATGATACGATAAAAAAACAGGCACCGTTTGTACCAATGTACAGACGGTGCCTTGTGCTCGGTGCTCGGTGCTCGCCGCACGGGTGCTCGCCGCACGGCTATCTCACGCCGTAAACCGAGCGTATTATTTATTTTGTTCCCGCTGCTTTTCAATAGTTTTAAAGGCAAG
>CACXFU010000120.1 GCA_902767035.1 uncultured Ruminococcus sp.
CATCTGCTTGAGGATACGGTTACCGAACGCAACTCTGAGCTTTTCGATTACCCAGAGGTCAAGCTGCTGTATCTTTTTCAGGTTTTCCTGAGAGATAGGATATTTGTCCCATGCCTCCTGGAAAAGCACCTCGAGGTGATCGAAGCCCATATGGATAGGTCCCTGGTCGGGAGCATCGAAGGCGATACCCTTGGCATCGAGGTTTATCGGCTGAGCACGGTCGTATACCTTATCTGAGATAGCGTAGGTCGAGTCGTCGTTGTTAGCCGTTCCGATATACCATATGTTCTGCGGGATAACGAGCTTGCCCCTGTCAAGCTTTACAGGGTCGGTGCTCCACACATTAGGCACTATGTCAAGCTCCCACTCGTCAGCGTTAGGCATTTCGAGTATGGAGAGCATTTCCGCGAAGTAATACTCTACACGTGCGATGTTCATCTCGTCGAGAAGGATAAGGTTAATATCGTTATTATAGTTTGACGAATATATCCTCTTGAGGACTTCGGTCTCGTTGAAGTTCTTGGTAAATTCGTTGAAGTAGCCGAAAAGCTCTGTTCTGTCACGCCATGACGGCTGAACGGACGCGATAGTAGTATCGTTTCCGAGGAACTTACCGAACGAGTAAGGCAGTGACGTTTTACCTGTACCGGAGATACCCTGCAGGATAATGAGCTTTGTGGACGCCATACCGGCTACGAACAGCCAGATAGTCTTCGGCTCATAGAACAGGTGCATTCTGGAGCAGGCAAAGTTGCGGTACATATCGCAGAACTGTGCGAGCGTTATGCTGTTGTCATATTCTGGCGCCTCATAGCTCTTGTAGAAGTTATCCACCTCGATAAGCTTCGAGAATCTGATATCGTTAGTATGAACGACACCGTCCTCTGCAACGGCAGGCGCTTCGGAAGCACCGCCCTCTGCTCCGCCTTCGCCGCCGGCAAAGCCTGTGCCGTCAGCCAGCGAGAGAGCACCTGACGTAGGTATGCCCATCTGAGCTACCTTCATCGCCATGATCTCGTCCTTCTCCTTAGTCATCTTGAGCACCTGTCTCTGAAGATGTGCTATCTCCTCAAGAAGGTCCTCGTTGCTGACTATCGAATGGCGGAACCTGACATATTTTCTTACGCCGAATATTATCAGGAAAACGACCAGCGCATAGATAGCGATAACAACGATGATAGCTATCACGGCCAGGATCCAGCCGAGTGCGCCGAAATCAGTCGAGTAGGTCTTGAAAATGCTTATGTAGTTTTTAATGTTGAAGATCTGCTTCAATCCGTTCCAAAGGCCTGAAAAAATCTGTGCAAAGCCCTTCAGCATCTCAGATATGAAAACAAAAAACCATTTCAGAAATCCGTTCATAGCTTTCTCCGATCAATTAGATTTTATGATCTTTATTTCTCCGCCTCAGTATTCTTCTGTTCTGAGTCCTGTGCGCTCTCAGCCGAGGCTTCCTTCTCCTTCTGGCTTGCGAGGTATTCCTCAATAGCACGCTTCTTTATCTCTTCCTCATCGTCCTCAGTAAGGCGGGGCTTTCTGATCTCGCTTATAGTCATAATGAACTTATAGAGCTCAAACAGGAAGAATATTGCCATAGGTATTATGATGCAGACAAAGAATCCTGTTTTTGTCCTCAGGAAATCCATTACCTTTCCGAAGCCGGAGATCTTATGCTCTGTCCACTTACCTACTATATCGCCGGCAGATACTGCCGAATCGTCGTTCTTGCCGTTGTTGTCGCCACGTGTAACAAAGGTGAGCGTGCCGTTCTCATTGACTACTTCCACGATCCTATGCGTGTTATTTACGATGCTGCCCTCTTTTATCTCCCTTGTGCGGAAGGTGATGACGTCGCCTTTTTTGAGCTTTGTGACATCATCAATCTCCTTGACGAAGATAAGGTCGCCTTTTTTGAAGGTGGGCTTCATCGAGTCTGATTCTACGGTCATCGGCATTATACCGAAGAGGCTCGGCACACCGCCGTTTCTGTCAGACGAGAACACCAGCACGGTTATCAGAAGAGCCAGTATGAGCACGAGCCATGCAACAACATCTACAACGATCTTTAATACTTTCTTCATATCATTCTACTCCTTGCCTATCAGGTCGATTCTGTTATCTTAAAGTCCATACCCAGCTTTAAGGTGCCGCCGATCAGTTCATCGGTACAGTCGGGGTCGTTGCCCTCGAGCCAGATGACCACGGTGTATTTATCCTTAGCTTTGGGTTCAAAGCCTTTATGCTTATTGGTCATAACAACTGTTGATGACTTGAATTCCTTGTCACAGTCGGATTCTTTGCCTGAGCCGTCGGATTTGGTCTTGCCGTAGACGGTGCGTTCTCCGTTCACGTAGAGCGCTATCCTTATGGCTTCATCAACGTTGTTAGTGACGTTTTCTAATGTCATTTTACCTGTATAGGTCAGGGTATCGTCGCCTGAGTTGATAAGGTAGAAGGTGTAGGCTATGTAGCTGTCACCGTTGTGGCTGCCATTTATCATATCAACGTTGGCGGGCAGGTCTTCGCCGCTTATGTTCGTCATATCGTAAACGATGTCGGCGTTGAGCTGTGCGTTGGCCTTGTCATATTCAGGGGTCTCGGAAAGGGTGAGACCTTGCTGCAGCATATCGTATTTGCTGATCTTTACAGTGAAGCTTCCGAATTTATCGTAAAAGTAGGAAAACGCATAGGCTATCGCTACTATCGCGATGAGTATGATAAGCAAAAGAGACATTATGCGCATCAGCACGACATGGTGCTTTACTTCTTTGGCTGTTCTTCGCAGTTCAAGAACATCTCTTATTTTTTCGTCCAAAGCAATTCTCCTTTTCTTGATTTTGTGAAAATATGGGGTCAGGCATCGTCGCCGCGCTGCCTGATGTAACGCTCGGCGGTATACTTGCCCGCGAGAGAGCCTGCACAATAGCGGCACTCGAACGAGAAGAGCTTTTCAGCCTGCATACTGCTGAAAACGCCGTCTGCGATAGGCTCTGCGCCCAGGTCGGTGACAAAGTCGATAAGCGACCTTACAGCGCTGTCGGAGCGGTCGTCCTTGCCTAAGAAGCCTGTAACCTCAGGGCTGAGCATTACGTAGTCGCACTCAAAGGAAGAGAGCCTCATTATCGGGCAGGTATCGTTGCCGAAGTCTGTCACCATAAAGTGGAAGCCGCGGTTCCTGAGGTGCTTTATCGTTCTTGCGGCGGCGCCGTCGGTCTCCTCAAGTATCTTTTCAGAAAGTGCAAAGCAGATCTTGTTCGTGGGGACCTCCATCTGCTGGCAATAGGTGATGATGTTGCGCTCGGCTTTCTGGTCGATAAGGTATTTCGCCGAAACGTACACCGAGAGCCAGTCAAAGCGGATCTCACGCTCCCTTAATTTGTTGCAGGTTTCAAGCGCCTGCAGAAATTCAAGGTCAAACAGGCTTATGCACTGGTTGGTGACCTCCGAAACGTCGCGGTAGTTCTCAGGCATCAGTGTGCCGAGGCCGGGGGTATTCAGGCGGGTCTGCGACTGATAAAAGGCGGTAGAACCGTGCTCTATCTCACGTATTGCGCGGTAATAAAGCTCTATCGCACGCACTCCGTTGACTGTTGTCTGCTGAGTATGCTCGCTCATAATACCACCTCCCGAAACTATATAGTTATTCTACTCTATTATACAACAAGATTAGTAAAAAGTCAATAAATATCTGAAATTTTTGCATATTAATTTTGTGATAATAACAAATATAATAACAAAAAAAATCCCCCTCCGAAGAGGGGGACGTGGGTGTTTAGTTAGTTGTTATTGTTCTACGCTTGGATTAAGGAGCAGTATATCCGTCAACCATTGACAGTGCAGTTACAGGAGTTCCCTGACCCAACTCAAGCTTAAGGTCAAGAGACCATGTATCTGTCAAGTTTGCAAAGGTCTGAGATGTACAAGTCGTATCTTCACCTTCAAGCCACAGTCTTACTACAACCTTATAATAACCTGTCGTAGATGTTGCTACTGTTGCAATAGGAATTGCACTTGAAACCAAATTAGAAACAGCTGTTGTAGTACCTGCAGCTGATACACCATTTGTACCTGTGAAATAGGCAGCCGTAGCAGGCTTGTAAATACCATTCAAGGTTGTTCCACCAGCAGTAGCATAGGCAGATTTATCAGCTTTCTCAGGCTCTACGAAAACTGCGGCACGGAAAGCAACTTCACCGTTTCTTGTTTTTCCAGTTGCATCCTTATCGTAAGTAAGATCAAGCTGTGTAAGATTAATTGTCTGAGCAGTCGCAAGAGTATTAACGGCCTTAAGCTGGAAAACATAATCAACATAACCTACTGCAGCGTCATTCGGAGTAGTTGTTGCACCAAAATCGGAAACCTCTGCCTTGGTTACGCCATAATCCTCAGAGAATCTGTTTGTATATGCAGCATCGATATTTGTTGAATTATCTGCTCTCTTTGTGCCAAGACCAACAGCATCATAATCAATATAATCACCAGTATCTTTGGAACCATTAGCTTTTGCACTTGTTGTATACCAGAAGTTTGTTGCACTGGCGTTATTTGTCGATACAGGCTCAAGCCAAGCCTTAATTGACGTAGTATCCGATGTTGTGAATGTACTGTCCGCATTTTTAGCTGTTGATGTAATGTCTGAATCGTGGGAAATAAGCAGGTTATCACCAACCTTCGTTCTTACTTCCATACCGCTAACAGTAACCGTCTTATTCATAGTAAACCACGCGAATGTTGCGGAGCTGAGCATTGCTGCTGAGATAGCGAGCATTCCAGCTGCCGATAATAGTCTTCTCTTAGCAGAATTTTTCTTTTTCATA
>CACXFU010000121.1 GCA_902767035.1 uncultured Ruminococcus sp.
AAAGGGCAACTGTATCACCGTCTGCTCAATGGAGAATGTTGACCCTGTCGGCGTGCATACGGGCGACTCTATCGTTATCGCCCCTGCCGTTACTCTCTCGACAGAGGAGTATGCAATGCTCAGAACAGCAGCCCTGAAGATAGTCGATACCCTTCAGGTGGAGGGCGGCTGCAACTGTCAGTTCGCACTTGACCCTGAGTCAGATAAGTACGCTGTTATCGAGGTAAACCCGAGAGTTTCCCGTTCCTCGGCGCTCGCTTCCAAGGCAACAGGCTATCCTATCGCCAAGGTCGCTTCGCAGATTGCTGTCGGCTTTACGCTCGACGAGATCAAAAATGCCGTTACGGGCAAGACCTATGCCTGCAACGAGCCTACTATCGACTATATCGTGTGCAAGCTGCCAAAGTGGCCGTTCGATAAGTTCGTCTATGCAAAGCGTGAGCTTGGCACTCAGATGAAGGCAACAGGCGAGGTAATGTCTATCGGTACAAGCTTCGAGCAGGCTATCATGAAAGCCGTAAGAGGTGCGGAGATAGGCCACGACTGCCTTATCTCACCCAAAATGGCTGACCTCACCGACGAGGAGGTAAGAAGCAGACTGCATAACTGCGACGACGAAAGACTGTTCGTGGTTTATGAGGCTCTGCGCAGAGGCGTAAGCGTTGATGAGATACATAAGATCACTATGATCGACGAGTGGTTCCTCAATAAATTCCTGAACCTTATCGCTATGGAAAAGCAGCTCAAGGACAACTTCTCCGATGAGGTCTACCTTGCAGCAAAGAAGCTGGGCTATCCCGATACCGCTATCGAGCGCATCAGCGGAAGAAAGCTTGAAAAGCATATCCACTGTGTATATAAAATGGTCGATACCTGCGCAGCAGAGTTCGCAGCTATGACACCTTATTTTTACTCGACCTACGACAACGAGGACGAGGCGAGCGAGTTCATCGCAAATAAAGTCGGCGAGAAAAAGACCGTTATCGTGTTCGGTTCGGGTCCTATCCGTATCGGTCAGGGCATCGAGTTCGACTATGCTTCAGTCCACTGCGTATGGGCGCTCAAAGAAAGAGGCTATGACGTTGTTATCGTGAACAATAACCCCGAGACTGTTTCTACCGACTTCGATACCGCAGACAGACTGTACTTCGAGCCTCTGACCAATGAGGACGTAATGAATATCATCAGTGTAGAGAAGCCTGTCGGAGTAGTTGTTGCGTTCGGCGGACAGACAGCTATCAAGCTGACCAAGTTCCTCGACTCCAACGGCGTGAAGGTCCTCGGTACACCGCCTGATTCTATCGACGCTGCTGAGGACAGAGAAAGATTTGACGAGCTGCTCGAAAGCCTGAAGATCAAGCGTCCAGAGGGCTTCACCGTAATGACGACAGACGAAGCACTCAGCGTAGCTAATAAGATAGGCTATCCCGTGCTTATGGGACCGTCGTATGTTCTCGGCGGACAGAATATGATAATTGCCTTCAATGACGACGACATCAAGGAGTATATGGCTATCATTCTCGATCAGGGCATCGAGAACCCTGTTCTGATAGACAAGTATCTCATGGGCACAGAGCTTGAGGTTGACGCTATCTGTGACGGAGAGGATATCCTTATCCCCGGTATCATGGAGCATATCGAGAGAACAGGTATACACTCGGGTGACTCTATCGCCGTATACCCTGCATGGAACGTTTCTGACGCTCTTATGGAGAGGATAGTTGAGTGCTCACGCAAGCTGGCTCTGGCTCTTGATACAAAGGGTCTTGTAAATATCCAGTATATCGCTTACAACGAAGAGATCTATATAATCGAGGTAAACCCGCGTTCTTCAAGAACTATACCCTACATCTCAAAGGTAACGGGCGTGCCTATGGTTGACCTTGCGACCAGAGCTATGCTCGGCGAAAAGCTGAGAGATATGGGCTACGGTACGGGCCTTTACAGAAATTCTCCTTACGTGGCAGTAAAGGTGCCTGTGTTCTCGTTTGAGAAGCTCATAGGCGTTGATAATCACCTGGGCCCCGAGATGAAGTCAACAGGTGAGGTGCTCGCTGTATCCAATTCGCTGGAGGAGTCACTTTACAAGGGCCTTACCGCGGCAGGCTATAAGCTTGACAAGAAGGGCGGCGTATTCATCACAGTACGCGATGCGGACAAGGCCGAGATACCTCAGACGGCTAAGCTTTTTGCTGACCTTGGCTTTACTATCTATGCTACAAAGGGCACCGCTGATGTGCTGAAGGAGCACGGCATCGCTGCACAGACGGTAGCGAAGATACATGAAGACCCTGAGAACAACACCCTTACCCTCATCGAGAGCGGAAAGATATCATATGTTATCTCCACCTCTTCAAAGGGCAGGATGCCTACAAGGGATTCGGTCAAGATCAGAAGAAAGACAGTTGAATGGAACATTCCCTGCCTTACCTCTATCGATACCGCAAATGCGATAGCTGCCTCTATCAGGAGCAAGTATACAGAGTCCACGACGGAGATCGTTGACATCAACAATATGAGAAGCGAGAAGCAGGTCTACACCTTCACGAAGATGCAGGGCTGCGGCAACGACTACATCTACTTCAACTGCTTCGATCAGTATATCGATAACCCTGAGGGACTTTCACTCAACCTCTCCGACAGACACTTTGGTATCGGCGGTGATGGTGTTATCCTTATCTGCCGCTCAAAGGTAGCAGACGCGAAGATGCGTATGTTCAACCTTGACGGCTCAGAGGGCAAGATGTGCGGAAACGGTATCAGATGCGTTGCGAAATTCATGCGCGACAACGGCATAGTTGATAAGGACACTATGTCGATAGAGACCCTTTCAGGCATCATCAAGGTGTCTCTTATCCGCCATTACGGCGAGGTGAACGGCGCCACTGTAAATATGGGCAAGGCTATCCTTCAGCCGAACCTTATACCTGTTGCGCTTGACCCCGATGAGAACGGCGCGATAGTGAACAGAAATGTAAACATCGGCGGTAACGACTATCAGATCAGCTGTGTTTCGATGGGCAATCCTCACTGCGTGGTGTTTATGAACAATATTGATGACTTTGATCTCGATACGGTAGGCCCTCAGTTTGAGCACAACAAGATCTTCCCCGAGAGAGTGAACGCTGAGTTCATAAAGGTGATAGATGACCACACCCTCAAGATGAGAGTATGGGAGAGAGGCTCCGGCGAGACATGGGCGTGCGGAACTGGTGCCTGCGCGGCAGCTGTTGCGGCAGTGCTCAACGGCTACTGCAATAAGGATACCGAGATAACGGTGATGCTCAAGGGCGGTACCCTCAAGATACGCTACACCGATGATGCCGTATTCCTCACTGGCGATGCTGTAACGGTATTCTCAGGAAGCATAAAGATGTAAGGAGTAATAATAATGCCATCTATCAATGAAAACTTTCTGAAACTAGAAAAAAACTATCTTTTCATCAACATAGCTAAAAAGGTGAGCGCTTTCACGGCTGCTCACCCTGAGGCAGATATCATAAGAATGGGTATCGGCGATGTTACCCTGCCGATAGCAGGCTGCGTGGTCGATGCAATGAAAAAGGGCGCCGATGAAATGGGCGTCAAGGAAACGTTCAGGGGCTATGAGGACAGCGGCACAGGATATGACTTCCTGAAAGAGGCTGTATCAGGGTATTACAAGAGCTTCGGCGTTGACGTGCCAGCCGATGACATAAGGATAAATGACGGCGCGAAATCCGACTGCGGAAATATCGTTGATATTTTCGGAGATGACAATGTGGTGCTCATCACTGACCCTGCTTACCCTGTGTATGTTGACACAAACCTTATGAGCGGCAGAAAGGTCATCTTCTGCGATTCAAATGAAGAGAACGGCTTTGCCGCTATGCCTGACGAGAACGTGAAGTGCGACCTTATCTACCTCTGCTCACCGAACAATCCTACGGGGTCGGTATATACGAAGGAGCAGCTGAAGATCTGGATAGATTATGCTAAGAAGAACAATGCGATAATCATTTACGATTCGGCTTATGAGGCTTTCATCACCGAGGACGATGTGCCGAGGAGCATTTTTGCGGTTGAGGGCGCCAAGGAATGTGCTATCGAGATGTGCTCGCTCTCAAAGACGGCAGGCTTTACCGGAATGAGATGCGGCTACACCGTTATACCTAAGGAGCTGAAGGTGACGGCTTCCGACGGTACGGAGGTGTCCATATCCCAGCTCTGGGGCAGAAGAGAGGGCTCGAAATTTAACGGCGTTTCATACCCCGTACAGTGCGCTGCCGCGGCAGTATTCACCCCTGAGGGTCTGAAGCAGACAAGGGAGAACATCGAGTATTATCAGAACAACGCGAGAGTAATCGCGCAGACGCTTGACGAGCTCGGGATAAAGTATACAGGCGGAAAGAACTCGCCGTACATATGGCTCAAATGCCCGAACGGACTCGGCTCGTGGGAGTTTTTCGATCTCCTTCTTGAAAAGGCCGGAGTAGTCGGAACACCGGGAGCAGGCTTCGGCAAAAACGGAGAGGGCTGGTTCAGGCTGACAGCCTTCGGCGACAAGGACAGAACAGCAGAGGCAATGCAAAGGCTGAAAAAGCTGCTGGCTGAGTAAAAAAACGCAGGCAGGTGGAGACCTCTGCCTGCGTTTTTTATGTGGGGTGAGTTTGGCGCTTAGTGTTTTATAGTTATTTCTGAAAGGCGACCGCTTTTTAGTGGGAGCAGGCGGTGGAAAAGTCAATCATACGTTGTTAAGAAAAACTATATCTAACATTGGTGGTAGGTAATTTCAACTCCGCACAATCTTTCAAGCGAGACCATTCAGCCACCCCTTACGGGGCGGCATCTGCTCTCGCCGATTTTTTACGTTGTAAAAAATCAGTGGGAAATATCACGGCTGCACGTTCCTTAAAGGCTCCCTCCT
>CACXFU010000122.1 GCA_902767035.1 uncultured Ruminococcus sp.
TATAAGTATGACTGGTCGAACCTTTACGGTGCACTGGAGCCGGGTGATTATAGTATGGGTATCCATGTTATCACCAGTGGCGAGGACATTAGGGAAACACAGAATTATGAGCTGCAATTCACTATCCCGGCTGAACCTGTGGAGGTTCCCGATGTTGTAGGAATGACCTCGGAACAAGCGCAGACAGCACTAACACAAGCAGGCTTCAAGTGCATTATCAGGGAAAGATATGATGATAATGCTGAAAAGGGTATCGTAGTAAAGCAGGACAAAGAAGCAGGCACAGAGTATAAAACGGGCGAAGAGATAGTTCTCTTTGTCAGCGCCGGTCAGGTCGAGACGGGAGTAAAAGTTCCCGATGTAAGAGATATGACTGAGGAAGAGGCTGTCGATCTTATCAAAGAGAACAAACTGACACCTGTCGTTGAATACATTCGGCACAGCGATTCCACCAGCGGCAGGGTAGTAGTTCAGTCGCCTGCGGCAGGCACATATCTTGACAAAAACTCAGAGGTCAAGCTTCAGATATCAAAGGGCGTGGGAGACCTCCCCGATAACTGGGGACTGACACTGCGTGCCGATTACGTCACGCCAACGGGACTGTCGCTCTATATAACCAGTGACGGTTCAGCAGCTGACTATGATGTAACAACAGGTACTTATTTTAAGCTTTACAAGATGAACGGCGATACGGCTGAGGAGCTTGAACTGGTAAATGGCAGTGCCACTTTCACATCTCTTGGATTGACAGTCAATACCTATAAAAACGCTGTGACAAAATTTGATGCCAGCTGGCAGCGCTTATACGGAGAGCTCCCTGCGGGAACATACAAAATAGAAAAGACTCTCAGGCTAAGCAGCGGCCTTGACGGAGATCAGGACAGCAGAGAACAGAAATTCGGCTGTGTATTCACAGTTGAGTAGGACAAAAGTTAAATAGATCATAAGCTCACCGTGTGACGATATCAGCGCGGTGAGCTGTGATACACACAAACAGGTGATAGGTATGGACAGTAAAGCACAGCAAATGGGAAAAGTTATCGGCGATGCGGTGGCTACGATGTATATATGGCTGGGGATCATTCTGCTTACAGCCATAGTTATCATCGCAATGTTCATCAGATACAAAAAAAGAAAAAACAATGATGATAAAGCAAAAGCGCAGTCAAGGATAGTTATCTATCTGCTTGTCGGTCTGCTGCTGATCATACTGTTACCGTTATGTCTGGGCTTTTTGTTATAGTTAGCTTTGGTGCCGCTTCTGCGGCGCCGTTTTTTTGTAATATAAATGTAATTTACATTTTGCCTGTTCTGTGATATACTTAAAGATGATTCTTGATAAGCAGGTGACCTGATGAGCAAATATAAGTATTTCATATTCGATTTTGACCTTACTCTGGCTGATTCCTCCGAGGGAATTCTTATGTGCTTCAAGCACGTTCTCAATGAGTTTGGCTACCCGATGAAGAGCGACAGAGAGATATTTGAAACGATTGGCCTTACCCTTGTTGACGGCTTTGACGTGCTGACAGACACAAAGAACAATCCTCAGCGCGAGGAGATGCGAAAGTGCTATGTTAAAAAGGCCGATGAGGTAATGGTAAAGCATACGCATTTTTATGATGACACTATCGCAGTGCTGCAGGTGTTAAAGCAGGCTGAGAGAAAGGTCGGCATAGTGTCAACAAAGTATCGCTACCGCATCGAGCAGAGCTTTGAGCAGGAGGGCTCGTTCCCGTTCGATATAATAGTCGGCGGGGAGGACGTTACCGAAGCAAAGCCCGATCCTCAGGGGCTGAACCTGATAATAGATAAATTCGGGGCGGATAAAGCAGATGTGCTTTACATCGGCGACAGCTACATCGATGCCGAGACAGCACAGCGTGCAGGCGTCGATTTCGCAGGCGTGACGACCGGTTCTACGACAAAAACCGACTTTCTTCGCTACCCTCATATCTATATCGGCGAGAGCCTTCTTGATATTTTTCAGAATATATAGATATTGCGTAAATAAAACTTTAAAAAACAATGAAAAACCCTTGCTATTATTAGAAAAAAATGCTATAATATATTGATGATCATTATCAGCGGAAAGGGACTTTTTTATGATAAAAAGCATGACAGGCTTCGGCCGTGAACATATAGTAGGCGAAAAGCGCGAGATCATAGTTGAGATACGCTCAGTGAACCACAGGTATTATGAGTTCACATCGAGAACGCCAAGGGCATATGGCTACCTAGATGAAAAGCTCAAGACCTTCCTCAAAAGCGGCATTTCAAGGGGCAAGGTAGAGGCTTCTGTTTCTATTTATAACCTTGAGGGGACAGATGCCGAGATAGAGCTTAACCTGCCGGTGGCAAAGGGCTATGTTGATGCGCTGAGGGGCTCTGCTGATGAGCTTTCGCTTAAAGATGATCTGGCGCTCACATCACTTCTCAGAATGAGCGATATTTTCACGGTAGTGAAAAAGACCGATGATGAGGAAGTTATATGGAACGAAGTAAAGGGCGCTGCACAGGCAGCACTTGACAGGTTCGTTGAGATGAGAGTTGTTGAGGGGCAGAAGATGTACGACGACATCAGCTCGCGCCTTGACACTATAGAGCAGGCTGTGACGTTTATTGAAAAGCAGGCGCCTGAATCAGTCAAGGCTTATCATGACAGGCTCTATACCAAGATAAAGGAAAGCCTTGAAAGCCTGGGCAGGAGCGATGTTGACGAGCAGAGGATAGTTACCGAGGTGGCTGTGTTTGCCGACAAGGTAGCTGTTGATGAAGAGACTGTAAGGCTGAGAAGCCATATTGCACAGTTCAGAGAGCTTATTAAGAGCGATGAGCCTGTTGGCAGAAAGCTTGATTTCCTCGTTCAGGAAATGAACAGAGAGATCAACACTACGGGCTCAAAGTGCAACGATATAGAGATCACCAGGACTGTTGTTGAGGTCAAGGCAGAGATCGAGAAGATAAGAGAACAGATTCAGAATATTGAGTGACGGGGTATTATGAAGCTTATTAATATCGGGTTCGGAAATCTTGTATCGTCGCTGAAAGTGGTGGCAGTCGTGTCACCTGAATCGGCGCCGATCAAGAGAATGATACAGGAAGCCAGAGAAAAGGGTACGCTTATTGACGCGACCTACGGCAGAAAAACGAGAACTGTCATAGTTACGGACAGCGACCATATTATTCTTTGTGCTGTCACTCCGGAGACTATCGGCAGCAGAGCTGACAGCGGTGAGGAGGAAGATGATGGATAAGGGAAGACTTATCGTGATATCGGCGCCTTCGGGCTGCGGCAAGGGTACTATTCTCGGCAGGGTGTTTGCAGACAGTGATGTTTACTATTCTGTTTCCTGCACAACGAGAGCTCCCCGAGAGGGCGAGCAGAACGGCAGGGAATACATTTTCCTGAGCGTTGATGAATTTGAAAAAATGATTGCAGATGACGGCTTTCTTGAGTATGCTAAGTTTGCGGAGAATTATTACGGAACGCCCAGGAAGGCAGCCGAGGACAATCTCGCAGAGGGGCGCGATGTTATTCTTGAGATAGAGACACAGGGCGCTTTTCAGATAAAAGAGAAAAAGCCCGAGGCTGTTATGATATTTATTCTTCCGCCAAGCATTGAAGAGCTGAGAAGAAGGCTCCTCAAAAGAGGGACGGAAACGGCTGAGGTGATAGATAAAAGGGTCTCGCAGGCAGCGGGAGAGATCGAGAAGGCGTATAATTATGACTTTGTGATAATGAACGACGATCTTGATACGGCTGTTGCAGACTTTGAGACCGTGATAAACAGCATCAGTGATCCTGCTGTAGATGCGCAGGCTCACAGGGCTGATAATGAGCAAGTAAAGAAAATGATCAGAGAGGTGCTTGAAAATGATGCTTAGACCATCAGTATCCGAGATACTGGCAAACAATGAGAGCTATTATTCTCTAGTTATAGCTGTTGCCAAGAGGGCAAGAGAGATAACGGAGGACGCTTTCGACGAGAAGAAGATACTTGATGTCAAGCCTGTTCAGACTGCCGTTGAGCAGCTCGCAGGCAAGGAATATAAAATAATCGAGGATCCCGCCTTAAAGGGCTGATCCTTTCGGGAGCTCGTTTTAAATGCGTGGAAGTTTTACTGTCGCAAAGGTAGCGGTCAGCCAGGCGTCATACAGCTATGACCAGCTTTACAGCTATCATATACCTTCTGAGATAAAGGCGGAGGTAAAGCCCGGGATGAGGGTGCTCGTACCGTTCGGGAAGGGCAACAGACGTATAATAGGGTTCGTTGCGCGCACATATGAGGAGTCGGTATATAACGAAAAGGTTAAGCCGATAATCTCTGTTGTGGACAGCGAGAGCCTTGTTAACGATGAGATGATGGACATAATCTTCTGGCTGAAGGAGAATACCTTCTGCACTTATTATGATGCGTTTAAGGCGGCGGTCCCCAGCGGATTTGCTTATGTACACAAAAAGCACTATTCGCTTGTGAATACCTATATCGACGAGAGCTCTCTCGATGAGCGTGAAATGAGTGTGATCTCCTTTATGCGCTCCACGGGCTCTCAGAGAGAGATAGATAATTTTCTTGATGACAGATCGAACGAGCAGGTCTTCAGGGCGGTGCAAAGCCTGATAGACAAAGGCTTCATCGAGGTCAACGATCTGTTTAAGAGAAGGGTCGGGGACGAGACCGTGAAAATGGTGCGTCTGACCGACGAATACCTTAACGGCGAGCTCAGCTGTGAGCTTACCCCGAAACAGAAAAAGTGTGCCGAGCTGCTGGAGGATTACGAGTGTGCCTCTGTTAAAGAGATATGCTATATGACAGGGTGTACGCAGTCGATAATAAAGGCGCTTGCTGACAAGGGTGCGGTGTTCACCTTTGACTATCAGGTGATGCGCGGCGCGATCGGAGATATCACCGACAGGGAAGACCCCGACAGTATAGTTCTCAATGAAGAGCAGTCAGCAGCGTTTGACGGGATAGCGTCTCTTATGGACGCTGACAAGTCGGCGGGAGCTGTGCTTTACGGCATTACGGGAAGCGGAAAGACGTCGGTCTTTATCAAGCTTATACAAAGGGCTGTGACCGCCGGAAAGACCGCTATGCTGCTTGTGCCTGAGATATCGCTGACGCCGCAGATGCTCACCAAGTTCAAAAGGCTGTTCGGCGAGCAGATAGCCGTGATACATTCGTCTCTGTCAATGGGGCAGAGAACGGACGAGTTCAAGAGGATCAGAAACGGCGAGGCGCGGATAGTTATCGGGACGAGGAGCGCAGTTTTTGCACCGCTTTCGGATATCGGAGTCATAATCATGGACGAGGAGGGTGAGCCCTCATATAAGTCTGATTCGGCGCCGAGGTATCACGCAAGAGATGTTGCGATCCAGCGGTGCGGCCACCATAATGCGGTGCTGGTGATGGCTTCGGCTACACCTTCACTGGAGAGCTTTTATTATGCTAAAAAGGGCAGATTCGGGCTGTTTGAACTCAGGCACAGGTTTTCTGAGGCTAAGCTGCCCGAGGTGCGTATAATAGATATGCAGCAGGAGGCTGCGGACGGAAACGGCGGGCTTCTCAGCAGAGAACTTATAGAGGGGCTTGGCGAGACACTTGCCAGAAGAGAGCAGGCTATACTTCTTCTTAACAGGAGAGGGCACAGCACATATATTTCGTGTATGGACTGCCGCCAGCCGATATCTTGTCCGAACTGTCAGCTGCCGCTTACCTATCATAAGAAAAATGACAGGTATATGTGTCACTACTGCGGCTACACTATGGACAACATAAACAGGTGCCCTGCGTGCGGCAGCGATAAGCTGAAGGTCTCGGGCGTCGGGACGCAGAAGGTCGAGGACGAGCTTGCAAGGCTTTTTCCTAAGGCACGCCTTCTGAGAATGGACGCGGATACGGCTTCATCGCGGTATTCATATGAGAAGAACTTCAAGGCGTTTGAAGATCATGAGTATGATATCATGCTCGGTACCCAGATGATAGCTAAGGGGCTCGATTTCCCCGATGTTACGCTGGTCGGTGTGGTATCGCTCGATAAGGCGCTTTTCACCGGTGACTACAGGAGCTACGAGAGAACTTTTTCACTTCTGACACAGGTGGCAGGGCGCTGCGGCAGAGGCATCAAGCCCGGAAAAGCCTATATACAGACGTTTGTGCCTGAGCACTATGTAATAGAGCTTGCTGCAAAGCAGGATTACGATGAGTTTTTCAATGAGGAAGCTGCTTTGAGAAAGACGCTCACATATCCGCCGTATTGCGATATATGCGTGTTCGGCTTTTCCTCTCCGATGGAGAGCAAGGCTGTGCAGGCGGCGAAGTGGACTACGGAAAGGATCGCAAGGTACATAAGGGAGAATGAAGTGAGCTTTCCGCTCAGAGCGCTCGGCCCTTCACCCTGTACGCTTGAAGTGCTCAACAACAGATACAGATACAGACTGATACTGAAATCAAAAAACACAAAACAGTTTCGTGATATGATAAAGACAGTTCTGCAGGATTTTTACCGCAACAGAGATCTGAGCAAGGTAAGGATATATGCAGACATCAACGGAGACGTAGGTCTCTGATCGAAAGGATATTTCAGATGGCACTCAGAAAAATACTTAATAAAAGTGACGAGATACTTCATAAAAAGTGCAAGCCCGTAACAGAGTTCGATGACAAGCTGGCTCAGCTGCTGGACGATATGACCGAGACTCTCAGGCAGGCTGAGGGAGTAGGTCTTGCAGGGCCGCAGGTGGCAAAGCTCAGGAGAGTGGTAGTCATCATTATTGACGACGTTGTGTATGAGCTTGTGAACCCCGAGATACTGGAAAGGTCAGAAGAGGAGCAGAGAGTGCTCGAGGGCTGCCTTTCATGCCCGGGTGAGTGGGGCTATGTCACAAGACCTCTGAGAGTGAAGTTCAAGGCTCAGAACAGGAAGGGCGAATGGTATGAGATGGAGGTCTCCGATCTGTTCGCGCAGTGCGTGTGCCATGAGCTCGATCACCTTGAAGGGCATATCTTTACAGAGATAGTTGAAGAGTTTGTTGATGTAGAGGCCGAGCAATGAGAATAGTTTTTATGGGAACGCCTGATTTTGCCGTTCCGACACTCAGAGCTCTTTATGAAAGCGGCCATACCGTTGAGGCGGTATTCACTCAGCCTGATAAGCCTAAGGGCAGAGGATATAAGCTCATGCCGCCGCCTGTCAAGGAGCTTGCACTGGAGCACGGCACGGCGGTATATCAGCCGCAGAGCCTGAAAAAAGACGCAGATGAGTATATACGCATACTTGAAGATATAGAACCTGACTGCATAGTTGTTGCGGCTTACGGAAAGATACTCCCGAAGGCTGTGCTGGATATCCCGGAATACGGCTGTGTGAACGTTCACGGGTCACTGCTGCCGAAATACAGAGGTGCGGCACCGATTCAGTGGAGCGTGCTTGACGGCGAAAAGGAGACAGGCATCACCACCATGCTTATGGCGGAGGGCCTTGACACCGGAGATATACTTCTTCAGAGGGCTACAGCTATCGGTGAGAATGAAACTGCTGCAGAGCTTTTTGACAGGCTGGCCGATATGGGAGCAGAGGTCCTGCTTGAGACGCTTGAGCGCCTTCAGGAGGGCAGCATAGAGCCGATACCTCAGGACGAGGCAGCGGCATCATATGCCAAGATGCTTGACAAGTCTATGTGTGATATAGATTTTTCGCAGAGCGCGTTTTCAGTGCATAAAAAGATCTGCGGCCTTTCAGACTGGCCGTGCGCTGTGACTGTGCTTTTCGGAAAGAGACTAAAAGTTTACCGCTCGCAGATAGTTAAGGGCGTATCCGGAGGAGAGGCCGGAACCACACTTGATGATAAGCTGACAGTTGCCTGCGGTGACGGCGCTGTAAGGCTGACAGAAGTGCAGGCAGAGGGCTCAAAGAGAATGAGAGCCGAGGATTATCTTCGAGGAAAGCCTGTTCCTGCGGGAACAAAGCTGGGTGCTTAGGGGGCTTTATGGGCAACGCCAGAGGGTTTGTGCTGAAGCTTCTTGTAAGGCTTGAAAACAGCGGCTCATATTCAAATATACTACTCGATCAGAAGCTTTCAAGGAGCGATCTGTCGCAGCAGGACAAGAGATTTGCGGCTGCGCTCTATTACGGAGTTATTGAGAGAAAGCTTACTCTCGACGCGATAATAGACAGCTACAGAAAAAACAAGGGCGATAAGCTTGGGGCTGAGGTCAGAAACATTCTGAGGCTCGGTGTTTACCAGCTCAGATATATGGAGTCCGTTCCCGATAATGCGGCCGTTGACGAGAGCGTGAAGCTTGCCAAAAGGGTGAGAAACCCTGCGGCAGCAGGCTTTGTGAACGCAGTCCTCAGAAGTTTTATAAGAGATGAAAAGCGCCTGCCCGCGGTCAAGGGCAGGGTAAATGAGCTTTCTCTTGAATATTCGTGTCCGCAGTGGCTGGTCAGAAAATGGATCGGCGATTACGGCGAGGTTGCCTGCGAGGGCATTTTAAAGGCATCTATCGGCAGGGCGCCGGAATATGTGCGGCTGAACACCGTTAAGGCCGATGTGAAGACGATCACTGACGTGCTTGAGGGGCAGGGTGTCAAGGTGGCTCCCTGTATCGATGCCGGAGCAAGGCTTTCGGGTGCCGGTGCTGTTGAGGAGCTTGAAGCTTACAGACAGGGGCTTATCCATGTGCAGGATCTTTCGTGCCAGCTTTGCTGCTTAGCGCTTGATGCTCACAGAGGTGAGACTGTTCTTGATATGTGTGCTGCCCCCGGCGGCAAGAGCTTTACCATAGTTGAGCTTATGAACGACGAAGGAAAGGTGCTTTCGTTCGATCTTCACGAGAACAGGGTAAGGCTTATAAGAAACGGTGCCGAAAGGCTGGGGCTGAAAAGTATAACTGCAGCTGTCAATGATGCGAAGGCTTTTGATCCTCAGATGCCATTGGCTGACAGGGTGCTGTGTGATGTGCCGTGTTCAGGGCTCGGGGTCATCGGCAGAAAGCCCGAGATAAAGTATAAATCGCCTGAAGAGCTGAAACGGCTGCCTGAGATACAGTATGAGATACTATCGGTCTCATCTCGCTATGTTAAAGCAGGCGGCGTGCTCGTGTATTCGACCTGCTCACTTTCCAGAGAGGAAAACGATGAGGTCACTGACAGGTTTTTGAATCAGAATCCTGATTTTGTTCCTTCACCGCTCGGTGATGCGTTCGGCGACAGAGCTGATGAGTGCAGTCTGACTATACTGCCGCAGATGTATGGCTCCGACGGGTTTTATATAGCTAAATTTCGCAGACTGAGGTGATCCTTTGGTTTCTTATGACAGCAGCGGAAAAATAGATATACTTGGCCTTCTCTACGATGAGCTTGAGGAGCAGATAAGGCTGCTGGGTGAGCCGAAATTCAGGGCAGGACAGATATTTGACTGGCTGCACGTAAAAAAAGCGACAGATTTTTCGCAGATGACCAATGTTTCTGCACAATTGAGAGCAAGGCTCAAAGAAAAGTTTTGTATAAAATCACTATTTGTTGTAAAAAGACTTGAATCGAGTACCGATAATACTGTAAAATATCTATATGAGCTTGAGGACGGTAACCATATCGAGACTGTGCTTATGGAATATAATTACGGTCACACGGTGTGTGTGTCGTCTCAGGTGGGATGCAAGATGGGGTGCAGGTTCTGTGCGTCAACGCTTGCAGGGTTCAAAAGAGATCTTACATCATCGGAGATACTTGCTCAGGTCTATGAGATCGAGAGAAGCGAGGGAGTAAATGTTTCGGGGATAGTTCTCATGGGAATAGGAGAACCGCTTGACAATTATGACAATGTCGTCAATTTCCTCAGACAGATATCCGCACCAAAGGGAAGAAATCTTTCCCTGCGGCACGTATCGCTTTCTACCTGCGGCATAGTGCCGAGGATATATGATCTTGCTAAGCTCGATATGGGGCTTACGCTTTCGATATCTCTTCACTGCCCGAATGATAAGGGCAGGAGCGAGATAATGCCGGTGAACAACAGGTATCATATAGATGAGCTGATGAAGGCCTGCAAAGATTACTTTGCGGCTACCGGCAGAAGGATATCATTTGAATATGCGCTTATAAGCGGAGTGAATGATTCTAAAAATGATGCTAAGGAGCTTGCGGCGCTGCTGCATGGGTTCAACTGTCATGTGAATATCATTCCCGTCAATAAGATAAAAGAGAGAGATTACAGTTCAGACAGGGCAGCTGCAAAAATGTTTGCTCAGCGCCTTGGTGAGCTGGGGCTGAATGCTACGGTCAGAAGAACGCTCGGAGCGGATATAGACGCTGCGTGCGGTCAGCTCAGAAGAGAGTACGAGATCTAACGGAAAGGGCGGTGAGCCGATTGTTTGTTGCTTCAAATACTGACAAGGGAAGAGTCAGAGACGAGAATCAGGACAGAGTTATGACAAAGACTCTGGGCGAAAATATGTCGATAGCAGTTGTCTGCGACGGAATGGGCGGAGCTGCCTCGGGCGGTGTTGCCAGTCAGTTGGCAGTTGAGACTGTTATACAGAGAGTGACAGAGAATTTCCGCCCCGATATGAAGCCGAATTCTATAAGAAATATGATGCTGACGGCTGTTCATGCTGCCAATACGGTAGTCTATGACAAGAGCCGTGAGGATATCGACAAAAACGGCATGGGAACGACCTGTGTTGCGGCACTGGTCGTAAACAAGCACATCTACATCGTCAATGTTGGCGACAGCAGGGCATACCTGCTTACGGCTGACGGCATCAGCCAGATAACTACAGACCATACATATGTGCAGATGCTTTATCAGTCGGGACAGATCACGGCTGAGGATGCCAAGAACCACCATATGCGAAATGTGATAACCAAGGCTGTCGGCGTTGAGCCTGATGTTGAGGTCGATTATTTCGAGTTGGGAGAAATGGGCAATTTCTCTGTGGTGCTGTGCTCTGACGGACTTTCAAACTACTGCTCAGAGGAGTTTATCTATGAGACAGTGTTCGGAAAGAACCTAGATGAGGCGATAAACATTTTGATAAATTATGCAAATGACTGCGGCGGACGCGACAATATCACCGCTGCTATCATAGCTAATTGATAGAGCAAATAATACATTAGAACTGGGAGTTGAATAAAATGGATTCTAATATCGGCAAAAAGCTAGACGGCAGATATGAGATAACCGAGCTCATCGGCGTTGGCGGAATGGCTGACGTCTATAAGGCTGTTGACGTTATGGAAAACCGTACTGTCGCCGTAAAGATCCTGAAGCCCGAATATTCCGAGAATGAGGAGTTTCTGAGGCGCTTCAGAAATGAGAGCAAGGCGATAGCCGTACTTTCACACCCGAATATCGTCAAGATATATGATGTTGGCTTCTCTGATGAGATACAGTTCATCGTTATGGAGTACATCGACGGTATCACCCTGAAGGAGTTCATCGAGCAGCAGGGCGTTCTCAGGTGGAAGGATGCTCTCCATTTTGTGACACAGATACTGCGCGCTTTGCAGCATGCGCATGATAAGGGCATAGTTCACCGTGATATAAAGCCTCAGAACATTATGCTGTTCACTGACGGAACTATCAAGGTGATGGATTTCGGTATCGCAAGGTTTTCGCGCATCGACGGAAAGACCCTCTCCGATAAGACTATCGGCTCTGTTCACTATATCTCACCTGAGCAGGCCAGGGGCGATATGACCGATGAGAGGTCAGATATCTACTCTGTAGGCGTTATGCTCTATGAGATGCTTACGGGAAGAAAGCCCTTTGAGGGTGAAAACCCTGTGGCAGTTGCCCTCAAGCATATGCAGGAGGACGCTGTTGAGCCGAGAGAGATAATGCCGTCTATTCCCGAAGCTCTCGAAGAAATAGTTATCCATGCTATGGAAAAGAATCCTGTAAGACGTTACCAGTCAGCTGCCGAGATGATAAAGGATATCGATACGTTCAAGATCAATCCTTCGGTAGTGTTCGGATATAAGAGCGGTGCATCTGCCGATGACAGCACCCCCGTTATACCTGCGGCTTCGGCTAATAATATTTACGATGCCGAGGATCAGTACGATGAGGACTATGATGATGAGGACGATGAGGACGACGAGGAGGACGAAAAGAAGCGCTCCTATGTTGTGCCGATACTGCTCGGAATGACGGTAGCGGTCGTTGTCATTGCCTGCGTTGTCATCGTTACAACGGTGCTCAAGTCGTTTGACGGCGGCGGAGGAATGCACACCTCGACGATAACACTGCCTAACTTTGTTGGAATGAACATCGTTAAGGTCGAGCAGGACTACAAGGACAAGCTCAAATTCGATATCACAGAAGAGTTCAACAACGAGTTCGATGAAGGTATAATCATAGAGCAGGCTCAGACGCCCGGCAAGCAGGTAAAGGAAGGTACTACGGTCACACTTACGGTAAGTAAGGGTAAAAAGATGATTACGGTGCCCGATATGACCGCTAAGGACAGCACGGTAGCTCAGAGTGAGCTGAAGGCTGCGGGCTTCAACGTGGTGCTCAGAGATGTATGGACAGATGAAGTTGCAAAGGGTCTCGTCGTTAAGACAGAGCCGGCAGCAGGTGAGCAGTATGCCGAGGGCGCTACTATCGCGGTATTCATCAGCCAGGGACCTGTTGAGACAAGAGTTAAGGTGCCTGATGTTGTAGGTCTTACAGAGGATAAGGCAGTTAAGGCACTTAAAGAGAACAAGCTCGTTGCAGTCGTTCAGGAGATAGATCATGACGGCGACAAGGGCAAGGTAATAGAGCAGGATACGGAAGCAGGAACATATCTCGATAAGAATTCCGAGGTAACGATCTATGTTTCGACCGGTGAGGTACAGCCTGTTGAGCTGACCTTCTCGATGCCGATGCCTGAGGGCCTGCACGGTGCATACTCACTCGATATCTATAAGGACGGTAACGTAGCTTATACTCAGAAGATAGCAAACGGTGAGGCAGTAGCAGGCGGCTCTGTAAACATCACTGTAGAGGGCAAGAAGACTGAAGTTCTCACGATCTATGTAAAGAACGATGAGTCCAGCAGCCAGTGCAGATACGCAGTTTATGAGATCGATTACGAGAACAAGAGCGCAACTCTCAGCGGAAGCCTCAATGAGAGCGGCCTTATCGCGATCACTCCTACAACTACGACAACCACCACTACTACTGAGGAAACAACAACTACCACAACTACGACAACCACCGAACAGCAGCAGGAAGAGCCGCAGGATAACGGTGAAGAAGAATCGTAATATGACAGGAATAATAATCAAAGCAGTCGGGGGCATCTACACCGTAGAAGCCTCCGACGGTGTTTATCAGTGCAGGGCAAGGGGCATTTTCAGAAAAAGAAATATTTCTCCCGTCTGCGGAGACAGGGTAACGTTTTCGCTTGAAAATGACGGTACCGGCGTGATAGAAGAGATAGCGGAGAGACGCTCAGTGCTGATAAGGCCGCCGCTTGCCAATCTCGATGCGCTCGTGTTCGTATCATCTACCTGTGAGCCGAGACCCAATCTTCTGCTGCTTGATAAGTTTATAGCGATAGCAGTGTTCAAAAAGATAGAGCCGATAATAGTGTTCACAAAGGTCGATAAGACCTCAGCGAAGGAGCTCGCCGATATTTACAGGCGCTCAGGCTTCAGGGTGTTTGAGGTCGATAATACCACCGGTGACGGTGCCGAGGCACTTAAATCTGAATTGTCAGGAAAGCTTTCCGCTTTTACCGGCAATACCGGCGTCGGCAAATCTTCTCTTCTGAACTGCCTTTTCCCGGAGCTCGGCCTTGCAACGGCTGAGATAAGCAAAAAACTGGGGCGCGGCAGGCATACCACCAGAACGGTAGAGCTCTATAAGCTCGCTGACGGCGGCTACATTGCGGATACGCCGGGCTTTTCATCGTTCGATACTAACAGGTATGACATCATACTCAAAGATCAGCTGGCCGATTGCTTTGCTGAGTTTGCGCCCTATAAGGGTAAATGCCGCTTTCAGGATTGCAGCCACACAAAGGAAAAAGGGTGTGCTGTGCTTGAGGCGGTCAGCAAGGGCGAGATACCGGAATCAAGGCATGAGAGCTATGTTCAGATGTACGAGCAGGCAAAGCAGATAAAGGAATGGGAGGTAGGCAGCTGATGAAAAGGTGCGTTATCTTCGTCGGGGGAGACCCTGTGAGCGAAAGCACTCCTGACAGGGAGCTGATCGCTTCATCGTTCGTTATCGCCGCGGATATAGGCTATGTAAGCTGTGAAATGTTCGGCATAAGGGCTGATGTGATAATCGGCGATTTTGATTCGGCGCAGATGCCCGATGCCGGAAATATCGAGAGATTCCCTATAGAAAAGGACGACCCCGATATAATGCTTGCGATCAAAAGAGCGATAGCTGACGGCTGTGACGATATAACCGTTTACGGCGGCACAGGCGGAAGACTCGACCACACGGTGAGCAACATACAGTCTCTGGCATACTGCTATGAGCGCGGTATAAAGTGCCGGATAGTGTCAGATAATGAGAGGGCTGAGCTTTTGCCGCCCGGAAGGTACGAGATGCCTTATATGGAGGGGTTCTCGCTGTCTCTCTTTGCCTATGGCAGAGAGGTCACGGGGCTTGATATATGGGGCTGTAAATACAGCGGTGAGTGCTACAGTCTGACGCCGTCATTTCCGCTCGGTGTATCAAACAGTGTTACTCAGAAATCTGCCGGTATAAGCTTTGAAAGCGGCTGTCTGCTTTGCATAAGATCAAGACTATGAACCTTACGGAGCGATTCTGAATAGTATAATGTACATCGGCAGACTGCCGGTGATATTATCGGGAGGTTTTTACTTATGAAGATAGTAGTTGTCAAAAGCCCAAGGCTGCTTTCCGGAATGCTCAGACTGATCTTCAAGGTCAAAAAATACGAGGACTGATACAAAACGGCGCTCCTGCGGTGAACAGGAGCGCTTTTTGATGCGTTTTGCTTGACAAAACCGGCAATGTATTGTATAATGATATTTTGTAGAAATAAACTTTAATTCTTAGGAGTGTGTTATTATGGCTGCAAATTCAAAGACAGTTTCAAAGGCTGGATATGCAAAATTACAGGAGGATCTCGAATATCTGATAACCGTCAGAAGAAGAGAGGTAGCTGAGAAGCTTAAAGAGGCCCGTTCCTTCGGAGACCTTTCCGAGAACGCCGAGTATGATGAGGCTAAAAACGAGCAGGCTATACTTGAATCCAGGATCAATGAGCTTGAGCTGCTCATCTCCAATGCTGAGATAGTTGAGGACGATGATATTTCTCTTGATGAGATCGGTGTCGGCTCTATCATCAAGATCAGAGACCTTGAGCTTGACGAGATAGAGAACCTTCAGATTGTAGGTTCTACTGAGTCCGACCCTGATAACGGAAAGATATCAGATGAGTCGCCTATAGGAAAGGCTGCTCTGCATCACAAGGTCGGCGATGTTTTCGAGGCTGAGACGCCTGCTGGTCTTCTGAAATTCGAGGTTATGGATATTTCTAAGTAAGACTTTTGTGTGCTGACAAGAAAGGATTGTTATAATGAGTGAGGTAAAGGAAAATACTGCTGCGGCAGGCGAAGAGGCTGCAGAGCTTTCCGCTGAGGAGATAAACTCCTACAAGAAGATAAGAATGGAGAAGCTTGCTGAGCTTCAGGCAGAGGGCAGAGATCCGTTTGTTATCACTAAGTATGATGTTACTGCTAGCTGTGCTGAAGCGAGAGCGGCTTATGAAAAGGCTGAGGCTGAGTGCAAGGCTCAGGCTGGCGATGACGAAGAGGCGCTTGCTGCTGCGCTTGAAGAAAACAGGGTGAATGTTTCTATTGCCGGACGTATGATGTCAAAAAGGCGTATGGGCAAGGCAGGGTTTATCGACATTCACGATAAGAGCGGAAAGATACAGGCTTATGTAAGGCTTGACGCCGTAGGCAAGGAAGCTTTTGACAGCTATATCAAAAAGGGAGATATCGGTGATATCGTCGGAATAAAGGGATATGTTTTCAGGACCAAGATGGGTGAGATCTCCGTTCATGCGGAGGAGATGACTCTCCTTTCAAAGAACCTGCTGCCGCTGCCCGAAAAGTGGCACGGCCTTACAAATCAGGACGTAAGATACCGCCAGAGATATACTGACCTAATCTGCAACCCTGAGGTAAAGGACACATTCATCAAGAGGTCACAGATAATTTCATCTATCAGAAGGTACCTTGATGATCAGGGCTTTATAGAGGTCGAGACGCCTATGCTCGTTTCAAATGCGGGCGGCGCTGCTGCAAGACCGTTCGAGACGCACTATAATGCTCTTGATGAGGACGTAAAGCTCAGGATATCGCTGGAGCTTTATCTGAAAAGGCTCATCGTCGGCGGACTTGAAAGAGTTTATGAGATAGGCAGAGTTTTCAGAAATGAGGGCGTTGACGCCAGACATAACCCTGAGTTCACGCTTATGGAGCTTTATCAGGCGTATACCGATTATCACGGTATGATGGATCTTACGGAGAATATGTTCCGTCACGTTGCGCAGGAGGTCTGCGGAAAGACCTGCGTGCCTTACGGTGAGTATGAGATAGACCTTGGAAAGCCGTTTGAGAGAATGACTATGATAGAGGCGGTAAAGAAGTATTCAGGCGTTGACTTCAATGAAGTTGCTGACGATGCCGCTGCAAAGGCACTTGCCAAGGAGAAGCATATCGAGTTTGAGGACAGGCATAAGAAGGGCGATATCCTGAACCTTTTCTTTGAAGAGTTCGTTGAGGAGCACCTTATACAGCCCACATTTATAATGGATCATCCGGTAGAGATCTCACCGCTGACAAAGAGAAAGCCCGATGCGCCTGATTATGTTGAGCGTTTTGAGCTGTTCATCACCGGAAGAGAGATGTGCAACGCATATTCGGAGCTTAATGACCCGATAGATCAGCGCGAGCGTTTTCTTGCTCAGGAGGAGCTCCTGAAGCAGGGAGATGAGGAAGCAAACCGCATTGACGAGGACTTCCTGAGAGCGCTGGAGATAGGTATGCCGCCCACGGGAGGCATAGGCTACGGCATTGACAGACTTGTGATGCTGCTCACAAATTCACCTGCGATAAGGGACGTTTTACTCTTCCCGACGATGAAGTCGATAGACTAAAAACGCCCCTATTTTCAAGGCTTTTGAACATTCGGAATGGTGTTTTGACACCAGTTTGACACCAAAATAATAGTATTACAGAAAACAATCCTATGAAAAACATTGTGACCGATCTGAACATGATGTTCGGGTCGGTCTTTTTATAGCTTTTATTTTCATTCGGTCCGCTCAGATCATGACCGATGTAATAATATAATATAAGCAGCCCATTGTCTGCGATACCGCCAACCACGCAGCTATGAAGTTCTCAATGAACGCCCCGAGGGAGTACCCGAGGAATTCTATTATACGAATGAAGAAATAGGAGAATTTAGGTAATAGGTAATAGGGAATAGGTATGGTGTCCGCTTTGCGGACTTATGCCCATTTGGGCACGTAGGCAGTGTAGTTTTTTCATTTGATGTTCTAGCAGAAAAAGGCTCCGTTTTTCACACGGAGCCTTTATAACTAAAAGTTCTAGATTCTTAGGAGATGAGAATTCATCTTTACATACGAGTATATTATTTTAAGCCTCGTTTGCTGAGGTTCCACATTTAGGACAATTTGGCCAACAGCCAAAAACAAGACCACCATTTCCATATACTCTCCATTCGTAATGGCAATAGGGGCATTCGTAGTCAGCATAATCATCAGCGTATGCACCTTCTCCTCCACATACAGGACATGGCGGACAGCCATAACCATTAAAAAGACCATCGTCATCCGGTTCCATACTCCATTCATTTCCGCATGATGGACAAGCAAAATCTGTACTCATTATATGCCTCCTTCAATAATTATTGATTGACCTTTAATCATTTATTAAAGTACATATATTATAGCATAATTTTGCCTATTTGTCAATCTGAAAAGAATAGAAGATATGAGTTTAATATTTATCTTCTTCTGCCGGAAACGGTGACGAGAGAAGTAGAGTGCACAATTTTGCACTATTCTAGGTTTATAATAAAGACTAGAATATCCACGCATCTGCGGGTCTTTTTGTATGCACAAAAACGCTCCCCCGTTTAATACGAGGGAGCGCTCCTATTTAAGCCTTAACCCTTATACCTTCTTGACCGCGATCTTTACCTTTTCGCCGTTGATATCCCAATCCTTGGCGTCGGGAGAGTCCTCGAACCTGATCTCATTTGCAAGAACATCGTTCGATATCTGCGCCTTGTTCTTTTCAACAACATCGCATACAGCCTTGCTTCCGCTGATAGATACCTCAATGTGGTCAACTACCTCAAAGCCGGAATCCTTACGCATGGTCTGCAGCTTGCTGATGATCTCTCGCACATAGCCCTCTTCAACAAGTTCAGGAGTGAGCACTGTGCAGATAGCTACGGTCACACCGTTATCAGTCAGAGTGTAGAACCCTTCCTTCTGATCTGACTCGATAAGCAGATCGTCTCTGTCAAGGGAGATCTCACCGATAGAGATGTTGAGCTTTACGCACTCATTAGCGTTAAGCTCAGCATAAGCGGCATTTCCGTCAAGCTCGGTCAGGGCAGTCCTGATCTCGTTCAGATTCTTGCCGTATCTGGGTCCGAGCGTCTTGAGCTGCGGCTTGAACTTATACTCAATGAATGAAGAAACATCGTCCTTGAATTCAACTGCCTTCAGGTTGAGCTCGTCTCTGATGATATCAACATAGAAGCTGTCAAGCTCATGGTCAGCAGACACATACATCTTGCTCAGCGGCTGGCGGTTTTTGAGAGCAGCACCGTTTCTTGCACTTCTGCCGAGGATAACAATTTTAAGCACCTCGTCCATATCGCTCTCAAGCTTAGCATCTATCTGGCTATCGTCAGCCACAGGATAATCGCAAAGGTGAATGCTCTCAGGCGCGTCCTTGTCAACACTTCTCACAAGGTTCTGATAGATCTCCTCAGTGATGAACGGCACCATAGGAGCCGCGCACTTAGCAACAGTCACAAGCGCAGTCCACAGTGTCATATAAGCATTGATCTTGTCCTGGTTCATTCCCTGGACCCAGTATCTCTCTCTGCCTCTTCTTACATACCAGTTAGAGAGATCGTCAACAAACTCCTGCATAGCCTTTGCAGCCTCAGGTATGCGGTAGTTCGCAAGATTGTCATCAGTCTCCTTTATCATGGTGTTCATCTTGGAGAGCAGCCACTTGTCCATAACAGAGAGCTTGTCGTACTCTATCTTGTGCTTTGTCGGATCGAACTGATCTATCTCAGCATAGAGGATATAGAACGCATAAGTGTTCCAGAGCGTACCCATAAACTTTCTCTGTCCTTCAGTAACGCCCTTGTCGTGGAACTTATTAGGCAGCCACGGCTGAGAGTTGGTGTAGAAATACCACCTGATAGCGTCCGCACCGAATTTTTCAAGCGCTTCAAACGGGTCAACGGCGTTGCCCTTTGATTTTGACATCTTCTGACCGTTCTCGTCCTGAACGAGACCGAGAACTATAACGTTCTTGAACGGTGCCTTGTCAAAGATAAGCGTTGAGATCGCCAGCAGTGAATAGAACCAGCCTCTTGTCTGGTCAACTGCCTCAGAAATGAAGTCAGCAGGGAACTGGCTCTCGAAGAGCTCCTTGTTCTCAAACGGATAGTGGTGCTGAGCAAAAGGCATTGAGCCCGAATCGAACCAGCAGTCAATAACTTCGGGAACTCTCTTCATCTGCTTTCCGCAGTCAGGGCACTTTATAGTAACAGCGTCGATGAACGGGCGGTGAAGCTCAATATCCTCAGGGCAGTTGTCAGACATTGACTTCAGCTCCTCAATAGAGCCTATCGAATGACGGCAGCCGCACTCACACTCCCAGATGTTGAGCGGAGTTCCCCAGTATCTGTTCCTGGAAATACCCCAGTCCTGAACGTTTTTCAGCCAGTCGCCGAAACGGCCTGTACCGATGCTCTCGGGGATCCAGTTGATCGTGTTGTTGTTTGCGATAAGTCTGTCCTTGACGTCGGTCATCTTGATGAACCAGGTGTCACGAGCATAGTAGATGAGCGGTGAATTACATCTCCAGCAATGAGGATAGTCGTGCTCGAATTTAGGTGCCGAGAAGAGCTTTCCGCTCTTGTCAAGATCCTTGAGCACCTCAGGGTCAGCGTCCTTTACAAAAAGGCCTGCAAACGGTGTTTCCTCGGTCATATTGCCCTTGCCGTCAACGAACTGAACGAACGGCAGGTCATAGTTCTTGCCGATACGAGAGTCGTCCTCACCGAATGCAGGAGCGATATGAACGATACCGGTACCGTCTGACATTGTAACGTAGTTGTCGCAGGTGACAAAGTGTGCCTTCTTGTTCTGCTTTGCAGCTGCCTCGCCGGAGCACCCAAACAAAGGCTCATATTCAGTGTATTCAAGATCTTTACCTGTGCAGCTCTCCAGAACCTCGTATGCTGCCTCGCCGTCCTTGGCAAGGGGCCCGAGAACTGTGTCGAGAAGAGCCTGTGCCATAGTGTAGGTGTAGCCATCAGCAGCCTTTACCTTGCAGTAGGTCTCGTTCGGGTTCACGCAGAGAGCGACGTTCGAGGGCAGTGTCCACGGTGTTGTCGTCCATGCGAGGAAATACTCGTCCTTGCCCTTGATCTTGAACCTTGCGATAGCGGAGCGCTCCTTTACGAGCTTGTAGCCCTGAGCTACCTCGTGAGAAGATAGGGGAGTGCCGCAGCGCGGGCAGTAGGGTACTATCTTGAAGCCCTTGTAGAGCAGTCCCTTGTCATAGATCTGCTTGAGAGCCCACCACTCGGACTCGATAAAGTCATTATGATAGGTAACATAGGGGTTCTCCATATCAGCCCAGAAGCCGACTGTGCCGGAGAAGTCCTCCCACATACCCTTGTACTTCCATACGCTCTCCTTGCACTTCTCGATGAAGGGTTCAA
>CACXFU010000123.1 GCA_902767035.1 uncultured Ruminococcus sp.
CGAAGGATCCTAACTCTGATACTCTCTACACCACAGTTGATATGAACGCATATATGTGGGTAAAGGGTTCACAGAAGAACGACGCTATGAAGTGCTGGCTCGAGTGCGCTAAGATAGTTTACACTCAGGACGAGTACATCCAGACAGAGCGCGACAAGTTCTTTGTAAACAATCCTACATGGACAGATCAGATGTATGACATCGCATATGTTGAGCCTCTGACAGACAAGTTCGTTAAGCTGTTTGACCCCGGCTACGGAATCTCCACAACACTTTCCGATGACGACGCAGCCACAAACGATACCAAGGAAGCTGTTATCCCTTATATGTACACTTCAGTTATGAAGACCGACGAAAACGGCACACAGTTCACATGGGCACAGCTCAAGGAGCAGTATAAGCCTACTATCGAATCCGAGCTCAAGACCTTTAACGAAGCATACAAGGAATTCGTTTCAAAGTAAGATTTAAAAATCAAAGCCTGAGAGTGGAGAGCTCTCAGGCTTATTTGTTTGTTCTGTTTTTCAGAGATTGAGACCCGAAGGCTTGTCATGCGGCTCTGTTCTGAACACGTCGAACTGCTCATTGAGCACACGGATAAGCTCCTCATAGCCCTCTGCCGTGAAAGTATAGGTGCTCTCGTGAACAAATTCCTTTACCAGATCATAGCTCTCAGTGCCGTACCATATCCTCAGGCGCAGACATTTACTGCCCTCGTCATTTTCAGGCATATCTATCTTATAGCTGAAATTTGTGTGCATACTTCCTGCCCATACGTTCCCCTGCTCGAAAAAGGCGATCGTGGGCACATCAAAATAACCGTGCAGCATTAAAAGCACCCCTTTTTATTTTTTAGTATTCTTTAGTAAGTATAGCATAAGTTCTCACAATTGTAAAGCCGCACAGCGAACACTTTAAGGGATATTTTTGGGACAATTACCGGTTTTGCACGCGCTGTTTGTGCGGTTTTTGCGTAGATAATGATGTTTTGTTATTTTTTATATCTAAAAAATCGGGGAAAAGGCAGCTCAAATTCGTTATTTTTGCTTGTTGTAATTTGCTCTCAGATAGTATATAATGTTTATATCTTTGAAATTATGTCATTTTATCGGATCTCGTTTTTGTTGAGATCGCTGTGAGGTTATTGGAAATATGAGCGAAAAAAACATAAATGACGCAGCAAACCAGACAAAGGCAAGCCCAAAACTGGCATCTATGATCTCAGATGCGATAGAGAATAAGAAATCTCTTGAGCAGGAGGAAAAAGAAGGCAGGAACTGGGACGACTCGGCTATAACAGAAAAAGACAATGCCGATGAAAAGCCTGAGCCGAAAAAGAAGAAAAGAGCTAAATGGAGCAACAAGAAGAAGACCGGAGTTGCACTTGCAATAATATTTATCATATTCTTCCTGCTGGTAGGATTTATCGTGTTTATGTTCTTCCATTATACCAGCCTGCTGGACAGAAACACCAGCGAAAAGGAAAATCTGGCGCCGCCCCCGCTCAATTCGAGCGACTATGTTGACGAGTCGGATACGTTCAACGCTGAGCAGAGGGAGAGAGAGCTTAAAAAGTATCTGCGGGAGAATGAGGAAAAGATCTCCGATGAGAATGTTACAAATATCCTCCTTATCGGTGAAGACCTCAGAGATACCGCTACCGAAGAGCGCGGCAACACTGATGTTATGATAATCATCTCTCTGAATAAAGAGCAGAAGACCATAACCATGACCTCTCTTATGAGAGATATGTATATCTGGATGGAGCAGTATTATGAGAGCAACAGGCTCAATTCAGCATACTGGCACGGCGGCTGTGAGTACCTTGAGCAGTGTATCGAGGATTACTTCCAGATAGATATCGACAGATATGTAAGGGTAAGCTTCCAGGAATTCATAACGGTAGTTGAAGCCCTCGGCGGCATTGATATGTATGTCAGCGACGAGGAAGCCATAGGAATGCACGACCCGATGGCCGAGCAGAACAAGTACCTCGGAAACCCGAGAGAGACCGACTGGCTCTGGAAGGGCGGAGATCTCCACCTGAACGGCAACCAGGCACTTGCCTATGCAAGACTGAGATACGTCGGCAACAGCGACTGGGAAAGGACCGAAAGACAGCGCAGAGTTATCAAGGAGGTCATAACCAAATCTAAGAATATGAGCCTTCTGCAGATAGACTCCCTGCTCAATGACGTTCTGCCGAACGTGCATACGGATATGACTGACGGCGAGATCGCATCGATACTGCTTGATGTGTTCGATTACCTTGAATATGACGTTCAGGAGGTAAGAATACCTGCCGACGGCTATTATTCCAACGAAATAAGGGCGAATATGGACGTTCTCCTGTTCAACGCAAATGCAAATGCTGCCATTATCCAGAAGGTAGTTTACGGCGACTGCTCCACTGTTGAGGAGGCTATCGCTGAGTATCAGGAGGAGACCGGCGACTATTACGCCTACACCTATATGTATTGATCTCAAAGCTCCGTCTTTTTGGGCGGAGCTTTTCTGTTTGATCGTTTTTCAGCCTGAAACGGCAATGTAAGAATTCTATTCGATATATTAAAAATTTGTTATCAAAATTTGATAAAACATCTTTACAAATATAAAAAAATGTGATATAATGACTTTAGCATTTTGTATGAAAGGGGTTTTTTTTATGATTTTCAAGAAAGGTATCTGCACCTTATGTGCAGCTGTCATCGGAGTATTCAGTGCTGTGCCAGCTTTTGCGGACGCCGAGTCTGATCTGCCGGTGCCTGAGGCTGATGAGAACGGAGTTTACTGTCACGCAGGTATAGTATGGCAGATAAAGGATCAGTGGGATCACAGAAACGAGATCAATCTTGATGCGCTTGACGAGACTGAGACTTATGTTGTCGGTGTTACTCATAAGGATGTAAACATAACCGGTAACGGTGAGTACACTGTTGAGATGAGCGGCTACAAGCCTGATTATGATTATGATATGGGATTTTTGGGAGTAGAGCTTGACCTGGATTTCGATACATATGCAGATGTTGAAGCTGACAAGGGCGTAAGGTTCGAGATCACTAAGGCTGTTGTTGACGGCGTTGAATACACCTACAAGAACGAGCTCAACGAAGACGGCGTTCTGGAGCAGGTGCTTGAGGACGTTGAGAGAGGCGAGAACGGCCAGAAGCTGATAAAGATCAAGAACAGCTGGGGCGAGCAGCCTGAGTTCAGCGACCCTGTTATGGACAACAAGATCTGGAAAACTCCCGATCCTATAACGATTACATTTACAGTTAGCGGCCTGCCTACCGACAAGATCGAGGACAACCCTGACGAGGTCATCGATAAGGTATACGGCGAGGGCTTTACCGATCTGACAGCCGGATTTGAGGTTTCCGAGGCTGAGACGACTGACGAGACCACAGACGACGCTGATAAAGATGAGGCTGTTGAAGATGACGGCGCATCTGAAAACGTTGAAGAGGCATCCTCTGCAGCAGCAAAGGCTGACAGCTCAAAGGCTGACGACACCGATGAGGACGACGAGGACAGTAATCTTCCGCTTATACTCGGTATCTGCGGCGGCGCTGTAGTAGTTATCGCTGTAGTGGCTGTTGTTATAGTTAAGAAGAAAAAATAAGCATTTGCGCAAAAAATGCCCGTGAGCAGGCCTAACTGCTCACGGGCTGTGTTTTTGTTCAGAAAAATTCATCTATCCTGTTTGACCTTATCTCAAAAGAGTCTTCACGGTCAGGGCCGTTTGCTATGCGGAAATACTTCTCTCCGCTCCTCCTGCTGATGGATATGGACTCCTTGTTCAGGAATATGAGCCTGTTCACCTCATTGCAGTCAAGCAGGGCAAGCTCACTGTCGCCAAGGTCTTCGCTTCCGCAGAGAAGAGCAAGAATAAGGTTCTTGTTCTTCTGCATATGCTCCTTCAGAAGGTCCATATCGTCCTTTATCGAGAACTTCCAGCTGTTTATACCGTCAGCGCGCGGCGCCTCCTTGTGGGTGCGGAACTTTACAAACAAGGTAAAGCTCGCCGATGAGGTCTTTATCTCATATATGCGCCTGTCGCTCCCGCCCTCTATGAGAACAGGGTCTGCCCCGTGGCTCAGAAGCTTTGAGAGCACGGCTCCGTAATAAAAGTCTGCTGTTCGTATTCTCGACATGGTGTTCACTCCCTCCGGATATGCAGTCATAGCACCGCATCTCTGTAAAAGACTATTCACGCTTATAGTATAGCACAGTTTTTCCGATTTTGCAAATAAATTATTAGAGCAGTTTTTGTATTGACTTTTCGGCTCGGATTTGGTATAATGGTGTTTAAGAATTGCAATGTGTCGGAAGAAGTCATTTTATGAGTTTTTCCGTAATTATTTGTGTGGAGGAAAAATTATGCCGACTAAATATGTATTTGTCACGGGAGGAGTAGTTTCGGGACTTGGTAAGGGTATAACGGCGGCGTCTCTGGGTAGACTGCTGAAGGCCAGAGGCTACAGCGTAACTATCCAGAAGTTCGACCCGTATATAAATGTTGACCCCGGTACGATGTCTCCCTATCAGCACGGAGAGGTATTCGTCACCGATGACGGAGCAGAGACCGATCTTGATCTTGGCCACTATGAGAGATTCATTGACGAGAACCTGTCGGTGAACTCAAACGTTACCACAGGTAAGATCTACTGGACCGTGCTAAATAAAGAAAGACGCGGAGACTACCTCGGAGGGACCGTTCAGGTGGTGCCTCATATCACGAACGAGATCAAAGAGAGACTCTACAGGGTAGCCAAGACATCTGAGACTGATGTTGTCATCACCGAGATCGGCGGAACTGTCGGAGATATCGAGTCAACGCCGTTTCTTGAGGCTATCAGGCAGGCGTCGATAGAGCTTGGCAGAGAGAACGCACTGTTCATACACGTATGCCTGCTGCCGTATATCTCAGGCTCCAAGGAGCTTAAATCGAAGCCCACACAGCATTCCGTCAAGGAGCTGCAGTCCATCGGTATCCAGCCGAATGTACTGGTGCTGAGATCCGAGATGGAGGTGCCTGAGGATATGAAGCAGAAGATAGCACTCTTCTGCAACGTGAGAACTCAGGACGTTATTCAGAACCTTACGGCGCCGTCACTTTACGAGGTACCCCTGTGGCTTGAAAAGGAAGGCCTTGCGGACGTTGTCTGCGAGCATCTGAAGCTTGAAAACAAGGCTCCCGACCTGACAGGCTGGAAGGCTATGATCGAAAAGGTGAAGAGCTGCAACAAGAAAGTTACTATCGGGCTTGTAGGAAAGTATGTTGAGCTTGAGGACGCTTATCTCTCTGTAGCAGAAGCGCTCAGGCACGGTGGCTTTGAACACGGCGCCGAGGTAGATATCGAGTGGATACAGTCTGAGAACATCACAAGAGACAACGCTGCCGAGCAGCTCAAAAACTGTGACGGTATCATCGTTCCCGGAGGATTCGGCGACAGAGGAATAGAGGGAATGATAGAGTCTATCAGATATGCGAGAGAGAACAAGGTGCCTATGTTCGGAATCTGTCTCGGAATGCAGATGTCGGTAGTGGAGTTTGCAAGGAACGTTGCAGGACTTGCCGGCGCTAACTCAACTGAGTTTGAGGAGACGGAGTACCCTGTTATTGACATTATGGATTCTCAGAAGGATATCACCGAAAAGGGCGGCACTATGCGTCTGGGGCTTTATCCGTGCAAGCTGCAGGAGGGCTCACGCTGCAAGGAGATCTACGCTCAGGATCTTATCTACGAGCGTCACCGCCACCGCTGGGAGTTCAACAACCGCTTCAAGAGCACTCTCACCGGCAACGGCCTGCTGATAGTGGGAATATCACCTGATGAAAAGCTCGTTGAGATAGTTGAACTGCCGAAGGATATGCACCCGTGGTTCGTGGGCGTACAGTTCCACCCCGAATTCAAATCGAGACCTAACCACCCCCACGTACTTTTCAGCGATTTCATTAGAGCATCACTTGAAAACAGAGAAAGCAAATAAAATATCAGCACCCGTGAATGTTAAAACTCACGGGTGCTTTTGATTGTTACTTTTTAAATACTCTTCCTTCTTTTCTCGGAGCAGCTTCCTTGGGCTCGCCGTCACTGTAGCCTATAGCGCAGTGGCCTATGCCCACATATCCCCCGGGAACGCCGTATCCGTCAAGGATCGCTCTTCCCTCTTCACATTCGCTCTCCTCCTTGGCACGGTGTATCCATATGCTCGAAACACCCAGCGAGTGTGCTGCCAGCATAAGGTTGCCCATAACAAGGCTGCCGTCATAGATGTATGTGGGGTTGTCCTTCGGCGCAAGCACCCATAGATAGCAGGCCGCATTGTAAAACGGGTCAAAGCCTTCAGGCCAACCGCCTATGCGCCTGTTAAGGTCACTGAGCTTTGCCTTTGTCTCGTCATCATTCACAACAACGACCACAGGGCACTGCGTACCCCTGCCGTTTGCAGCGTAAAGGCCTGCCTCGATGATCTCATCAACAAGTGCATCAGGCACAGCCTTGCCGTTGAAGGCTCTCTCGCTCCTTCTTTCGTGCATCGCCTTGATAACTTCATTCATAATAAGCACTCCCTTCGCTGTCAGCCCTTTAAGCCTCTCGATTGCCTGTCCATATCCTCAACTACGATGTCATAGATCTCGCCCAGTGTTGCGCAGTATTCAAGCAGCTTCCAGGGCTCATTGGTATGGAAGTGTATCTTCACAGTCTCATCATCACCGATAACGAGCAGGCTGTCACCGACAAAGTGCTCCGTTATGTAATCGTCGAGCTCGTCCTCATCAAGCCCCTCAGCGTCGATAAGCAGCTGTGTGTCATATCTGAATTCTATCTCGTCCATAAATATACCTCCTGAAGAATACTAAGGCAGCATAAGCCTCCGCTAACAGTATAGCACATATATTCAAAAAAGTAAAGACATACTCTTGAAAAAACGAAAGAGCTGTGTTATACTTAAAATGACAAAATATTATCCGAAAGGGTTGTTTTTTTATGATAAAGGACATTCAGCAGAAAATACTGGAGCTGAAAAAGCAGAAGGATATCTGTGTCCTCGCTCACAGCTATCAGGCAAAGGAGATAATCGAGATCGCCGATATCACGGGAGATTCCTACAAGCTCTCCGTTGAGGCTGCAAAGGTGCAGAACGAAAACATACTTCTGTGCGGCGTTCACTTTATGGCTGAGACTGCCAAGATGCTCTCACCTGAGAAAAGAGTATACCTCTCTCACCCTGATGCCGGCTGCCCCATGGCAGAACAGATGGAGCCCGAGATGATAGAGGAGATCAAAAAGCGCGAGCCCGACAGAAAGGTAGTGTGCTATGTAAACACCACTGCGGCGCTAAAAGCAGTCTGTGATGTGTGCGTTACAAGCTCATCGGCAGTGAAGATAGTGAAGGCTATGGAAGCTGAGAAGATACTCTTTATCCCTGACTGCAACCTAGGTGCCTTTGTTCAGAGAGCCTGCCCCGAAAAGGATATAATGCTCCTGCAGGGAGGATGTCCCGTTCATGCGGCCATCACCGCAGAGGAGCTCAGGGAGGCAAAAGCAAAGCACCCCGATGCCGTTGTTCTCGTTCACCCCGAATGCCGACCCGAAGTGACAGAGCTCGCGGACTACGCAGGCTCGACATCGGATATAATGAACTATGCGGCAAAGAGCGATGCACGTGAATTCATCATCGGAACGGAGAACTCTATCGCGGAGCATTTGCAGTACCGCTTCCCTGACAAGGAGTTTTACGTTATGTCAAAGAGGCTGATCTGCCCGAATATGAAGCTGACGACCCTTATGGACGTTTACAAAAGCTGTCTTGAGGTCGGCACAGAGACACAGCGTGAGATAAAAATGTCAGACGAGCTGATAGAGAAGGCTAAGGTCTGCATCAATGAGATGATACGCTTGGGAGGCTGATGCCCCTGACGGGATAAAAAATCTAACGAAAGGTGTAATACTTTTTGGCTAAACAGGTTTATGATAACAGAGAGCTTTCGTGGCTCAAATTCAATGAAAGAGTGCTGGAGGAGGCACAGGACACTAACACTCCCCTGCTGGAAAGGATGCTGTTCCAGTCGATCTTCGGCAGCAACCTTGATGAGTTTTTCAGGGTGCGTGTGGGCTCTATTTACGATCAGTCCTTAGTAAATGACGAGGACAAGGACAACAAATCAAAAATGAGGCCCTCGGAGCAGCTCTCTGCGATATTTGCAAGAGTGAAGGAGCTTATGCCCTTAAAGGATAAGTCATACTCCGTTATACTTAAAGAGCTGGAGCTGAACGGCATTTTCCATAAGTCGATAAAAAATCTCAGCAAGGCCGAGCTTGAATTTCTCGACGCTTACTTTTCTTATGAGATAAAGCCCTTTCTGAACGCATTTATTATCGACAAGCGCCACCCGTTCCCGTTTCTGGTAAATCAGAGCATCTATGCGGTGACGAAGCTCAGCTCAAAGTCAGGGCTGCTTATCGGTATCATAGGGTGCAGTGAAAAGTTCCAGCGCGTTATCTTTCTTCCGGGAGATGAGGGCGTTATCAACTTCGTGCTGGTCGAGGACGTTATCCTGCACTTTGCGGATAAGGCCTTCACCGGTTATAAGATTGAGGAAAAAGCGCTCATAAGAGTTACAAGAAATGCCGATATAGACGTTGACGAGAGCTTTGACCGCGAGCTTGATTTCAGAGAGAATATGTCTGAGCTCATAAAGAAAAGAAAAAGGCTCTGCCCCGTAAGGCTGCAGCTTTCAAGGCAGCTTTCCGAGGCTGTGCTGGGTGAGCTTCTGTCGAGACTTGAGCTCTCTCACAAGCAGGTGTTCACCGAAAAGGCTCCGCTCGACTTCTCATTCGTGTTCTCCGTCTTCGATAAAGCAAAAGAGAAAAAAGAGCTCTTCTTTGTAAGACAGGAGCCGCAGGCATCTCCTATGATAAAAGAGAACGTGCCAATGATAGCTCAGATAGATGAGAGAGACCTTTTCCTCTCTTACCCATATGAGTCTATAAAGCCGTTCATAAGGCTTCTCAATGAGGCTGCCAGCGATGATACCGTAGTGTCAATAAAGATGACGCTTTACAGGGTCGCAAAGAACTCAAAGATAATCAAGGCTCTGTGTCAGGCAGCTGAGAACGGCAAGGAAGTTCTTGTGCTGGTAGAGCTAAGGGCAAGATTTGATGAGGAGAACAACATCGGCTGGTCAAAGCTGCTTGAAGAATCGGGCTGCCGAGTGATCTACGGGCCGCAGAGATTAAAGGTGCATTCAAAGCTGTGTCTCATCACAAGAAAGATAGACCACGACGTTAAATACACCGTGCAGGTCGGCACCGGAAACTACAATGAGAAAACTGCCGAGCTTTACACCGACCTATGTCTGATGACCTCGGACAAGGATATAGCTGAGGACGCCTGCGAGGTATTCAGAACTCTCCAGATAGGAGAGCTTGTCGAGGAGACGAAAAGTCTGCTGGTTGCCCCGAGGTGCCTGCAGAACAAGGTCCTCGAGATGATGGACAACGAGATAAGTATTGCCAAGGCTGGCGGAGAAGGATATGTGGGCGCCAAGCTCAATTCGCTGACTGACAAGGCTATAATAGACAAGATAATAGAGTGCTCTCAGGCAGGAGTTAAGGTCGAGCTCGTTATCAGAGGTATATCGTGTCTGGTGGCAGGGGTCAAAAACGTGACCGAGAACGTTACTATACGCTCTATCGTCGGCAGATACCTTGAGCACGCAAGGATTTATATTTTCGGCACCGGGGTCAGGAAAAAAGTATATATATCCAGTGCAGACTATATGACCCGAAACACCACAAGGAGAGTCGAGGTAGCGGCGCCTGTGCTTGACGAGCAGATAAAGGCGCGTGTGCTTTACATATTCGATACGCAGATGAAGGATAACGTAAAGGCAAGGGTAATGCAGTCAGACGGCAGATATAAGCGTGCGGAGCGCGGCGATATCGCGATCGACGCGCAGACAAGGTTCTTTGCGGAAAGCTATGCCAATGCACCGAAGCCTGAACCCGAGAAGGCTCCCGAGCCGGAAAAGAAAAAGGGCTTCTTTGAAAGGATAAAGGCGTTTTTCGCAAAGAAGCAGAAATAAGGAGAGATCATATGGGACTGTTTGATAAGATCTTCGCAAAGAATGAAAACAAAACTCCGGAGAAACAGAAGGATCGCATCACCTTTGATTCACCTTACGGCGAATTTGTCTATAGTGCTGCACCGGCCTGCAATGAGTATGGCTATGAGACAGAAACAGACTGGTATACAAACGGTACAAGGGCAGACAAAACAACGGTCTACATCGACACTGACACCCCCGAAACTACCGAGGCAGGAATCTGCTATGAAAGGCTTGAAAGACTTCTCTCCGACAAGGAGCGTACAGACCTTGAAATAAAAAAATATGCTGCTGACTTTTTCCTCTCAAAGCCCGAGCTGCTCAGAGGCGATTACTCCGAGGAGGAACTTATCGATGAACTGGAGATCGTCTGGATAGGCCTGTACAGAAACGGAGACACACGGTTCTCATTTGATACGTACTGGACAGATGCGGACGACGTTGCCGTAGTTATAAAGGCTGACGGCAGCAAAAGTGTCGTAATAGACGGCCATTAGAAAGACAGGTCGGATAGGTATAATAAAAACGCTTACGGATCAGTTTCTGCCGTAAGCGTTTTGTTCGTACTGTTTACTTCAAAGCACCCTTTATAGCCTCAAGGAACTCATCGTATTCCTCAAATGCAGGAAGATCAGGGTTCTCAGCCTTGATAGCGTCCGTGCTCCTGAACAGGAAACCTGCCTTTGACGCCCTTATCATTCCGAGATCGTTGTGGCTGTCTCCTGCTGCGATAGTCTCAAATCCTACTGACTGCAAAGCCTTTACCGTCGTCAGCTTTGACTGCGGGCACCTCATCTGATAGTCTGTGATCTCGCCGTTCTCGCCAACTACAAGGTTGTTGCAGAAAAGTGTGGGATAGCCCAGCTTTTTCATAAGCGGTCCTGCGAACTGATAGAAGGTGTCACTGAGGATAAGAACCTGTGATACGCTCCTGAGCTCGTCAAGGAACTCCTTCGCACCGGGCATCGGGTCTATCTTAGCGATAGTCTCCTGTATCTCCTTCAGCCCCAGACCATGCTCTTTAAGTATAGCAAGTCTGTACTGCATAAGCTTGTTGTAATCTGGCTCGTCCCTTGTGGTCCTTCTCAGCTCGGGCACTCCGCTGGCCTCAGAAAAAGCTATCCATATCTCGGGCACAAGAACTCCCTCAAGATCAAGACACGTAATACACATACTCATAAACTATTCCTCCAAATTTTATTATCATTCAGATTATACCACACCTGTCATACAATTTCAAGAGCAAGATGTTAATTTTTTATCAATCACTGCAGCCAAACGCAAAAAAACTCCCATAGCGGGGTGAGCTATGGGAGCCAAAAATAAAATTATAGGGGAGAAGCCGACAGGTTTTTACCTGCCGATTTATATGAAGGCTTGGGGTAAAAGCCAACATACCGTTATGATAAAGGAGTCCGAAGCGTTGCGTCCGGCTTGTCCTTCGATGTGTATATAATAGCCCCGTAATGTGTAATGCGTGTGAAAATACTCTGTTTTATTAATGAAAATTATTGACTTTTCAGCTGATTGTGATATAATATCAGCAAGCTGATATTATAGTTTTATTTTAGTGCAATGGAAAGACAGGAATGAGTATATGCCGAGATTTTTCTGCGACGACATAAACGGTGACCATATCTCCATAACAGGCACCGATGCCCGCCATATAGGACGAAGCCTCAGAATGAGGCTGGGTGACGAGATTACCGTGTGCTCTCAGGGTATTGAGTACCGCTCACGGATACTTACTATCTCTGATGAAGAGGTCAGCTGCGAGGTGCTGGGCAAAGCTCCCTCAGAGAACGAAGCGAATATATCCCTGACGCTGTTTCAGGCGCTGCCTAAGGGTGACAAGCTTGAATTCATCATACAGAAGGCCGCAGAGCTCGGCGTTAAAAGGGTATGCCCCGTGCTGACATCGCGGTGCGTATCACGGCCTGACAAAAAAGGTTTTGATAAAAAGCTCGAACGGCTGAGAAGGATAGCCCTTGAAGCCTGCAAGCAATCGGGCAGGGCTCAGCTCGTTGAGATCACCCCTCTGCTGAGCTTTGAGGAATGTATAAATGAAATGAAAACTATGGAAAAGGAGCTTATGTGCTATGAAAAGGGCGGTATCTCAATGTCGGAGGCAGGTCTTTCGGCAGGTCAGAGCATCGGCCTTCTCATCGGCAGCGAGGGCGGCTTCGATGATGCCGAGGCAGAGCTTGCACAAAGCTCCGGAATGACACTGATAGGCCTTGGAAAAAGGATACTGCGCTGTGAGACCGCACCGATCGCGGCAGCAAGCATTATCATGCATCTGACAGGAAATATGTAAAGGACAAGAGGTAAAAATATGTCTGGATTTGACGGAAACAACAATAACGAAAGCGAAAACTTAGGCGGAGTCTACGACTTCGGAGATTATTATGATGAGGGCTATGAGCAGGACTATCAGAACGGACAGTACCCTCAGCAGCCCTATCAGCAGCCATACGGCCAGCAGGAGCAATACCCCCAGCAGCCTTACGGACAGCCTGGCGCACAGCCCTACGGGCAGCGTAAGAGCGGCGGCTCAGGAGGAAGACCGCAAAGGCCATCGGGCAGCAAAAAGAGCAAAAAGAAAAGCAAAAAAAGCAGGAATGATTACAGAAGTCCTTACGAATACAACGAGAGAGCTGCCAAAAAGCAGAAAAAGAGCAAAAAGGCCTACAGCGGCAAAAAGTCTCACCCCGTGAGAACTGCGATAAAGGTAATACTTATAATTATCATAATACTGTTTTTGCTGGCAAATTTGCTGCTGTGGCACTACTGCGGCCTTGTTGAGAACGTTGAGCGCGGTGAGAGAACCGTTACCAACGCTTCAATGCACAGCCCTCATGTGAGAAACATTCTTCTCATCGGCTCAGATACACGCTCTGCCGACGAACACGGCAGGACAGACTCGATGATACTGCTCTCAATAAACAGTGAGACCAAAGAGATAGTTATGACTTCGTTTATGAGAGATATGTACGTGAACATCAGGGGGCTTACCACCGACGGCGAGGGCATCGACACATGGGGCAAGATGAACGCGGCATATGTTTACGGCGGCGCGGAGCTGCTTATGGATACGATAGAGTATAACTTCGATATCCAGGTGGACGATTATGTTTACATAGACTTCTACTCCTTCGTTGATATAGTTGACGCCATAGGCGGGATCACGGTGAAAATAACCGATGAAGAGGCCGAGGGCATGAAGGCGCCTATGGCCGAGCAGAACAAGATAATGAACAAGGAAAAGGGCTCTGATTATCTCACTCACGGCGGAAAGCTGAACCTCAACGGCAATCAGGCTCTGGCATATGCAAGGCTCAGGTATGTCGGCAATGCTGACTTTGAGAGAACCTCCCGTCAGCGCGAGGTCATCTCAAAGATAATCGAGAAGGTAAAATCAGGCGGGCCGCTGATGATGCTTGATTTTGCGGGCACAGCAGCAGAAAGCCTCAGATCGAATATGAGCCAGTGGGAGCTGTTCACTCTCAGCTATAAGGTGCTCTTCTCAATGAAGTATAAGATAGTTTCCGTGAGAATACCTGACGATGATTCGTTCTATTATGACACTACAAATGACGGTCAGTCCGTGCTCGGTGTCGATTTTGACAAGTGCAGGGAGCTGCTGGAAAAGAAAATATATGACTGATATGATGTCCGTACGCAATAAGCCGTGCGGACATTTTTTTCGGAGTGATTTTCGGCAGATAATCCGGCAGTTTTCGCATAATTTTTGTGATAGTTATGAAAAAATTATTTTAAAAGCTTTACAAATTGTTAAACTTATGGTATAATACATTTGTGTATCTGTCTGTTTTTTCTGAAGATAAAGGGGGCGTTATTCTATGAACTGGGTCGAGATAGAAGTTTTTACCACCACTGCAGGCATTGAGGCTGTTACGGGTTCGCTGCTGGGGCTTGGGATAAACGGCTTTGTCATCAAGGACCCCGAGGATTTCAGGGAGTTTCTTGAAAACAAGGAACAGAACTGGGATTACATAGATGACGGCCTCATGGAACTTCAGCACGGAGAGACTGTTATAACCGCATATCTGCCGGAAAATGCCCAGGGGCTTGACTATTTAGAGGGTGTAAAGGCCGAGCTCAAGGCTCTCAGGGAGAGAGACAGCGAGGGGCAGTTCGGAAGGCTTGAATATGAGCTCAAAAACGTCCGCGAGGAGGATTGGGCGAACAACTGGAAGAAGTATTTCAAGCCGTTATGCGTGGGCGAGAAGATACTTATCAAGCCCTCATGGGAGGAAGTCCCCGAAAACGAGACGCGCACTATCCTGGAGATAGACCCGGCGGCGTCATTCGGAACGGGACAGCACAACACCACACAGCTTTGTCTTGAGCTGATAGAGGAGAACCTTGTGCAGGGCGATAGGATACTTGATCTCGGCTGCGGCAGCGGTATACTGTCGATAGCGGCACTGCTGCTCGGTGCGGACAGCGCCTTTGCGGTGGATATAGACGCAAATTCCGTGAAGATAGCTTTGGAAAATGCAGGCAAGAACAATATCCCCGAAGAGAGATACACTGCACGGTGCGGCAATGTTATCGATGATGAGGCTCTGAGAGCTGAGATAGGTTCAGGCTACGATATGGTGTGTGCGAATATCGTGGCAGATGTGCTTCTCGGCATGGCGCCGATATTCGGGGGATTTTTGAAAGACAGCGGCAGGCTTGTGATATCGGGCATTATCGACAGCCGCAAAGACGAGGTCCTAGATGCGGTAAAGGCACAGGGGTTTGAGCTTGTGACCGTAAGAGTTAAGGACGACTGGACGGCCGCTTCATTCGTTAAGAAATAACTGTAAGGGGAAAAGCGGCAGCTGTCGGAACATCATAAGAACAGTGAATAGCTCTCCACCAATGACGGAGAGAACACCAAAAACAACCATTCAAACCAAAAGTAAGGAACAGTTAAATGCCCCGTTCATCTCCGCCGACGGCGGTGAGAACACCAAAAACGACCGTTCAAAACTAAAAGTAAGGAACAGTTAAATGCTCCGTTCATCTCCGCCGATGGCGGAGAGAACACCAAAAACAACCCATTCTAAACTAAAAGAAAGGAACAGTGATTGAAATGCAGTTATTGTTTTTAATTATCAAAAGGATCGAGCTTGTTGACGATATTATGCAGGCTCTGGCACAGTCAGGAGTAAGAGGCGGTACCGTCATCGATAGCTTGGGAATGGCAAAATCGATATCCACAATGGATAATCTTCCTACTATCAACGCTTTAAGAGCTATACTTAACGGAGTTGACCCGTCACAGAAAGGTAAGCTGCTTCTCATCGCAGTTCCAGAGGATCAGGTGAAAACTGCAAGAGATGCTATCATCGGCGTTACCGGTGATCTTGATACTCCGAATGCAGGCGTGTTTTTCGGTGTGCCGATCACATTTGCTGAGGGCATAGGCTGATAAAAAAGAAAAGAGGGAACAGTCCGAAAATGGTCTGTTCCCGTTTTTTGTTTCAGTCCTGAGGATCATACATCCTTGCTGTATACAGCAGCAGATACAGCCCTGCAAATCCTGCCATCAGCCTGTGATATGCTTTGGGGTCTACCCTGCCGCCAACGCTCATAACGTCATATATGACATCTGCCTCTTTTATCTTCTGTCCAGTGCAGGAAAAGCCTGCGTTCTCATAAAAGCTGCGCCTTTTAACGCGCTGCTCATAGTTTTTATACCTGCGGTCCACCTCTTCTATCGCAAGGAACAACCTTCTTCCGCGGTATTTTTTCTGAGCGGCTTTAAGTATCTTTGTGCCGTAGCCCTTGCCGCGCTGCTCATCGTCTACCGCAAAGTAAAAAACATAGCTGTCATCACGGTAATTGACAATGTATATAAGGCCGACCCATTTATCACCGTCACGGCAGCTGAAAAAGTTCACATTGCGCCTTGCCGCCCTTTTCATCAGCAGCCCGAACGGTGCGCGTTCATCATCGGGGAAGGCTGTCTGATAGAGATGTTTTATGTTCTCAAGGTCGGTTTGGTCTCTGGTGATGTTTTTAAACACTATTGCCATAGAATACACTCTCCTGTATATAAATCGTAATGATGATATTATAACTCATTAAATATCCGATGTCAAACAGAGACTAGAAAAAACTCTTTACTGCGCAAAGAAAGTATGCTATAATATCAGCGGGGTGATACTATGACTGATAAAGACATATCTGACGAGAAAAACAACTGCAATTATTACGCAACGCAGGACTGCATCGGCTGCGGCTCGTGTCTGTCAGTCTGTCCTCAGAGGTGCATCGATATGTCACAGTTCAAGGCCGTCATCATTCAGGAAAACTGCCTGCACTGCGGAAACTGCAAGCAGATATGCCCGGTGGGCGCGATCAAAGAGCTGTGAGTCAACAGCAGCTGTTATAAACCGGCAAAAATCAGCACCCGACAGGATCGATTCCTGTCGGGTGCGTTTTTTACGTTATCTTATAAAATTAGTAGCCGTCCAGGGCTCCTTCCCGGGCAGGCCGAACTGCTCCTTGCCGAGAGCTATCGACTTTATCAGAAAGCTCATATTCCTTGCAAGCACTCTCATTGTCTGCAGGCCCTCAGTGTCCTGCTCTGCCTCACCGATCTCTCTTCCGTGAACGCAGTTCCAGTACTGGCTCGAAGCAACAGGCATATTGCAGATAGTGAAATACTTGTTCAGCTCATCAAACGTAGCCGTACAGCCGCCGCGCCTTGCAACCACAACGCTCGCACCCACCTTCATAGTCTTGTCGAACCGTGTGCTGAAAAACAGACGGTCAAGACAGGCGATAAGCGTAGCGTTAGCCGATGCATAATACACAGGCGTCGCAACAACAAGTCCGTCAGCCTCTTCAAACTTCGGGGCAAGCTCGTTCACAGCGTCATTGAAAACACACTTTCCGAGCTCTGCACATCTTCGACAGGCTATACAGCCCCTTATATCCTTATTTCCGATATGACAGACCTCTGCCTCGATGCCCTCTTTTTCAAACGTCTTTGCAAGCTCATTCACAGCTATCGCCGTATTCCCGTTTGCATGAGGACTTCCGTTGATTATAAGTACCTTTGCCATAAAGACCACCCTTTCGTATTTATTATATTGATCGCCGGATACTTTTGTCGTTTACTATATTATATGCTCCCGAAATACTCTTCAATTTCCTCTTTGCCGGCAGTAACGCTTCCCTGTATCATCTGATCCGAGCCGCCGCCCTTTCCGCCGAGAGCAGCATTTATCTCCTTTGACTTTGCCCTGAGAGCAACGCTCTGCGACGCTATTATGTAGCTGTAGCCCTGCGTCTCTTCTCCGAAGACACCTGCTGCACCGTCAGTCAGAAGCACGGCCTTGTTTGCTATCTCGCGCATAACGTCACGGCTCAGGCCCTTTGTAAATACGCAGAAGCTTCCTCTGCCGTCATTGTGAAGTCCGTCGATCATCTCCTGCGCCTTCTGCTTTTCGATGTCGCTTATCTGCCGCTTGAGCTCATTATTCTCAGTGAGGAGCCTTTCAACGGCCGCCGCTGTCTTTTCAGGCTTTGCTGAAAGGAGCTTTGATATCTGTGACACAGTATCCATTCTCTGCCTGAACACCTCAAATGCGTCCAGTCCGCAAATGATATGCACTCTCGTGCCGCCCTTATAGCTCTCAGATGACAGCACCTTGACTATCCCGATCTTTCCTGTCGAGCTCAGGTGCGGAGCACAGCACGCACACACATCTATCCCTTCGATAGTAACTATCCTTACGTTCTCAGTCATCTCCAGCTTGCTTCTGTACTGCATACTCCCGAGCGTTTCACTGTCAGGATATGTGATAGTGATAGGCACATCTCTGGCTATCGCTTCATTTGCCTTTATCTCACATTCCCTGAGATCCTCCTCTGAGATCACACCGTTGAGATCAAGCGTCACCTCAGAAGACCCGAGATGAAAGCCCACATTCTCATAGCCCAGCTTTTCGAGGATAAATCCCATTATCAGGTGCTCACCCGAATGGTTCTGCATACGTCTGAGCCTTGTATCAGCATCAACACAGCCGTGTACCTTTGCACCGACCTCAAGCGCCGTCTTAGTCTTGTGGATGACCTCTGAGTTTTTCTCATAGGTGTCGAGCACCTCTGCCCCGCCGAGCGTTCCGACATCTCCTGCCTGTCCGCCGCCCTCGGGAAAGAAAGCCGACCTGTCAAGCACGACCTCATAGCCCTTCTTTATCTCGGTGCATGATACTACCACCGCATCAAATTCCAGCAGTGAACCGTCATCAAAAAGCTTTTCAGTCATATTTATACCTCCGTTGATCTGTATTATATACTAATTAGTAATATTTTTAAGGCGATATTTGTTCTGATGCTGCCTACACATTAGTTTACCACTTTGTGAGCCTTTCGTCAAGCTCACACACCGTATTTGATCTTCACCCTCATAAGCTTGTCTCCGACCGGCTTGCCCAGCAGATATAAAAACACCGCATTCGAGATCACATAGCTCAGCAGATATGGCACCGAGGTACCTATCGCTGCCGCATAAAGCTTAAAGCTGAACCCCTCGGCATACCAGAGCACCGTCCATATATCCATTATCATCGAGTATGCCGCACCGCACACCGCACCAAACACGATAAGCACAGCCTTCTTTTTCATCAGCACACCCGATATCAGCCCTGCCGCAAATCCGATCAGCCCCAGAGCCAGCATCATAAACGCCGTCCACGGCCCCTGTCCGAACCAGAAATTCGATATCAGTGCAGTCAGCGCCCCTGTAAGAAAGCCTGCTTCGCACCCAAGATACATTCCCGTAAGAATGATAAGCGCCGTCATTGGCTTTATCACGGGAATGAACCTCCCGATAAGACAAAGCGCCGTCATTATCGCCGTTATCACCATTCTTCTGGTGCCTACCTGCCTCTTGTCATACCCGGTGAAGAACACCAGCAGCGCCAGCACTGCCACCGCCAGAGATATAAAAATATGTCTCTTCTCATCAAACGCCACAGAGCCCGCCACTGCCATTGCAGGTATCAGTATAAACGCTATAAGATACTTTACCGCAGCTCTGATCCTGATATTATCAAGCACAGGCATCAGCGAGTCCTCCTTTCGTTATCGGTCTTTCCTGCCGTTTTTGCGGCAAAGGGTTATCACGTCCTCAGGTGTAACGGCGAGGTCGTAATGCCCCCTGCTTATAAGGCTTGCAGGAGTGGTGAAAAAGTCATTATCTGCCAGCAGCTGCGCCGCAGGCACGGGGGAAAGAGCTCTCCCCATAAAGAGCACCGCGCACCTGTCGGCACACTCTGCACAGAACTCCGTATCGTGAGTGACTATAACTATCGTCATGCCCGACTGCCTGAGCTCGTACAGTATCTTCAAAAGCCTTCCTCTTGACTGAGCGTCAAGGCTCTTTGTCGGCTCATCGAGCAGCAGCAGCCTTGGCCTGACCGCCAGCACCTTAGCAAGCGCCAGCAGCTGTCTCTCGCCGCCCGAAAGGTCATATGGGTGCTTGTCAAGGTATTTTTCAAGCCCGAACGGTATCTGCTCTATGTGCATTTCTTCCAGCTCTTCCCTGACGGTATTGTGCAGAAACAATGTAGTGACATCCTGCGGGAGCATCGCGAGCGTTCCCGTGTAGAGCGAGTTGTTTTTATAGTCCTTCAGCCTTTTGCCGAACACTTTTATGCTGCCCGAAACGGCTCTTAGTCCGCCCGATATCAGTGAGAGCGCCGTTGTCTTTCCCGAGCCGTTTGCCCCCAGCAGAGCAAACACCTCACCCTTAAAGACCGACAGCGTCAGGCCGTCAATGATGTCTTTGCCGTCGCGCTCATATCTGTAGGTCACGTTTTTTATCTCCAGCGCCTTTTCTTCACCGAGAGGTCTTTTTTCTTTTTCTGTTATCCTCACATCGTTTTTAAAACTGCCCGTTATGAAGTGCCTTGCACTGTTCACATCACAGGGGTATCTCCCACCGCACCCGAGCTCATGCCCTATCCTCACGGTTGCCGGCATCTCAGAGAGCAGCCCCTCATCTCCCGATGATACTGCGCTGTCTCTGTACTCACACAGCACAAGCTCTCCGTCTTTGAGAAGCATCAGCCTGTCGGCAAACGGCAGGATATTGTCAAGTCTGTGCTCCGCTATGATGACAGTTATGTTCCTGTCGCGGTTGAGCCGCCTTACAGTCTCGGCAAATGAGCGTGCGGCTATCGGGTCAAGCTGAGAGGAAGGCTCATCGAGCACAAGTATCTTAGGTCTCATCACCATTACGGCAGCCAGCGCCAGAAGCTGCTTCTCACCGCCCGATAATGCGGCCGTATCCATGTGCAGCTTATCGTTCAGGCCGAAAAAAGCGGCGGTCTCAGCCACCCTAAGTGCTATCTCGTCCTCAGCAGCGCCAATGCTCTCAAGCCCGAAGGCCAGCTCATGCCAGACCTTGTCGGTAACTATCTGCTGCTCGCATTCCTGTGAAACGAACCCTATCACCGCCGCCGAACGCGACGTGTCCATATCTGCGGTATCCTCACCGGCAACGCTCACTGTGCCTGTAAACTCACCGTTAGGTATGACCTCACGCTTCAGGCACCTGAGCAGCGTTGATTTTCCGCTTCCGCCCGCACCGCAGAGGATAACGAACTCACCCTCTTCAAGCCCGAACGAAACGTTCTTGACCGCCGCCCTCTCACAGAGCGGATATTTAAAGCTCACGCCCTTGACCGTAAGTATCGCCATCTGATATCCACCCCCGCTGAAAGAATAGTCGGTACCGCCGCCAGTATTATGTATGCCGCCTGAGCAGCCGCCCCCAGAAGAGACCCCTCAGACATCACTATATCCGGATAAAAAGCTATATCAAGCCTGTCATAAAGTGCCGCCGCAGCACACACCCCTGTGAGCACTGCCGCAGCAGCTGCCGCAAAAGCGTCAAACGCCGTGAACCGCTCTGTTGTAAAGGCCGTTCTCTTAGCGCTCCCACAGCCGCGTGCAGCCATGCTGTCAGCGGTAACGATGCCGTTTTCAAGCGCCCACGTTATCACCACCGAGAACACCCTCATATCTCCTCTTATCTTATCCACTATGTTCCCGTCACTGTAAAGCCCCAGAGATCGCTGCGCCGTTTTCGTTTTTCTGAACTGTGCCCGTATCAGCGGAATATACCTCAGCGCACAGGACATTACCAGCGCCGCCCTTGCAGAGATCACAGAGAACACGCACAGCAGCTTTTCGCTGTCCATTATCCTCGCAAACGCCGCGAACCAGTATACCACCGATGAAAGCCCTGCCGCAGAATTGAGCCCATAGAGCAAAGCTTCAAGCGTTACGGGAGTATCATTTATCATAAACAGGATAGTTGCGCCCTTGTGAGATATAAGCGGATTTACAAGCGTCAGTATCACAAACAGCAGCCCCACCCAGAGATGCGTTCTCACCGAGGCTCTTCCCTCCTGCACAGTCACATAGACCGCCGCCCCGATGAACGACACCGCCGTTATTATCGGGTAAGGGATAAACATAGGTATCAGTGTGACACATAAAAAAAACAACGTTGCGCTAAGAGGGTGCATATCGTCAAGCTTTTTCATAACACTCTCTCCTTTCGCAGCGCTGTACTTTTTTAAAGATCTCTCTCCAGATCACAGGTGTAAAGCCACTCGATATCGTCGCCGTCACACACGGTGTATGACGCGCTCCCCACCGATGCGCTCTCGCCGTTTATATGATACACCCAGCCCGAGAGCTCTCCATGCTCGAACTCATATATCTGGGCTATACCTGAAACATAGATATTCTTGCTCCCCTTTGTATCGAGCCTTATGCCGTTCTCCTTAGCGGCCTCGAGCAGAAGCTCGTAGGCGCTCTCCCCTTCACGGATATCGTACTGCGTCTTTTCAAGTATCACTCCGTCATCGGGGATAACTCCGCCTCCGCCGGCTATAGTATCACAGCGGATAGAAACGCTCGCCCTGCCGATGACCTCTCCTGCGGCCTTTGAGCTGTCAGCGTAATAGGCTTTTTCGCTCTTTATATCGGTAAAAATTATCACCGCACAAAGTGCCGCACATATCACACCGATAAACGCGAAATTCTTGGGGCTCCTCCTCTTTGTGAAGATAAGCACCGCCGAAGCTATCAGCCCTATCAGCACCACAGCCCCCACAGCTGCCGGCTTGTAGCCTGTGCCGCTGCTTTCTTTCGTCACGACAGAAGAGCTTGTCTCCGCCTTGCTCCGGCCAGCACTATTATCCTTTACCTCAGCGGTCTGTCCGGGCTTTTCGGCGCCTGTATCGTTGCAGCTGTCAAACACGTAAAACGGAGTGTTCCCGTTTTTCATTCTCTGATACGATACCAGCGCGTAAAGCGCCTCAACGGTCGCGGTCTCATTCTCCTCATCACCCGAGACGTGACAGAATGCACCGCTCTCCAGTCTGTACTGCATCAGCGCATCTATCGCACTGCTGCCGTTTTTGATAAACCTCTCATCCTCCTGACAGTCTATCCCGAAGGCAGACAGCGCACATATCACCTGAGACGCGCTCTCGCTGTTCTCGGTGCCCATGCTTTTGAAGCCGCCGTCATCCTGCTGCTTATCGCTCAGCAGCTCTAACGCCTTGTCGCACGCAGCCTTTATCTCATCGTCATCTTCATAAAGCGGTGCCAGCGCCTGAAGACACATCGCCGTCACGTCAACGTCTGCAAACTCGCCCATAACTGCCCAGCCGCCGTCATCAAGCTGCATGGAGAGTATCGCATCTGCAGTGCTCTCCTTGGTGACGCCGTTGACCTCGAACCCGTTATTGAGTATATGCAGCCCGAAAACATAGCTCATTATCCCCTGCTCACCGACTGAATTTGAAAGGACCTCGGTTATGTAAGGGCTGTCAGAGCCTGCTGCCGCCAGCGCAAGGGCATACTTCTCCCTTGTAGATGCAGAGGGCACCTCGTTGTCGCTTACATATTTTTCAAGCGCCTGCGCATATGCCGAAAGGTCAGTATCAAAGCTCTGCGATATCGTCATAGCATACCATTCGCTGTCAGCTCCTGCGCCCTCACAAAGCGCGGAATCAGCGTATTTCTGTATGCTTTCCGCGTCTGAGCCGCCCGTCCGGTACACATATATCCCGCTTACGCTGTCCGATATGTCATTATCTGAAAAAGCAGCAAAAGTCGGGAGCGCAAAGCCCCCGACTGCTGTTATGATACTTATGATAAGTAACGCTGCGCGTTTAAAAACCGTTTTAGTCATTTTTCTTTTTGCTGCTGACTACGGCCGCTGCCGCAAGCGCTGCCGCACCTGCTATCATAAGGCCTACAGGGCTGCTTCCGGTCTCAGCGTTTGAAGCTGTCTCAGCCTGAGCTGCTGCCGCTGTGGCGCCTGCTGTGTTGTTGGTCGTACCTGTTGTGGTCGTGGTCTTGGTGTTAGTATCGGTGCTGCTCTTTGAGCTTGTATCTGACTGACTGTCGCTGCTCACTTCGCTTGAGCTGTCTGAAACTACAGCAGATGAGCTGTCAGTATTCTCAGCCGTTACATTCACCGTCAGTATCGGCGGCACCAGCACAAGGCTGTCAGAAACTGCACTGACTACGTGGTCTCCTGCCTCGTCTATAGTGATCTCTGCCTTGCCGTCCTTATCGGTAACAAAGGCTGTCTCCTTGCCGTCAACAGTTATCTTCGCACCCTCTACCGCGAGCTCAACAGTGTTCCAGTCAGCATCATAGCCCAGTCTGCTGAGCGTTACGGAGATAGTCTCTCCTGCCTTGGCATCGGCCTTGTTTATATCGAAATAGCTGTATGAATCCGACCATGTGGTAAGGTCAGTATAAACATATGCGTAAACATAGTCTCCGTCCTCTACCTTTTCAGAAAGGTCAGATGCCATCTTGTTATTTACATAATAGCCGTAGCTTCCGCCGTTGGCAGTTCCCCACAGCTTGTTCAGCGAAAGACCCCATGTGCTTGGGCCTGCCTCAAAGCCGGCAGCTGCACCGCCCTCGTAAAACTTCTCATGTGCCAGATAAAGAGCATCGCTCACCGTAAGAGCGCCGTCACCGTCAGTATCGCTCAGAGCTATCTGCTCCTGAACGACTGCTACCTTGCCGTCCTTGTCCGAGATCGTTACGTAAACGCCTGCGCTGTTCTCCTCAGCAAAAGCACTCACCGAAGCCGCCGAAACTGCGAGCAGCAGCGCAGCAGCATAAGCTGTTATCTTTTTCATTCTTCTTTTCCTCCCTTTTAAGTCTGACATTTCATATATAACCGATATGAATGGTAAATACAGACTAACTTACCTACTATTCTACACCATTGTCAAACGATTGTCAAGGAAAAACAGCGTATTTAATGAACTGCACATTACTATTTGGATAATATTTTGTTAATGTTTTTACCACTATCAGGTGCTCTGAGAGGTGTAAAGCTCATAGTAAGCACCTCTTTTTTCCATAAGCTCCTCGTGGGTACCGCTCTCAAGTATGCCCTTGCCGTCAATATACATTATCCTGTCGCAGTTACGAATAGTTGACAGCCTGTGGGCTATTATGAATGAAGTTCTGCCCTTTAAAAGCTCGGCTATGCCCTGCTGCAAAAGGGCTTCTGTCTTCGCATCTATCGAAGATGTAGCTTCATCAAGAACGAGTATTTTAGGGTCGCTGAGAAGTGTTCTTGCAAAGCTTATAAGCTGCTTTTCTCCTCCCGAAAGCTTTGAGCCTCTCTCATTTACCTCAGTATCGTAGCCGTCCTCCATTTCACTGATAAAGCGGTCGGCACACACTGTTCTCGCAGCCCTTACGACCTCTTCATTTGTGGCATCGAGCTTGCTGTAGCGGATATTGTCCATTATCGTGCCGCTGAAAATGAAGCTGTCCTGAAGCATTATGCCCATCTGCAGGCGCAATGATCTGAGCGTCACGCCGGAGATATCTTTTCCGTCAACTGTTATCACGCCGTCAGTAAGGTTATAAAAGCGTGATATAAGCGACACTATCGTGGATTTGCCTGCACCGGTAGGCCCTACCAGCGCTACGCTCTCGCCTGCCTTCACGTCAAAGGACAGGTGCTCTATAACATTGTTGCCCTCTTCATAGGCAAAGGTAACGTCTTTAAAGGAGACCTGACCCTTTATCTCGCCGATATCCTCTGCACCTTCCTTATCGGTAACGGTGACAGGCTCATCGAGAGTTTCAAAGATACGCTCAAGATAGGCTATATTGTTTATGAAGTTGTTCATGATATTTGACAGGCTCATTATCGGCTGCCAGAAGCGTGATGCATAGCCCGTCATCGCCGCAAGGGTGCCGAGAGATACCGTTCCTGCCGGCAGAAGGAGCAGCCCCACTGCAAACATCGCCGCCCTCACAAGGGTGGAGATATTGTCGGTCGTCGGCCATACAAGGTTTGAGTACTTAACGGCGTTCATCCAGCTTTTGCGGTAGCTTGTGTTCAGCCTGTCATATATGCCTGCGTTCTCCTCTTCACGGGTGAACACCTGCGTTATCCTCGCACCTACGATATTCTCCTGCAGGTACGCATTCATATTTGAGCTCTTGTTCGAGACGTCCTGCCAGGCTTTTCTCTGGTGCTTTTTGATAGCAAACATAAGCGCCATGAACAGCGGCAGCCCCGAAAGAGCGACAAGCGTCAGCCTCACATCGACGATGAGCATAAATATCAGAATGAAGATCATATTGAGTATCTCCATAATGAAATTGATGATACCGTTCGAGAGCATATCCGATACGGAATTGACATAGTTTATAACTCTTATAAGTATCTTTCCGTGAGGTCTGTCATCATAGTAGGTAAAGGGCAGCTTCTGCAGGTGCTCAAAAAGGTCCTCTCTGATATCGAAAATGATATTCTGGCCTACCACGGTCATTATCCTTGATCTGATGTTTCCGAGAAGAACGCTCAGCACCGTACACAGCAGCAGAAGGACTGACAGCACGATCAGCTCGCCTGTCCTGCCCTGAGGTATGGTGATATCAAGAGCTCTCTGAGTTATCAGAGGCCCTATCAGGCCTGCTATCGCCGCCATGATACTAATAAAGAGAGACAGTATCATCTTTGCGCGGTATCTTCTGATATACTTGAAGGAGCGCTTCAGGTGCCCGAAATCGAAAGGAGTCTCCAGCTGTTCGTCAACGTCATACTTGTTCCTAGCCATCAGCGCTCACCCCGCTTTCAGCGGCACAGTTTATCCCGCTCTGCAGCTCATATATCTGCTTATAGTAGCCCTCACGGGTGATAAGCTCATCATGCGTGCCGATATCTGAAACCGTGCCGTTTTCGAGAATGATTATCTTATCTGCATTCTTTGATGAGGATATCCTCTGGGCGATGATTATTTTTGTGCACGGGAAATCAAGCCTTCTGTCAAGGCTTTTCTGAATATGGCTCTCGGTCTCCATATCGACAGCAGAGGTGGTGTCATCAAGTATCAGCACGGCCGGCCTTACGGCAAGTGCCCTTGCGAGGGATATCCTCTGCTTCTGTCCTCCCGAAAGGCCGACGCCGCGTTCACCGACTATGGTCTCATATTTATCAGGGAGCTTGTCGATAAACTCCGATGCTGCGGCAAGCTCGGCACAGTGCTTCACGTATTCCTCTTCAAGCTCGCTGTCACCGAAAGCGATGTTCGAGTCAATCGTATCAGAATAGAGGAGAACGTCCTGAGTGGCTATGCTGATGTTTTTTCTCAGCTCTCTCAGCTTGTGCATACGCACGTTCTTGCCGTCAACGAGGACTTCGCCCTCAGTGCAGTCATAGAATCTCGGTATAAGGTTTATCAGCGAGGTCTTTCCGCTGCCCGTTGGGCCCATTATCACAACGTGCTCGCCTGCATTTATCTTGAAGTTAAGATCTTTAAGTATCGGCTTGCCCTTGATTGAGTAGGAAACGTGCCTGAATTCGATATCTCCTTTCAGCCTGTCCTTATCTTCAAAGGCGTCACTGCGGTCTACTATCTTCGGCGCTTCGTAATAGATCTCTATTATCTTTCCTGCGGACGCCATAAAGCGGTAGAAGTCATTGACGTAGTTGCCCATATTTCTCATAGGGCTGCTCACTGCCCAGAGAAGGCCCGAGATAGCGACATACTGCCCCATAGTGAGCTGCCTGTGTATCATAAATATGCCGCCGCACAGCAGCAGCACCACGGAAAGAGCGCCTGCTGCAAGGTCGATCATCGGCTGGTATTTGAGCCAGACCTTTGCGGCGCTTATGTTAGCGCTGCGGTAGACCTCGTCCTTCTCGCGGAATTTCTTTATCTCATAGTCCTCTTTTGCAAAGGCCTTTACAACGCGGTTGCCGGAGATGTTCTCCTGCGCTGCGGTATTGAGATCGGATGCGGTCTCCCTGACCTTGGAATAGGCCACGCGCGCTTTTTTCGAGAACTTTCTTCTTACCACAAAGATAGCGGGCGTTATCGCGATTATACAGAGGGCGGTCTTCCAGTCGATAGTGAAAAAGTATATCATCGATGCGGTGAAAAGGGCTACAGACTCCACCGCGCCCTTGATGACCCACGAAACCATATGGCGCACCATTTCAAGGTCACCCGTGAGTCTTGTCATAAGGTCGCCTGTGCGGTAACGGTCATAAAAGTCCATATCCTGATTTTCTATCTTGCGGAAAAGGTGCGTTCTCACCCTGTAGATCATTCCCTGAGAGGCAGTTTCATAATACATATTGCAGGCATACTGAAATGCCGTTCTCAGAAGGGTAAAGCCTACCATTCCTATAAGCAGCCACCAGAGCAGCCCCTTCTGTGTCCTGAGGTTCTCGGCAGCGTTCTCGTTCGAGATAAAGGTGTCTATTATCCTTGACTGGAAATACGGAGAGGTTATATACATGGCGTTGCACACTATCGACAGCATAAGCGCTGTTATATATGCAGCCCTGCTTCCCTTCATATTGTTCCAGAGCCATCTCAGCTGAAACATTCTCTCACCTCCGTTCGGGTCATTCATCGGATAATTATACCACGGTTTTTTCTCAAATAAAATAGGATATGTTATAATTTATTTAACATATCCTATAACCGGCGTTATTCAGTTTTCGTTCTTTCTCCATTCCGAAGGTGTCACGCCGGCGAACTGCTTGAACTGGCGCGAAAAATGCACCGCATTCCTGTATCCGCACGCATATGCGACCTCCTCGACCGTCATCGCGGAGTATGAAAGGTAGCGCTGCGCCTGTTCGATACGGCTGTTTATAACGTCCTGATTGCAGGTAACGCCGAATGCTTTTTTATACAATAGGTGAAGATAAGGCTCACTGATATTGAGCTGAGACGCCATATTCTCTATTGTCCAGTCTCGGTCGGGAGTAGAATAAATGCGCCTTCTGAGAGCGGACAGCTCACGGTAATGGGCAGTGTCGGTCTCAGGCCTGTGCTCGTCCTCGCTGAAGACCTCACTGAGCATCGCTTTTATAAGGTATCCTGCCGAGCGCATATTCTTCGTTGTGAAATGGCACTCCGCTATCAGCTTGAAATACTGGGAAATGTCAACGCTCTCACCGATGTAAACAGGCTCGTTGAACCTCACACCGACAGCCGCGGTAAGGTTCTCGGTAGTGTCGAACTGTATCCAGTCGTTTATGTAATCGCCGCCGTTAGCCTTATAATAATTCGGCGTAAGCCTGTCATATATCAGAAATGTGTTGGGCTCAAAGAAATACCTTCTGCCGTCGATCACGAACTCTGCCTTTGTTTTCACAAAAAGCAGCAGATAGCCGTCATAGCCCTTTGGCCTGTCAAAAACGAAGGACTTGTCATGCCTGCAGGCGCAGCCCATTGCACGAATATCAAACATAGTTATCCCTCCAAGGATAGTGAAACGATGCTGTGTCCGAAAAGGACAGCTTTCAACAAAAGCATTATAGCATATAATATCAGAAATGTAAAGCCGCGTAAGCAAAAAACGTTATTTCTTATCTTGAAAGACTTTACTTTTTTGTTAGAATGTGTTATTATATACTCAGTTATGTTTCATGAAAGGCGGTGAGGATATGCAAAAAAAACAAAAGCGCAGACACAGTCTGAACAGCATCGTTAAGATACAGCTGCTGATAATGATAAGCTTCAGCGTTATAGTTATCGCTGCCGTGGCTATAGTTTCAAACCTTGCGATCACAAAAACAGACGAGACGCTCAAAAACAAGGTCATTTCCCTTACATCCTCACTGAACGTACAGATGAAGCTGAATATGGACGGCTACCTTTCCAGAATGGAGACTATCGCGGCGCTTGCCTTCGGAGAGGAGAGCTCATACACCTATGATGCTACCGACCCCGACAACGACGAATATGAGGCCATAAATACCGAAAAGATCATCACGGACAAGCTTTACAGCCTTTGTATAATGGAAAACTTTGTTGATTACGGCATAGTTTACCGCAACAACAGGACCGTCGGAAAGATATCGAACGGAACGCTCACCCTGTTCGGAGACAAGATATATGACGAGCTGAGCTCGATGATATACCGCCCGAGGACCAATGACGGCTGGCAGGCCGGCTATAACAATGATTTCAAGAGGATATACTATGTAAAGCAGGTGCACGAAAACGCCGTGCTCGTAATATCGTTCTACACCACTGAGCTCGACGCCGTTTTTGACAACCCCGAGACCCTCGCCGATATGAACATAAGGCTGGTGGACAGCGACTATAACACGATCTATTCAAAAGAGATCAACGAGATAGGCAAGCCCGTTCCCAAAGATATCAGCAGCAGGATAGACGACAGATCATCTGCCGCAGTGATGGACGATGAATACCTCGTCTCAGTAAACAGCTGCGGAGACTGGTACGTGGTCTGCTCTATCCCCACACAGATCATACTCAATGAGAAAAACGAAGTCAAGCTCTTCATCTACGTTACGGGGGCTGCCGCGGCAGTGCTCGCAGCGCTGATAGGACTTCTCCTGACCTACAAGCTGACAAACAGGATCAAGAGCATAGTTTCAACACTCGATACCAAAGCAAGCGTTGACCTGCTGACAGGTGTGCTCAACAAGAGCTACTTCGAGGAATATGCAGGCAATGCTATCTCGGCATCACTTGAAACGGAACCCCATGCGATGCTGATACTTGATATAGATAACTTCAAGGGCGTTAACGACACTCTCGGCCATGCTTACGGAGACAAGGTCCTCCGCAAGACGGGCGAGATACTCAGAAGCACCTTTACGGAAGACGATTATCTCGGAAGGATAGGCGGAGACGAGTTCTGCGTGCTGATAAACAAGCGCTTCAACAGCCCTGAGAAATTCAAGGAATATGTAACCAGCAAATGCTATGAACTCTGCAGCGCATACCATAATAATTATACCGGAGACGACGGCACCTACAAGATCTCCGCGAGCGTAGGCGCGGCACTTTACCCCGAGAACGGAAAGACCTTTGATGAGCTATACAAGGCCTGCGACAAGGCTTTGTATAAGTCTAAAAACGCCGGCAGAGACAGCTACAGCTTCTATGAGCCGTCAATGGAAAGCGAGGCGAAGCAGTGATGAAAAGAAGGATAATTCCGGCAGTGCTCGCAGCTTCGGTATTGGCGCTTACGGCTTGCAGCGGAGATACCGTTATAAGAGATCAGAAGGAACAGACCACTATCACGCTTTCATGGTGGGGGAATGATGCGAGAAACGAATACACCCTTGAAGCCGTTGCGAGATTTGAAAGGCTGCACCCGAACATAAAGGTCGAATGCAGCTACTCAGAGTGGTCAGGATATGAAGCGAGAAGCAAGGTGCGTATGATATCCGGCACCGAGGCTGACGTTATGCAGGTAAATGCAGGCTGGCTGAGACAGTATTCACCTGACGGCACGGGCTACTATGACATAGAGGAGCTTGCCGATACCGTTGACCTATCAAATTTCAGCGCACAGTACCTTGACTACGGCAGAAGAAACGGTGTGCTCAACGCTATCCCGATAGCTATGAATGCCGAGACCGTTTATATCAACAAATCAGTGTATGATTCCTACGGGCTTGATGTGCCAAAGACCTGGGACGATCTGTTTGAAGCTGCTAAAGTTATGTCTAAAGACGGCGTGTACCCGATATCGGGGGCATCAAAGGCGCTGTGGCTTTATTTTATCGCCTACGCCGAGCAGATGAACGGCAAGCACTTTTTCTCCGACAATGACGCTATAACATTTACTGCCGATGACCTGCAGATGATGATAGAGCTTTATGTGCGTATGGTCAACGAGAAGGTTCTGCCGCTGGTAGAGGATTTTCAGAGGTTTAATATAGATAATCTGCAGTATGCAGGGCTTGTGGCATGGGTGAGCGATGCGATGAACTATTTTGAAGAGCCCATAGCGAACGGCTCTGAGATAATAGCTGCAAGCTATACCTCTGCAGACCCCGGAAAGTCCGGTGAGGGCTGGTATGCAAAGCCTGCCACCCTTTACGCCGTGAGCAAGAACACCGAGCATCCGAAGGAAGCCGCCGAGCTGCTGGACTTTATGCTCAACAGCACCGAATGGGCGGAGCTTCAGGGCGTTGAAAAGGGCATACCGATAAGCTCATCAGTAAGGGCTTACCTTGAAGACGAGGGAATTATGAGCGGAATACAGTTTGAGGCGTCTCAGGTAATGGAGAATAACGAACTGATATCGCCGATGAACTCTCTTATCGAGGATTCGATCCTCTATGATTCGTTCATAGATGCCTGCAATCTCGTTATCTTTGACAAGGCCACCGCCGAAGAAGCGGCTGCCCAGCTATATGACATCTATGCCGAAAACTATGATATGCAATAAGCAAAGCCCTCAGACGTTAATGCCTGAGGGCTGTTTTTCACAAATGGACCCGAGGAGGTTTGAACTCCCGACCTCTGCGTTGCGAACGCA
>CACXFU010000124.1 GCA_902767035.1 uncultured Ruminococcus sp.
GCGCAAGAGACGGCGTTATCGCTGAGGTTCGTAAGAGAGAACACTACGAAAAGCCTTCGGTAAAGCGCAAGAAAAAGTCCGAAGCTGCTCGTAAGCGTAAATATTGATTTGATTGAAGCGGGCATCTTTGTATGTCCGCTTTTTGTTTCAGGAGAGTTTTATGTTTATTTTTGAGCCTACATATGTGTTTGACAAGATAGTTGATATCACCCCTGATTTTATGAAAAGGGAGCATATCAAGGGGGTAATACTTGATCTTGACAACACTCTGACGACACATAATAACCCTGTAGTGCCGGCATCGAGCCTTGAGTGGATAAACGGTATGAAGGCGGCAGGGATAAAGCTGATGATAGTTTCAAACAACCATGCCCCGAGGGTGCAGCCCTTTGCACAGCAGCTGGGGATAGATTTTGTATGTGAGGGGAAAAAGCCGCTCACCTTCGGATATAACAGGGCAGTGAAGCTGATGGGGCTTGAGAAAAAGCACGTCGCTGCTGTAGGAGATCAGATCTTTACAGATATTCTGGGCTCCAACCTCTGTGCGATAAGATCGTTCTTCGTCTTTCCGATAGAGCCGGAGACCAGTCTGCCGTTCAGGTTCAAAAGGGCAGTTGAGAAGCCCCTGCTGCCAAAGCATTTCACAAGCACAGACCTTTAAGGAGGGATACCTATGAAAAAAGTATTAGTTATGCACGGACCGAACCTTAACCTGCTCGGTGAGCGTGAGCCAGGGATCTACGGCACTGACACGTTCGAGAGCATCAATAATGAGATCACTGCAAAGGCAAATGACCTGGGCTTTGAGTGTGAGGTGTTCCAGTCAAACAGCGAGGGCGCACTGATAGATAAGCTGCACGCTGCCCGTCTTGACTGCGCAGGCGTGGTCCTCAATGCAGGTGCTTACACACATTACAGCTATGCGATAAGAGATGCGATCGCGGCGATAAAGATACCTGTTATCGAGGTGCATATCTCAAATGTTCATTCCCGTGATGAGTTCAGGAACAATTCGGTGATTTCTCCTGTATGTGCCGGTGTTATTGCAGGCTTCGGCAAAAATTCATATTCTTTAGGGCTTATCGCTCTGAAGGATATCATAGAGGGAGAATAATGATGACGCATATCGAAAGGCTGCAAAGCTCACTCTCAGAGGACACCTGCGCCCTTATTGATTCTGAGGTCAACAGGCGCTATTTTACCGGAATGAAGTCCAGCGCGGGAACGCTTCTTGTGTTTAAAGAGAAGGCTTATTTTATTATTGATTTTCGCTATATCGAAAAGGCAAGAAAGACCGTTTCAGGCTGTGAGGTGATACTCCAGGGGCGCCTTCACACCCAGCTGTCAGAGCTTATAAAAAGGCACGATGTAAAGTCGGTGATGATAGACAGCTCGGTTTGTACTGTAGAGCAGCTTGGCGTTTTAAAAGAGAAGCTCGGCACAGAAATAGTTTCTGACAGCACTTTGTCAAAGCTCATATCAGACCTCAGGATAGTTAAATCTCAGGAGGAGCTTGACAAGATGATAAAGGCTCAGCGTATCGCTGAGGAGGGTCTGTCGCATATGTTTGAGTTTGTGAGACCCGGCAGGACAGAAAAGGAGATACAGCTGGAGCTTGACTACTATATGCTCTCACACGGAGCTGAGGCGCTTTCGTTTGATACTATCGCGCTGTCAGGTGCAAATACGTCTCTTCCGCACGGTGTACCTTCGGATAAGAGGGTAGAGCAGGGAGATTTCGTGCTGCTGGATTTCGGAGCGGTGGTAGACGGCTGGCACAGCGATATGACAAGAACGTTCTGTGTCGGTGAGCCCGGCGACGAGATGAAACAGGTCTACGAGATAGTTCTTCAGGCACAGCTTGCAGGCATAGCTGCCGTAAGGGCTGGCATCAGCGGAAAAGAGCTTGACGCCGTGGCAAGAAAGATAATAACCGATAACGGGTACGGCAGGTGCTTCGGCCATTCGCTGGGGCATGGGGTCGGCATGGAGATACATGAGAGCCCTTATGCATCACCGTCAGTGAGCGATATCATCAATGAGGGCGCTGTGGTGACTGTTGAGCCCGGCATCTACCTTGAGGGAAAATTCGGCGTCAGGATAGAGGACTTTGTCATAGTGACGAAGGACGGCTGTATCAATATGACTGAGGCGCCTAAGGAGCTTATCTGTCTGTAAATTTTTTTGAAACATAAAAAAATTGTTTCAAAAGCCTTGCAATGTGGGAAGATATATGTTAGAATATATATGTAAGCGTGTGCTTATTGGTTTAAGAAAATAATGGAGGTATAAAATAATGGTAACTGCCGGCGATTTCAGAAACGGAATGACTTTTGAGGAAGACGGAAATGTAATGCAGATCGTTGAGTTCCAGCATGTTAAGCCCGGAAAGGGAGCTGCCTTTGTAAGAGCTAAGGTAAGAAACGTTATCTCGGGTTCGGTGGTTGAGAAAACATACAACCCGACAGCTAAGTTCCCGACTGCTTATGTTGAGAGAAAGGATATGGAGTATTCCTACAACGACGGCGATCTTTACTACTTTATGGATCCCGAGAGCTATGAGCTCGTACCTGTTAACAAGTCTGAGCTTTCAGACAACTTCAAGTTCGTAAAGGAGAACATGGTTTGCAAGATCCTTTCTTATAAGGGAACTGTATTCGGTGTTGAGCCGCCTTACTTCGTAGATCTTGAAGTAACGGAGACAGAGCCCGGCATCAAGGGTGATACTGCTACGAACACAACAAAGCCTGCAACTGTTGAGACAGGTGCTGAGATCAGGGTTCCTCTCTTCATCAACACCGGTGACAGGATCAGGATCGATACACGTACCTGTGAGTACATGGAGCGTGCATAACTCCTATTGATGACAGGAGGTTTTGATATGGAGCTTACTAACAGAGCAGCATACCTGAAGGGACTTATCGACGGGCTGAAGCTCAGCGAGGAGACCGATGAGGGTAAGATAATCAGAGCGATGGCAGAGCTTGTTCAGGATCTTGCTGTTGCGGTTGAGGACGTTGCAGACGAGGTAGATATGGTCGTTGAGACACTTGACAGTGTTGCTGAGGAGATCGCAGATCTCGAGGACGACTATTACGGCGCAGATGACGACGACTGGGATGAGGAGTCCTGGGAGGACGGTGCCGATGACGACTGGGACGACTTCGGTGATGAGCCTATGTACGAGTGCGTATGCCCCAACTGCGGTGATACGATAATGCTCGGTGAAGGCATGGTAGAGGAAGGCTCTATCGACTGTCCGAACTGCGGAGAGAATCTTGAATTTGATTTCTCCGAGCTGGACGAAGACGACGGTGAGGGCATCTCTTTCTGATAAGGGAACGGCCTTTGCATAAAAACAAACAATAAACAAAAGTTTCAGGGGTGGTGAAAGTCCACACCGGAGGTGATGTGCTAAAGCACTTAGTCCTCGACCGCTCGAGAGAGCGCTGATTCGGTGAGATTCCGAAACCGACGGTAACAGTCCGGATGGAAGAAACGACGGTTCATTCAGTGAAACCAAGCCCCCGATATTTACGGGGGCTTTTCATTTTCCGCTGTTTCTCCTAATAATACGCAGAAATCATTTATTATTGGAGGAATGAATTATGACACAGAATATGGCTTTGAAAAAAAGCACCTTTACTACAAGAACTATGGTGATGACAGGTATGATGAGCGCGGTGGCGACCGTCATCTATTACCTTGATTTTGCCGTTCCGCTCATGCCGGGGTTTATAAAGCTTGATTTCTCGAATGTGATCTCACTGCTCGCAGGCTTTTCTCTCGGGCCGATACCGGGAGTTATAGTGTGCCTGATAAAGAACCTTATACAGCTTCTTGTAAAAGGATTTGGCACGACAATGGGGATCGGCAATATCTTTGACTTTGTGACCAGCGCAACTCTTGTTCTCACATCGAGCATCATTTATCAGAGAAACCGCACCAAAAAGGGCGCAGGCATAGCGGTCATCGTCGGAGTGCTTGCATTTTCGCTGATAACACTTCCGCTCAACTACTATATCGTATACCCGATATACTTCAAGGCATACGGCGGTGAGCAGGCTATCCTCAGTGCATACAGAGAGATAATGCCGAGTGTAAAGAATATCTTTGCAGCGCTTTGCATCTTCAATCAGCCGTTCACGTTTATCAAGGGCGTGCTCTGTGCGGTGATAGTAATGTTTATCTACAAGCCGCTGTCACCGATCATCAAGGGCGGCAGGTAAATACAGATCAGTATCCGTTTATTGTTTGTTCCATAAAAAACAAGGGTATCTCCGAAATTCCGGGGATACCCTTTATGTTATTACGATCCACGGACTTAGGTGTAATATTTAGTTAATGAGCTTGTTGCGCTGCATTCAGGCACAACGATAGTTTGCTCATTTGTATTTACTTTTTTCGGATACTGTGATATACTTTATAGAGAGATCTGCAATTAATGCGTCAGGCGCTTTACAATTGACCCTATAAGTGGTATAATCAGTTTATAAAGACTCAGGCAGGTGATATCATGAGTGCGAAACATACTGTTAAAAAGCTGATAGCTTACATACTGTGTATACTTGTGCTTATGACTGTTGTAAGCTTTTTCTTCGGTACGGGTACGTCTCACAGGTCGATCGCTGGGCTTAAGCCCCCTGTGCAGACTGAGACCACCGGCGGTACACACTTTGATAAGGCAGGCTACAAGGTCGATGTCACATATATGTATGAGTACGATATGGACGCTTTAGTGGTGCATACGAACAAGCACTACGGCCTTGGGCTTGAACAAAGGCTCTCTCCGATAGATACTGCGGTCTGCTGGGGCACGGTGGCTCAGTACAATGATCGTGTTGACTTTAACTGGAGCCAGTCGGGGCGGTTCAGTATGTGGCACGTTGATTCTTATGAGGAATTGTCGGTCGTCGGTGATGAAACTGACGTAAACACGCAGATAGCTAACTGTCATCTTGTGCCTGCGGACAGCTCAGTGCGCCGTCAGGTGAAGAGGATACACGCAGGAGACCACATAAGGGTGAAGGGCTATCTGGTCGATATTTACGGCGTTAAGGATAACGGACAGTATTTCACATGGACTTCAAGCACAACAAGAGAGGATACGGGCGACGGAGCCTGTGAGCTTATCTATGTAACAAGTGTTGAGTGGCTTTGACAGGAGGTATTGATATGGTAAAGCACATAATAATCTGGCAGATGAAGGAAGAGCTCTCTGAGGAGGAAAGGGCAGCCGTAAAGGCTGAGATCAAGGAGAAACTGGAGGCTCTGGTAGGGGTGATAGACGGCCTTAAAGAGCTTAAAGTGATCACTGAGGTAATGGGGTCATCTAATGGTGATCTGATGCTTGACTGCACTCTTGAAGATGAAAAGGCACTTGATGCCTATGCCGTTGCCCCGGCACACACAGCTGTGAAGGACGGTATCATAATGCCGAATGTGAAGTCAAGGGTATGCATTGACTATAAGATATGACTGAATGAATGGTTAAAGCTCCACTGATACAGGTGGAGCTTTTTTTGTGATGAAAACTGTGAATAATTTGTTAAAAATGAGAAAAATCGGTTTTACCTCTTGACAAGATCAGGAAGTGGTGCTATACTCTAAGTGTACTAGAACAAATAGTACACTTAGTACAAATAGAAAGATCGGAAACAGGAGGCAACAAAATGAAAAAAGGAGCAATCATCTTATCGGTATTGGCGGCAGTGTCGATGATGACGGCCTGCGGCAGCGGAGAGGGAACATACTATCCGGGAAAGAGAGAAATGCTGAGCAATCTTGAGGACAAGGGCTATGAGGTGGATATGAAGACAACTCAGAAAAACGGGTATTCAGGCATCTATCTTGAGGCGGAAAAGGGGGATGAATATATTGATTTTTACTGGTTAGATGTCGGGAGCAATGTAGTGTCGCTGGAAACTGACCTCAAAGAGAAGCATACGAACTATGCAAAGCTAGTCGGAGTTGAAGATGACAGCAAATACGGTTCACTGGTTTTCTGCTCATCTGCGAACGCAATGGACGATGCAGGCATTGAGATGGTCGATGTCAGCGTTAAGGTAAGCTGATAATGACTGATCCGGTCGATCTGTAAAAAAGATAAAAGAAAAGAGACAGCAAAATGGACAAAACGATCACTGAGAACGGAGGTGCTCTGATATTGATAACAATTGATGTATTGGGCAGAACGCCTATCTATGAGCAGATATGTCAAAGCATCTGTCGGGAGATATCGCTCGGAACTTACAAAGAGGGTGACAGGATACCGGCTGCAAGGGCGCTTGCAAAGGAGCTTGGCCTGAACCCGAACACTGTGGCTAAGGCTTACGGCATACTTGAACGCGAGGGGATAATCTATTCAGTCGCGGGGAGAGGCTGTTTCATCGCAAAGCACAAGACTGAGGTCGATGACAGGCTTACAAATGATTTCAGAGAGGTGACCGACAGACTGCTGGCTTCGGGGATAGAGGCGCCGAGGCTGAAAGAGATCATTGATGAACAGGCAGAAGAAAGGGGGAAGACCATTAAATGATACAGATAGAGAATGTTTCAATGGTGTTCAGTAATAACAATACTGAGTTCAAGGCTCTGGAAGGGATCACACTTGATATACCTGACGGTTCGGCATACGGGTTTTTAGGCTCGAACGGAGCCGGAAAATCGACGCTTATGAGAATGATAACGGGGATATACCCTGTTAAAGAGGGCTCGATAAAGATCGACGGGATAGATGTTTTTGATCACCCGGAGGCGAAGAAGAACATATTCTTTGTTAATGATGAGACGGTACAGTATACGGGGTATACGCTCAAAAAGCTGAAAGATTATTATAAGATATACTATCCTGATTTTTCAGACAGCACCTATATGCGTATACTTGAAAAGCTGAAGCTGCCTGAGGATAAAAGGCTCTCGGAATTTTCAAAGGGTATGAAGAGACAGGCGATGGTGCTGATAGGGCTTGCCTGCAAGACTAAATATCTTATGCTGGACGAGGCCTTTGACGGACTTGACCCTGCAATGAGAAAATATGTGAAGAACATTATTACAGATGAGATACTCGACAGGGACGCAACGCTGATAGTTTCATCTCACAATATCGCGGAGATAAGCGAGATCTGTGACAGGGCTATGCTTATCCACCAGGGAAAGCTGATATTTGCCAATGATATCGACGATATCAGGAGCGGCTTCAGCAAGGTGCAGATAGTGAGAAAGAACAGACCTGTGACGCCGGAGGAGCTGGCAGAGGCAGGACTTGATGTTGTGAAATACAGCATTGTGGGAAGTGTTATCCAGGTCGTTATCAGGGCGGGCGAGACAGATATAAAGGGCGCGCTCGAAGGGCTGGGTGCAGATGTGTGCGAGAGTGTAGGGCTGACGCTCGAAGAGATTTTCATCTACGAAATGGAGGCGAGAGGATATGCTACGGACGAACTTGTCTGATCTGCACAGGCTTGCTAAGGGCGAGCTTATGCGAATGAAAAA
>CACXFU010000125.1 GCA_902767035.1 uncultured Ruminococcus sp.
GCAGTACAGAAGTATGAGCATATCACAGAGCTTACTCCTGAGATCATGCACGAACTTATCGAGAAGATCGTTGTTCATGCTCCCGATAAGAGCAGTGGTCACCGCACACAGCAGATCGACATTTATTATCGCTTCGATGTCGCAGTATCGACTGCGGTTGCTGACAGTATGAAGTATGACAAAAAGAGAAAGGCTGCGTAACCAAGGCGGTTACGCAACCTCATCTTAAAATCTTAAATACTTCTTTATCGGCGCTCCTCTTTTGCAGTCCCTTTTGTTATCAGTCCTTGTATTCAGTTCCGTAATAGCAGGCCTTGTAGATCTCTTTGAGCTCGCTTATCAGCGGATATCTTGGGTTGGCACCCGTGCACTGATCGTCAAATGCGTCCTCTGACATCTGGTCGAGAGTTGCAAGGAAGTCTTCCTCGCTTATGCCGTAGTCAGCTATCGTTTTCTTGCAGCCTGTTGTCTCCTTCAGCCAGGAGATCTTTTTCAGCAGCTGCTCAAAGGTGTCCTTGTCATTCTTTCCGAAGATGCCGAGATAATTTGCGATCTCGCAGTATCTTTCAAGGGTGTGGGGGTGATCGTACTGAGAGAATGTACCCATTTTTCTGGGAACGGGGTTAGCATTAAAGCGCATAACGTTCTCGATCAGCAGAGCGCAGCAGATACCGTGAGGCAGGTGGTGATAAGCTCCCAGCTTATGTGCCAGTGAATGGCCTATGCCGAGGAATGCGTTTGCAAAAGCCATGCCCGCCATAGTTGCGGAATGTGCCATGTTCTCTCTTGCTTTTACAGCTGTCTGGCCGTTTTCAACGCACTCGGGAAGATTATCGAAGGTGAGCTTCAATGATCTCAGTGCGAGACCGTCAGTAAAGTCGGTAGCCATGACCGATGCGTAAGCTTCAAGAGCGTGTACCATAGCGTCAAGACCCGATGCGCAGGTAAGTCCCTTAGGTGCCGACATCATAAGGTCGGTATCAACTATCGCCATATTAGGCATAAGCTCATAATCAGTAAGAGGATACTTAGCACCCGTCTTCTCATCGGTGATAACTGCAAAAGGAGTCACCTCAGAGCCGGTACCGGAAGATGTAGGTACAGCTACAAAGTATGCCTTTTCACCCATCTTCGGGAAGGTGTAGACTCTCTTTCTTATATCAATGAACCTCATGGCCATATCCATAAAGTCAGCATCGGGATGCTCATAAAGCACCCACATGATCTTTGCAGCGTCCATAGCAGAACCGCCACCCAGTGCGATTATCACGTCAGGCTCAAATGCAGCCATTGACTTTGTGCCCTCTAATGCACAGCCGAGGGTCGGGTCGGGAGCAACATCAAAGAAGGTCTCGTGGATAATGCCCATTTTGTCAAGCTTGTCAGTGATCGGCTTGGTGTAGCCGTTCTTGTAGAGGAACCGATCTGTAACGATAAATGCTCTTTTCTTGTTCATCACCGTGCCGAGCTCATCAAGAGCAACAGCCAGACAGCCTTTTTTGAAGTATACCTTCTCAGGTGTTCTGAACCAAAGCATATTCTCTCTCCTCTCAGCTACAGTTTTTATATTGAGCAGATGCTTGATGCCTACATTCTCGGAAACTGAATTTCCGCCCCATGAGCCGCAGCCCAGCGTGAGCGAAGGGGCTAAATCGAAGTTGTAAAGGTCTCCGATGCCGCCGAGCGAGGACGGGGTGTTGATTATCAGTCGGCAGGTCTTCATTCGCTCTGCAAACTTCATCAGCTTTTCGCGCTCGTTCACATTGTCTATCCAAAGCACTGATGTGTGCCCGAGGCCGCCGTCATTATAGAGGAGCGTCTCGGCAATATCAAGGGCGTTGTCAAAGTCCTTTGCCTTATACATTCCGAGTATCGTAGTAAGCTTTTCGTGTCCGAAGGCCTCATCTCTGTCGGTCCTTGTGGCCTCACCGATGAGCACCTTGACGCTCTCGGGAACTTCAAACCCTGCAAGCTTCGCGATCTCAAAGGGTCTCTTTCCGACGATCTTTGCGTTAACGGCGCCGTTTATCAGCATCGTGTTCCTGATCTTGTCAGCTTCCTCGTCATTCAGAAAGTAGCAGCCCCTTGCCTTGAACTCTTTCTTAACAGCGGCATAGATGCTCTTGTCAACGATAACAGTCTGCTCAGTAGCGCAGATCATACCGTTGTCAAAGGTCTTGGAATGGATTATCGAGCTGACGGCGTTGACGATGTCGGCAGATTTATCTATTATCGCCGATGCGTTGCCCGCACCAACACCCAGAGCAGGAGTTCCTGACGAATATGCAGCCTTTACCATTCCGGGACCGCCTGTCGCCAGTATAGTGTCAGACTCTTTCATAATAAGGTTTGTCAAATCAAGAGACGGAACATCTATCCAGCCGATGATGCCCTCAGGTGCGCCTGCCGCAACAGCTGCATCGTAAACTATCTTTGCAGCGGCTATGGTAGAATTCTTAGCCCTCGGGTGAGGGGAGATAATGATACCGTTTCTGGTCTTGAGACATACGAGAGTTTTGAATATGGCAGTAGAGGTAGGGTTAGTGGTAGGTATAACTGCTCCGATAAGACCTATCGGTTCATAAAGCCTGGTAGTTCCGAAGGCAGGATCCTCCTCGAAAACACCACAGGTCTTCTCATTCTTGTATTTATTGTAAATGTGCTCGGAAGCATAGTTGTTCTTTATGACCTTGTCCTCAACTATGCCCATGCCTGTCTCCTCGACAGCCATTTTTGCAAGCGGCACTCTCGCCTTGTTTGCGGCGATAGCGGCAGCCTGGAATATCTTGTCCACCTGCTCCTGTGCGTAGTGAGAATAGATCTCCTGAGCAGCTCTAACTTCCTTGATCTTAGCTTCAAGCGTTTCAACAGAATCTACGTAGTTTACCATAGTGATACCTCCACGTTCATTAACATACCGGTCACGTTCGGCTGACCTTCAGGGTCATCTTCATTATAGCAGATTGTTATTTTTTTGTCAATCCTTGATCTTTACATTTTACAGTGCCGGAACACGGTCGGATTATGCAATTTTCATAAATAATGAATATACTATTATTATAACCGCAGATGTGCTCTTTGTCAATAAGAAATGCTCTTTTATACGCCGCTCACAACATCTTTAACGTAAAAAATCAGTGTCAGCGGAGATAAGTTTCATAATGAGACAAATATCTGCAATTTTAACGAAAATAACCCTTGACAAAACAGATTTTTGTAGTTATAATATACATAAGTGTTTTTATGGACAGGAGGTATATTATGTCTGCAAAAAGGTTTATAGCTTCCAGCGAGATATACGACATCTATGAGGATGACGGAATGGCTGTGCGCATTTATAAAGGACCGCAGTACAAAGAAAAGTGTTTATACGCAGCGCTCACTCACGCAAGGTGTGAGACTACGCTGGTGAATTCGTTTATCAAAATGCCGATAATCAGAGAGGTATCCGTAATTGAGGGGAACTGGTCACTGACTATGGATTTCATCAAGGGAAAGACTATGCAGCAGCTTATGGATGAGAACCCTGAGAAGAGGGACGCATATTTGGATCAGTTCATCGATATACAGACTGAGATCCACGCGCAGTATATGCCGCTGCTCTCAAAGCTGAAGGATAAGATGGCCAGGCAGATAAAGGGTCTCGGGCAGATAGATGAGATAAAGAAATATGAACTGCTTACAAGGCTCGATTCAATGCCCAAGCACATAAAGCTCTGCCACGGCAGCCTTGAGCCCAAGAACGTTATCATAAACGAAGAGGGTACATATGTTATCAACTGGGGCTCCGCAAGACAGGGAAATGCTTCTGCTGATGTTGCGAGGACATATCTGCTGCTTTGTCTGAATATGCCTGATATTGCTGAGGCTTATCTTGAGAAGTACTGTGTGAAGACAGGCACTTCAAAGCACTATGTACAGGCATGGCTGCCGATAGTTGCTGCGGCTCAGCTCGACAAGGGTGTTGAGAAGGAGAAGGAGCTTCTTATGAAGTGGATTGACGTGGTGGACTACGGCTAAAAATTGGTTATTATGTAATAAAAATGTAACCTTTGCTTGTGAAAGATATATAAAAATTTTCAGATCCCGATCATGGTGTTTCGTCATAATCGGGATTTTTTGTTGCAAAACGGTACAAACGCTTTACAGAGGTGGGCGCGTGTGGTATAATGTATAGCTGTGAGGTTATATTTTGCGCTTTTACGCGCTTTGAAGGGAGAAAATGAATAATGAAGGCTGCATTTTTTGCGGCAGTGGTCGCGGCTGCGGCGGTCTGCATGACAGGCTGTGGGAGCACTGCGAAGAAGGATTCCAAAAAGGCAGCAGAGGCTGCAGTTACTGAGCAGAGAGAGCTTTCGGAGCAGACGGTCATAGAACAGCTGCCTGCGGCTGATGAGTTTGAGAAGATACCTGATGATGCTGTGGACGCTTTTAACTACAGTGTCAGTGAGCTCAAAAGGGTCTGTCCTGTTAAGGGTAAGACTAAAAGGCTTTACGGTTATGTGGGAGAGGAGACGGTCGAGAATGCTGACTGTTATGTTTTTTGCGTATATGATCAGAAGAAGGACGAGACGTTCTACGTTGGAAAAGTAGCCAAGACAAAGGCTGACGACAGACTTTATCTTTACGATGAGAACAGCGGATATGAGCTTGTTGAGAATGATGACGAACCATGCTGGTCAGAGACGGTAACGGCTTCATATGCTGCTGAGATAACTGAGTAAGACATCTTCATACAATACCTTAAATAATTGCGGAAAGACCCGACAGGATATTTCACCTGCCGGGTCTTTTCTGGGTACCGGATCTTTTGCTATACGCCCATACTTCATTTATGATAATAATTAGTTCTACGCCCTGATTGGGGGCTTTCCGGTCGCCCCCAAACCCCTTCGGAATATATAATCCTGTTTTATTTTTCTAATAAATTAAGACCCGACAGGATATTTTTCACCTGCCGGGTCTTTTCTGGTGTTATTGAGAGATCATTCGTCTTCTTTTTCAACTGCGGCTATCTCATAGATGTACTTGACACTTGTGTTTATGCCCTCAGGTGCGCCCGAGAAGTTGTCTGCCTCTCTTGCTGCTTCTTTAAGGGCTTTGATCCTGTCGATCAGTGCAGGAACGTTGTCTTCATAAGCATCGATTATCTTGTCAACTGCCTCTTCCTTGAACTGCTCCATGCCTTCGCTCAGCTGCTTTGAGCCGTCCTCAAGCTGCTGAACACCGTCTGCAAGCTTAGGTGCTGCACCCTTGAGCTCCTTCATACCGCCAAAGAGCTTTGCGCTGCCCTCAGAGAGCGTTACAGTTCCCGAAGAGAGCTCAACGAGAGAGCTGTAAAGTGTGGCTGTGCCGTCCTTGAGCTGGGAGCTTCCTGAGGAGAGCTGTGCAAGACCGCTGTCAAGGGTCTTTGTTCCCTGGGTGAGATCAGGCATATTGGCGTTGAGCTGTGCTGTGCCTGCTTTAAGCTGAGATACGCCTGATTTAAGGTCTCCGTTCACTTTCTGATCGAGGGTGTTGAGACCGCCCGATATCTGTGAAACGCCGCTCTTTACGTCGCCGTCAACGCTTTCTTTAAGAGTGTTAAGGCCGCCTGAAAGCTTAGCCGCACCGGATTTGAGAGCGCTGTCGCTGCCGTTGACGCTGTTGTTAAGGGTGCTCAGTCCGCCGGAGAGCTGTGATACTCCTGACTTCAATGTGCTGGACTTTCCGTTTATCTGCTCATTGAGCTGGTCTATGCCGCCGTCAAGTGCTGTAACACCGGCTTTGAGAGTGCTGTTGGTGCCGTTAACGCTTGAATTGAGCTTATCGGTGCCTGCCTTGATCTGGTCAACGCCTGATTTCAGGGCGCCGAGCTTTTGTGTAAGGGTATCGGTGTCAAGGTTTTCAAGCATTCCGTCGACACTTGTTTTTACGGTCGTTGCTCCTGTAGAAAGAGCTGCTGCGCTGTCTGAAAGGGAAGCCCCTGCATTTCCGTTGGCATCATATGCTGTGCCGCCCGATACCATTGCGTTGTAGATACCCTCCTGATAGCTGATAGTCTGCTGGAGAGTTGCAATAGCTGTAAGTACCTCCTGAGTAGGCTCTGCGATCGACTGTAGAGCCTGCAGCGCCTGCTTGTTTGCGCTTATAGTTGAGTAAAGGTTCTGAGCGGCAGTGTTGATGCCTGCGGAAAGCTGTGTTGCACCGCCTGAGATCTTATCCATGCCTGCATCGAACTGAGCTGCGCCCTCTGAAACGTCAGGTACATTGCCGATGCCGTTGTTGACCTCGGCGGAGAGCTGATCTACACCTGCGGAAAGAGCAGCTACACCGTTTGAAAGGCTTTCCTTGTTGTCTTTTCCGTAAAGGCCGTAGTAAAGCTGATCGGAGCCTGCCGAAAGGGCAGCTACACCGTTTGCAAGGCTGTTTTTGTTATCCTTGCCGTAAAGGCCGTAGTAAAGGTTGCCTGCGCCGTTATTAAGGGCTGATACGCCGTTAGAAAGGCTGTTTTTATTGTCTTTGCCGTAAAGGCCGTAATAGAGCTGGCCGGCGCCGCTGTTAAGGGCAGATACGCCGTTGGAAAGGCTCTGCTGATTGTTCTTGCCGTAGAAGCTGTCATAGAGCTGGCCTGCACCCTTGTTAAGTGCAGAAACGCCGCTCGCAAGGCTGCTGTCACCGGTGAAGAGAGCGTTGTAAAGCTCTACTGACGCGGTATTGAGCTGGCTTACACCGTCTGCTACCTTGCCTGTACCGTCAACCAGTGCAGCCGAGCCGTCTTTGGCTGATTTCAGGCCGCCTTTTATCTGCGCAGCCGCGGAATCGAGCTTGCCTGCGCCGTCCTTTATCTGAGATGCGCCGCTTGTGAGCTTGGATGCGCCGGAGTTGAGCTGGTCAGCGCCGGAATAAAGCTGGTCTATTCCTGTTATGAGAGTGCCTGTGGATTCGTTGAGCGTCTTTATGCCGGCATAAAGCTTTGCGGAGCCGTCAACGAGCTTATCTGTCGCGTCTGTCAGCTCATCGAGCTTATCCTCAATGTCTTTAATGGTGTCGTCATAGTCAACATCAAAGCGCGAGAAAACCTCATTTGTTGCGACTGTGAATGATGTTTTCATTTCAAAGTTCTTGACATCGGCAGATATCTCGAAATACTCGGGAATGTCTATCTCGTCATGGTCTTCAAGGCCGAGGTCTTTCTTGATACCCGGCAGACCGATGCCCATGATGATATCTCTGCTGCCGTCTGAGATAAGCCTTGCGTTCTTGACCTGAACATTTGAGAATATCTCATTATCGAGGATAACTCCCGTCGCGCAAAGGTAGGGGACATATATTTCTTCGTTCTTGTCACCTATCTTGACGGTCTTCTTCGCCTTGTTCGTATATTCATATCTTATGGTGAGCTTGCCGCTCTGTCCGAGGATATCCTTAGGATCTACGGTTTTTCCGTCGAGGGTGTATGTTACCTTGACTTCGATAGGGGTCTCCTTGTCGGTATAGCCCTTATAGTAGATATCACCGCCGTTTGTGTTCCAGGTCATCGAATCTCCGCTGCCGGAATAATCCTCATCGGTCTTTACGTTCTCGATATCTGTGAGGATAGATGCATCGGGCAGCGAGGTAAGGCCTTCTGGGTTCTTGAGCCAGCTGCTGACGATCGTAGACTCCTGCTTGCCCTGAGGGTCCGTCATAATGAAGACGGTCTCCTCCTTGGCCTGGCCGTTATTGTCTCTGACTGTTACGGAAGGAGCGGTTATTTTTTTGTCCTCCTTCTTGTCAGCCTGAGAGGTCTCGGTCTCTGTCTTGGGCTTTGAGTCAGCCTCGGCAGCGGCATACATACCTGTGCTTGCTGCGGAAAGAACTACCGCAAGAACGCCTGCGATCAGTTTATTGTAATTTTTCATAGAAATTATCTCCTTTATCTGTCAGTGTATTTCAGGGAGCTTGTAAAGACGGCTCTCTTTATTCTTCATTCCCGTTGTTGTGTGAAGTATTATCGGGTCAAGCAGCATAAGCATCGATGGCAGTATGCAGAGGACCGTTACCATGCTTATGAGGGCACCTCTTGACATCAGCGAGCAAAGCTGTGAGATCATATCTACGCTTGAATATACGCCGACGCCGAACGTTGCTGCGAAGAAGCCCAGCGCACTTACGATGATAGACTTCATAGAGGTTGAAAGGGCGATGTATACGGCTTCCTTTTTCATCTTGCCCTGTGATCTTTCAAGCTTGTATCTTGTTGTCATAAGTATCGCATAGTCAACGGTCGCGCCGAGCTGGATCGTACCTATGACTACTGATGCGATGAAGGGTATTACTGTATGTGTATAGCAGGGGATACCCATATTGACAAACACCGCAAATTCAATAACAGTTACAAGAATGATCGGGAGCGATACTGATCTTAAAGCTATGAGGATTATCACGAACACCGCAGCGATCGACACAACGTTTACCACCTTGAAGTCGTGGTCTGTGATTGTTATCAGATCCTTAGTTGCGGGTGCTTCACCTATCAGCATTCCGTTTTTGTCGTAGTCTTTAATTATATCCGAGATCTGATCTATCTGATCGTTCACCTCGTCAGATGCGACCTTGTAGTTCGAGCCGACAAGAAGCATCTGATAATCGCCGCTCTTGAGCATCTTAGTTATCTTCTTAGGTACGACCTCAGACGGGATAGAGGGACCTATCAGTGTATCAAGGCCGAGACAGAACTTAACTCCTTCTACCTGCTCTATCCTGTCAGCCATTGAGTTTATATCCTTTGACTTCATTGAGGAATCGCAGATTATCATATGAGTTGACGCCATGTGATAGTCTTCATCAAGCTTTGAATTTGCCACAACGCTGTTAAGATCCTTCGGAAGAGTATCCGTAAGGTTGTAATAAACGTCTGTGTGTGTCTGTCCGTAAACGGCCGGTATCAGCAGAACTACGAACAGTATCAGAAACAGCCAGTGATGATCCGTTATGAACTTTGAAGGCTTATCAAGGCTTGGTATGATGTCCTTATGGATAGTTTTTGAAAGGGGCTTATCGAAAACAAGTATCATCGAGGGCAGTATAGTTATGCAGCAGATAACGCCGATGATAACGCCCTTTGCCATAACGATACCCATATCCATACCGAGCTTGTAGGTCATAA
>CACXFU010000126.1 GCA_902767035.1 uncultured Ruminococcus sp.
ATAGTGATAGTGCCATCGTTGTTTTCGGTGTTCCATGTGCACCAGTCACCGTTGTTCCACTTCCATTTGCCGTCGTTGTTCATGAAGAATCCCATAGCGCCTATGGCATAGTAAGCGTCGTTCATTTCCTTGTCGTTCTCGTCAGGGTGAACAACGTCGGTCAGCTTGGTAGCTGCAAATGCGCTGATCGACATACATGAAGCCGCGATAACTGCTGCTGTCATTCCTACGAATAATTTCTTCATACTTCTCATTACTGTTTCCTCCGTATCTTAGTTTTGCAGACCTCCTCAGCCTGCGTTTTTCGTGTCGGCTTCTGCCGTTGAGCTAATATTATCACAAGTTTTAAAATAATAATATCAAAAAGAAAAACTAAATATCAGGAAATTAATCAATATTAAAACGATTTCAGAGCAGATTTTTAACATAAAAAAATGACCGGGATCTCTCCCGGCCATTATGGCATCAAAGATATTTTATAAGCTCGTCCCTTACGCTGTCAAGGTGAGGGTCTGAAATGCCGAAGTTCATTCTCTTATAGCTCCATGCGGCTCTGCCGATGCCGAAGTGCTCAAAGGCTGCATTAATGTCCTTATACCAGTTAAGGGTATCCTCAGCAGAGGCGATATCTATTACGCCGTATTCGCCGCAGTAAAGGGCTGTGTCTCTCTCCTCGCAGAGCCTGACTGCCGCCTCGAATCTTCTGCTGAAGTATTCGGCGCTGTATTTCTCGCCTGCCACCGCTGTATGATCCATATATGCCATTTCAAGGTCGTCAGCGTCCTTCAGATACTGCTTTACATCGCCGGGGTAGCCGATACGGTAATCCTTGTTCATCTGCTTTACCCAGCCGGCTGCCTGATGGGTGAAAATGAGCGGCTCATAGCAGTGGAAGTTATATATTACATTTTTGTCATACGGCATATCAAGATCTTTCAGAGCGTCAAGGGAATTGTTCCAGTAGCTGCCGACAAGTATCCTGATGTCGGGTGCTATTGCTCTGATCCTCTCGATAGCGGCCTTGCAGATCCTGTTCCATGCGGGGGAGAACTCAGGGTCGGTGACCTCGTTCAAGAGCTCAAAGGCTGCCATATCAGTGAGGTGGCCGTAGCGCTTTGCAAATTCTTCCCACAGAACGTAAAACCTGTTCTGGAGCTCTTCGTCAGCGAAGAAGCCTATGTAGTTCTCATCGTCGAAGATGAAGCCCTGGGTCTTGTGCAGGTCAAGAACTATGTTCAGGCCGTACTTTTTGCACCACTCTATCGCCTTGTCAACATAGGCAAAGCCGAAATCTCTGAGGGTGCCGTCCTCCTCCTGGAAAATGTTATAGTCCATCGGCAGGCGGACATGGTCTGCGCCCCAGCCTGCTATGGTTTTTATATCCTCCTCGGAGATGAAAGAATCAAGATGTTCTTTTGTGTACTTCAGCTGTGAGAGCCAGCCGCCGAGGTCTACGCCTTTGGTAAAGCCTTCAAACTTTTTCATAATATGTCTCCTTGCATTGGAATGAGGGTTTTGCTATGGTTTAATTATACGGATTTTCCCGCGCTTTTATATAATAAATCTGTTCTCGGTATCATAATTTTAATATATAAAAACAGAGCTATCCGCCCGAAATATGAACTGAACTATTAGGAGCTGTACGCCTAACTTGGGGGCTTTCCGGTCGCCCCCAAACCCCTTCGGGTATAAACCCCTTCGGGAATTAAAACTCTTTTTTACTATACCATACTTTTTCTCTCATGTAAAGGGGGCGAGCACAAAACCGACCCGCGGGCTGCGGATCGGTTTGTTGCTGTTATTCCCAGATAAGGGTGACTCCTTTCATGTGTGCTTTCATTCTCAGCAGGTCTGCTGCGTTGATGGAGCCGTTGCCGTCGATGTCGGCAGTGGTGAAGTCGTCTCCTTCAAGAAGCTTTACCCTCTTGATATGGCTCTTTACCTGCAGGAGGTCTGATGCGTCTATCTTGCCGTTGTTGTTGATGTCGCCCTTTTTGCGTGCAGGCTTCGGGATAGGATCCGTAAATGTGTCCTTATACTCATCGTCGCCGCGCTTGCACTTGTGCAGGGTGTAGCCCTGTTCAGTCTCGGTCGGGGGTACGATAGTGTCCTCATATTCATGGCCGAGAGCCGTTATCACTGTGCTTGCAAGGGTTATCTCAGTGGTGCAGTCTGCGTCAGAGAAGTACTTATCGCAACCTGTGCAGTGCCAGTAGGCTGTGTGGCCGTCCTCGGTGCAGGTGGGGTCAAGGGCTGTGACTGCTTCTGCGGTGTGGCCTTTGGCTTTGATATCTATTCTCTTCGACTGAGTTGTGAAGAGGCTGTTTTTGAACTTAGCCGTGTAGGTCTCGCTGCCGGCGGTGGTGCAGGTGGCAGGCACTGACTCTGCCTCTGCTGCGATAGAGACGATTTTTTCACCAAACACCGGCGGAGGCGCAATTATGGCGCTTTCGGGCTTCGCGATACCACTGGCAATGGTCGTTATACTAAGGCGCCGCAAGGCTGACCCTGACGACGACCCGCCTGACCAGAAGGGGTGAGCCTATGGCAGAGACAGCGAACGAAGCTAGAACGCCCAAAAAACCAAAGCGCACCGCAAAATACTATGCGATAAGGTTTTTCGTGCGTATAGGAGTAACTCTCGCGGCATTGGTGATAATACTTACCTTTGTGGCAGGTATCTACGTAAACCACACAAATTCGTCCTACCCAATGATAAAGGACGGCGACCTGTGTTTTACCTACAAGTTGGGCAAAGCAGAGCAGGGCGACGTTATAGCATACAGATCGGGCAAGGGCATAAAATTCGGCAGGGTCATCGCCTTTGAAGGTGACACCGTCGACATAAAGGACGATTACATAGCAGTTAACGGCTACGGCATATTTGACAACACGGTCTACGCCACCACGGCAGAGGGCTCACAGATCACATATCCGTACACCGTTAAAAAGGGCACAGTATTCGTACTTAATGACTTTCGCAGTGATGTTTCAGACAGCAGAACTCTCGGCAGTATACCACTGAGTGACTGCAAAGGCAAAGTCGTCTTCATTATGAGAAGACGCGGGATATGAATATTTTAACGGAGGGACAGATAATGAAAAGAAGAATACTTGCAGGCTTCGCGGCAGCGTTCATAGCTGCAAGCCTGATGACTGCGCCGGCAAGCGCATACACAAAATACAGTGATACTCTCGACACTACGGGTGCAACCGCAACTATAACAAAGTATCTGATAATGGATAAGGGTGTGGCAGCACCAAATGTAACGATGACCTATTCTCTTGCTGCTGACGGCACAAACGTTACTGGGACCGCAAGTGCCGACAGCTATAATGTATATGCAGGTATAATGGAAGGCGTAAAGATCAATAATGCAGAGGTAACCAGCACGAACGTAAGCTTTGATAATACATCAACGACTTCAAGTGTTGCTACTGCTACGGGTCTCACCAGCAGCTTCAATGGTGAAACTCAGGCTTATGTATCGGGCAATTTCAATATCAGCTTTGCTGAGGTCAAATTCCCTGAGCCCGGCGTATACAGATACACACTTACCGAGACAGACAACAGAGACGATGTAACGCCTATAGACAATGAAACAAGGACAGTTGATGTGTTTGTAGTTGATGGCTCGAAATATGTAGAGGGTGAGTATACTAAAAAGCTCAATATAGCGAGTGTTGTGGTTTACAGCGATCAGATTACATCTATAAAGAAAAGCGACATAGAAACAGCAAGCACTTCAAAGAGCTCGGCTTTCAACAATGCGTATGTATCTCATGACATCGAGCTGAGCAAGACCGTTACCGGAAATCAGGGCTCAAAGGATAAGTATTTTGAGTTCGAGGTAGCTATTACGAACGCAGGCAACAGCACAAAGATCATGGTCGATCTTACAGGTGCAGATGCATCACTTGATAAGACGAAAACGATAAACAGCTCTATCACCGCTGAAACTAATCCTGCATCCATCACGACCGATGCTTCAGGCGCGGTTACTCAGACGTTCTATCTTACACACGGACAGAAAATAAAGCTCCAGGGTCTGCCTGACGGTGCGGCTTACACCATCACTGAGAAGAATGCGAGCGATTATACTGCAGCTATGACGGCAACTGAGGCTGTGAACGGAACAAACACAACTGCACCGAACACTGCTACGGCTTATGTGGTAAGTGATACGGCAATAAAAGCTGATACTACTATCGGATATACCAACAACAAGGAAGGCACGATACCCACCGGTGTTATACTTTCTGTTGCAGGTCCTGCTGTTATAGGTATCATCGTTGTTGGAGCTCTCGTATTTGTAAATGTTAAGAGAAAGAAAGAGAGTGCCGAGGATTAATTGGAGATCTCAGCAAAGAAGGTTTGGAAAACACTGGATCAGGTCTATGACCGGATAGTTACGGTCATACTCGTCCTGATACTGCTTATCGTGATGTACTGCATCTATGATAACTACTGGGTCTACAGTCATACGCTTGATGACAGTCTTCTCAGGTATAAGCCGACGGCTGCCGGGTATGATCCGGACGAATCGCCTATAACTGAGGATATGGTGGCGTGGCTGACGATCGATGATACGAACATCGATTATCCTGTTATGCAGAGCCGCGACAACATCAAGTATCTGAACACGGACCCTTACGGAGAATATTCGCTGTCAGGGAGCATTTTCCTTGACAGCAGGAATTCTGCGGACTTTTCTGATGAGTACTCACTGATCTACGGACATCATATGGAGTACGGAAAGATGTTCGGGGCGCTCGATGAGTTTCTTAATGAGGGATATCTCAGAGAGCACAGCCGCGGTGAGCTTATAATCGGAAGGGACGGACACGAGATATATGAGCTGGAAGTGTTCGCAAGCATGAGGGCGAGCGCTCATGATGATGTGTTCAACGTTAAATGCAAGAATATCCGCGATGTGATCGAAACAGACGCTGCGGTGAGAACAGGTGAGCCTGACGGAAGGATCATCGCGCTCACTACCTGCGCTGACGGAGATACGGTATCGAGGGTCGTGGTGTTTTGCGTTATCAAAGAATGATAAGCCTGCGTTATGAGCGCAGGGTCAATGCGAGTGGGCTTGAAAGGGCTCGCTCCTGTATCACCCGTATGGGTGTCCATAATGATTTTAAAACCAAGACTTTAAGAAAGGGGGCAGCGTAATGTTTAAAGAACGCAGACTTGTGAAAAGAATAGTCAGTGCTTTTTCTGCGGCGATACTGATCGCGGGCAATGCGCTGTCGGCTTTACCTGATAATGCGTTTGCAGAGGAGAGCGTTCCTGCTGCACATACGGTCAACGTGTTTGATATAGATATCAAGCAGGGTGCTAACTATTATGAGAGCTATGATGTGTCAGACACGATGGCCCCTGACAGCGATAAAGCTGTGAGCGAGCTTGACGATGTGTACGTATGGCAGGCTGACAATGCAAACGAGGGACACAAATTCGTGTTCAATATAAGGCTGTCGCTCTCGGGTATAGGCGCAACGGATATAAACACTCTGACAGGTGTCGCGAGGGAGAAGACGGAAGAGGCTGTCGGAGCAGGATTTGTAAAGATATCGGTGCCGAGACATATACTTAAATTCAACGGTGATGATGCTATCGTTCCTGACAGTAACAATGTTTATCCCGATGAGCTGGAGATGCCTGTAACGAGCTGGGATACTATCTATTCGCAGGAGGCTTCTGCATCGACGAAGCCTGCGGAGAGGCTTTACTACAAGGAAGATCCTGTTACTAAAGAGAAGATATATGACCCTCATGTGTTTGTATACTACTTAGATGACAACGGCACGCCTGATGACGAGTCCGATGACAAGTATGTTATCTTTAACACACAGCCTATCTCAGCAGGTGAGGTGTATGAGTTCCCGATAGCTTATATCACTACAAAGAATACGTGGGAATATAAGGATCTTGACCCATCTGTTGACTGTCAGGCTGAGCTTGAGATAGCCTCCTGGAAAAAGGACGTTGATGTAGAGAGCAAGACCGATGCGGACAGCATTGTGCTGACCTCAAAGACGCCGAAGATACCTGTTTATATCGATACGGCGGCAACTCTGAAGTCGTCTTCAAAGAAGATAGAATTCAATAACGGCATCGTGCTTATGAACAAGAACCAGCTGCCGGCAGCTGCGAGGAGCATTGTCAATAGTGATGACGATGACGCATATAAGTATGCTATATGGTCTGTATCGAGCGAGATAAGCGACGTTACCCAGAGGTATCAGCTGTCGCTGTCGGACGAATACAGTGCTGAGCTTGATCTGCAGGGCACAGACGCAAACGGCAATGAGCACAAGGCTAAGGGTGAGATAGTTGCAGTGAATATGGGCAGCGGCTATACCGCCGATAAGGATCAGCAGGGAAATTATACGGTATCGGGGCTGACTGAAGCCGGAAGAAGGACGGACTATGTGCTTGTGCGATACAACAGGCAGCCTGCCGACGGTTATGACGGAACTGATGCGATGGACGATATCGAAGTGAATGCTGCGCCTGCGGTATATCAGACGAAGAATACCTCTGTGATGACGCTCACGCCTGAGGACAGACAGGATAAGCCTTCTGAGATAAGCAGCTCTGCTATATACAAGTATGAGAAGAAAAAGCCCGAGTTCCACCCTGTTGTGGAGAAGTATACTGCAGCAAAATACGGCCTTTATGCAAACGGGCTGAGGCGAGTAGGAAGCAAGAGCAATGTTACGAGCTACGAGCTTTCAAAGCTGACGACCGAGAGAAGCGAGCCGGTATCGGGCATAATGTATGAGACTGTGACCTCCGCATATGCTTACGGCAGAACTGTGGACGATCTTACTACGTCGCTCAAATCGATGAGCGTTACCAAGACCGCTGACGGGTTCGTTGTCAGCGCGGCTAACAGAGAATACAGGTTCGTGAGTGATTCGGACGAATATACCGTATCGGTCGTCGGCGGCGAGACAGTTACACATACTGTGCCGGCAGGATATTTCGAGGACGGTAATATCTCTGAGGACGATGCTCAGAGAATAGCCGGAAAGGACGTTGCGGAAAATTATTACGGTCAGAAGGCGTTGGTCTACACTCTCGATGACAATGATCTGACACTTATACCTGATGTTATGGCTCCGTCGCAGGATAATAAGGCGCTGGGCTCTTCCGATTATGCGATAAATTCGGTTTCGTATGAATACGGCTTCAAGAATTTCAGCTATGACGAATATGATATGCAGTTCAAGGAGGGTGTTAAGAACCGAGATCCGCTCGGAGGAACTAACGATGTACTTGAATTCTATGCCTATGTTGACGGCAGCGATGTGCCTCAGCTTGTCGGTAAATATGATGTAGTAGGGCTCAAAGCATCTGAGGTGGACGACAGTCTGGTCGAGATGCTCGACAACAACAAGATAGTTTTCAAGGACGGTTCAAAGGTAACGGGTTACCAGATAAAGACCACGAACAAGTATTACTCTATTGAGCTTACGACAAAGCCCAGCCTGACGGTATATCCGA
>CACXFU010000127.1 GCA_902767035.1 uncultured Ruminococcus sp.
ACGACAAAAAGAAAAAGGCTGCGTAACTGCGATGTTACGCAACCTTATCTTCAAATCACATAAACTGCTTTATGTGCGCCGCCCTAATGCAAGGCTTTTTATTTTTAGTATAATCCCGATATCAGCTTAGCTGTAAGCTTTTCGCCGAGCGGAAGGCTGGGATAGATGTGATCGAGCCTGATCGAATCAAACTTGGCCTGAGCTTTGTCGGCTTCCTCGCCGGATATCGTCTCATCGCTCATATGCGCCTTTATTGCAAGCTCTGCGATATAGCGCACATCATCAGCGATAGGTGAAAGCTGCTTTTCAGAAAGCTCAGCGATTATTAGCTCAACGGCTCGCAGGTCGGAAACATTTCCGCCCTTGTATGCTCCTATCATCGCAAGATATTTAAGCAGATACTTATACATCGCGATAAGCCTGTCAGAGCCGTTTCCTTCGCTGACCGCCCTGATCATGGCCTTGTGCTTGAAGGTCCTGTTCAGAACTATTATCACACCGATAAGCACCAGTGCCAGAACTGAGAATATAACTCCGTTCATCGTATTTGAATCAGCGTTCTTTGTCTTTCCGGCAGAGCTTTCCGTTGCCGCCGCATGGTCAGCTCCCGTTCCAGAACCTTTCGCATCACCAGAACCCGCAGCCGAGCTTAAAGACGAGCTGCTTGCCGATGATGCCCCTGAGCTTGTCTGCGCCGAGGAGCTGCCTGTGCTGTCGGCACTCTTCTTTGATACCGGCTCAGCCCCCGAGCTGTCTGTTTCGGCCGCACTTGAATCAGGCGTCGCTTTTGAGTTGTCAGAATTTCTCTTTTTGCTGCCGGGGTCCTTTTCGTCCTCTGAAAGATTAGGGTTATCGTTGTCATAGCCGGGCGTAAACTCAGCCGGATACCAGCCTGCACCCTCTATATAGACCTCAGCCCATGCGTGAGCACACTTGTCCTTGACGTTTATCTTGTAAACTCCGTCCTCGTCCTCGCCGTTGCCCAGTTGAGAGGGCAGTATCATGTAGCCCTCTACATATCTTGCAGGGTAGCCGAATTTTCTCAGCAGCTCAACTCCTGCAGAAGCATAGTATGAGCAGTAGCCCTCTTTCTGAACATCAAGAAAATAGTCGATGAAGTCCTCTCCCTCTGGAGTAACTCCGGGCTGAAGACTGTAGCTGTATTCTCCCGATTCCGCAAAGTATGACTTTATCGCATTATATACCTCATAATATGACCAGTTGCCCGAACCGCCGAGATAGTTGGTCGCTATCTCATTATATACCCTGTCGAGTGTCTTGGATTTATGCACCTTTGTGTAATGCTTGTTTACAAATTCCGTGTATTCGTCCAGCGCTTCGATCGCATAATCGGTAAGCATCGCCGAGGTCTGCTCGTTAAGCTTGAAATCATTCTCAACATTCGCAAGATCGCCCGACATTCTGTCATAGCTGCTGTAAGTTATCGTATACTTGTCAGAGCCCGGCTTGACAAACCCTTCAAGCGTGCGCGTCATTTCATTTTTCTGATCCTTGCTCGTCTGCGAGTAGAAGGTCGAATAGGGGGCATACACGAACTTTTTGCTCGCACCTACAGCATATATCTCCAGCTCGTCAGTGTCATCAGAATCATATCTGCATTCGTGACTTATCAGATAGTTCAGATCCTGCGGCCACAGCCCTATCTCTCCGAAGGCCTCGTCAAATTCCACATCGTCCTCGTCAACGTCGACCGGAGACCACGTATTGTCCTTGTAAACACCGCCTACATATCCTTTAAGATACAGTGACCTCGTGAACGGGCTCGCCGTAAGTCTCAGTGCTGTCGAGCCGTTGAAGCTGATGCCTGAGGTCTCGCCGAGGATACCGCCGTTTGTGCCGCCCACTGTTTTAACACCGAAGATATCTGCACCGCCGTTATAATCAGAGAACAGGTTCTGCAGATCATACATAGTGAAGTTCGATACAGCGGTAGATATATCTCGTCTGTACTTGTTAAACTTTCTCGGCCTTGTAAAGCCCGTAATAAGTGAGAATACCATAGCCGCGATAAATATCAGAACACACAGCAAAGCAATGAGCCTGATGTATACCGTGTAAAACGCGCCCTTTGCAGCACTTGAAGTAAAGTAGTAGGTCTTTCGCCGTTCGTGCACGGCAAAAGTGTTTCGCCTGCCGGCTTTGTTGGTGGTGTGGTTTATTATGTGCATCGAAAGGATTATCACCCACACGATGAAAAGGCAGACCGTAGCTAAGATATGCGGCACCCAGCCCCAGTACATTCCCAGCTCAAATATCGGGAACGTTATAATGAACAGCAGCGGGAAATCTATTTTATAAACACAGGAAGCAGTCGTCACCAGCGCCAGAAGCGTTACCAGTACCACAAAGAAGATAGACGCATAATACGGATAATCAGCGTGCCTGATGCCTTTGAGCGCGACTCCCATAACGGAATTGGGCTGATTAGCCTTAGACAGATAGTCATCTGCCACAACATAAAAGCCGTAGCGTATATTGTCAAAATTCGTAAAAACATATATAGCATGGAAAACCAGATAAACTATCGCTCCGAGCCTTACTATATTGTGCTTTGATCTCAGCAGTCCGAATGAGCCTGTCAGCATCGCCGAATAGAAAAACAGCAGTGTATACGGCACACTCACATTGAGAAACGATGCTCCCATAACGGCAGTGCAGAAGGTCGCCATAAAGCTGAGAAACACTCTCAGGGCAAGAAAATACCTGTTTGAATGCTCACTCTGACAGTCAAGCAGAATATCACCGTCAATGACTATACCGCTAGGTGATATCAGCCCGACATCTTTATTTCTTTTTTTTGTTTCTTTCATTTTGTCACCTTTATATCTATGCTCACACTTTTACAGACAAAGCTCTCTTATACTTTCGGGAGCGTTAATTGCATCAACGTTTACGACCTCGGCAAAATCATCGACCAACGCTTTGCCGGTGTCTGACGATGCATTCACCAGCAGATATGAATATCTGAACGCAAGGTCAGAATCGTTCATAAGCGCCGTAACGCTGCTGTCATACTTTGCCGAAAAATACATAAGGTGGCCGCATTTGAACCTGTCCTGAGAATTCACATAGTTTAGCAGGGCAGGGTGCTCACCGCTGTAAAGACCTGACTTCAGCAGCATACTGAGCAGCAGCCTTGAATCTTCCTCGTCCTTGACAGTCATCGATATGTTCTCTCCCGTGATCGTATCATACCAGATGACCTTGTGCACGGTACTGTTCTCTGAAAGATACTGTGTCACAGCCGAGACAGTTTCCACAACAGCATCATATATCTGCATGAAATCGCTTTGCTTTCTGTCGATGTTCATATCAACGACTATTATTATAGAATTTGCTATCGGCAGGGAATAGTCCTTGACCATAGTGGTCTCCTGCTTTGCCGAAAGCTTCCAGTGGATCCTGTTAATCTTGTCGCCCTCCTGATATTCGTGTATGTCAAATATCTCCGAGGGATCGTCTCCTTTATGTTCTTTTGAAAACTCATCTGTCTCAAGCCCCATTTCCGAATAATTCGCTATGGGGTTATCTATCGGTATCACGTTAGGTATCACCGTGAATGAAGTCTCACTGTAGGGCGCGGTCTTTGACGCTTTTTTCAGCTTCAGCCTGAAAAGCCTCAGCATATCCGAGATGCGGCAGCGCGTGATGCTGAGCCTTATAGTTCCGTAATGCAGAGACGTAAGCTGCATAGTCAGGAACTGTACCTCCTTAGGATAAAGCGGAGTGCATATCTTGACTGTGTCCTTGACGGAATCTATCGTGTTGTAATGCTCTATCTCTATCATCAGATTAGATATAGGATAGCGGCAGGGGTTCTCGCACCTTATAACAACAGGTATCCTCGCCCCTCTCACGCAGACGCGCTGACCGCCTGCAAACGTTACCTTAACACGCTTAGATGCACGCTTGAGCATAATGAACAGTATCACCGGCAGCGCCACCAGAAACGCAAACAGATAAAACGAAAAGCTCTCAATATAAAGAATATAGAACAATAACGACGCTATAAGCAGGATAATATATATTACAAGCATCTTTTTGTCCTTTCATTATTTGCTTATTCTGGGTATCTGTACCGAAGCGGTGATGTTTTTGAGTATCTGTGAGCCTGTTATGCTGTTGATCTTGGCCTTTGAGCTCAGTATTATCCTGTGGAGCACCACATCGTCCATGCAGTAAAGCACATCATCGGGTATAACATAGTCTCTTCCCCTGAGCAGAGCAGTAGCCTTTGTCATACGCAGAAGCGCAATAGTACCTCTCGGTGATAAGCCGAGCTTTATATATTCATTGTTTCTTGTCGCCTCGGAAAGCATAGCAATATAGCGGAATATCTGATCCGATACGTAAACGTTGTCCACTTCATTTCTTGCCGCGATGATATCCTGTGCCGTTACCACAGGACGTACATTGTCAACAGGCACAAGGTTCTGCTTTGACTTCAGGACCGTTATCTCATTTTCAAGGCTCGGGTATCCCATAGTGAGCCTAACTATAAATCTGTCCATCTGAGATTCCGGCAGCATCTGAGTTCCTACCGAGCCTACAGGGTTCTGTGTCGCAATAACGATGTAAGGATCCGGAGCCGTGTGAGTGACGCCGTCAACGGTCACCTTGCCCTCCTCCATTACCTCCAGCAGAGCAGACTGCGTTTTTGAAGAGGTACGGTTGATCTCGTCCGCAAGAAACAGGTTAGTCAGGGCAGCACCCTGCTTGTATTCAAACTTTCCCGTGTTCTTATTAAGGATAGTGAAGCCCGTAACGTCCGTAGGAAGAACGTCAGGTGTGAACTGCATTCTCTTGTATTCAAGGGAAAGAGCCTTTGAAAGCGCAACAGCGAGAGTGGTCTTACCAACGCCGGGAATATCTTCGATCAGGATATGTCCGCCCGCGAGGATAGAAAGCAGGACTTTTATAATTATCTCGTCCTTGCCTATGATGACCTTTTTCACCTCATTGATAACGCTCTTGGTAAGAGTCAGTACCTTTACCTGTTCCTGAGTGAGCTGACTGTTCATTTTATTATCTCCTTGTTTTTAGTATTTTTGTAGCCTCCAAAGCACTACAGAGTCATTATAACATATATTTAAACAATTGTAAAGCCGCGCGTGCAAAAAAGTTGAGATCTGTCTTTATTGTGATTATCTAAGATCATAATGAAAACAACAGAGTAATATTCGTCATAACCTCAGCATAGTATTATTCTAGCAAGACAAGCTCATAAGGGGTGACCGATAATGAACAAAAGCAGACTTGAAGCCGTATATGATCTTCTGCCGGCAGCACTGAAAACTGCCGTCAGTGCAATACCCGAGACCGAGAAGAGCAGTATCTGTGAGATAAGGCTAAGGCGCGGCAGAAAGCTAAGCGTCAGCGCCTTTGCAAAAGAATACTTTCTCACAGTAGGCGGCAGGCTCGTATCCTCACCAGAGGCAGCGGCAGACGTAACCGCCGAGGACATAGCCTGTGTCTTTGAACGGGCGCTCAAAGGCTCAGTCCACAGCTTCCGCAGAGAGATCACTGAAGGCTATGTTACGGTCGCGGGCGGCTGCAGAGTGGGCATTTGCGGCAGTGCAGTCATCTCTCCCGAAAAGGGCTATACAGTTGACAATGTCAAGGACATATCGTCAGTAAATATCAGGATAGCCCGTGAGATAAAGGGCTGTGCAAATGAGATCTTCAATAAATGCTTTAACGGCGATCTTAACGGCCTTCTCATAGCAGGTCCTCCTGCCAGCGGCAAAACGACCGTCCTCAGAGACCTGACAAGGCAGCTTTCAAGCACTTACCGTATCTCTCTGATAGATGAGCGAAACGAGGTCGCCTCCTCCTATATGGGTGAACCTCAGAACGACGTCGGTGCAAAAACAGACGTTTTCAGCTCATACGATAAATACAGCGGCATTGTCACAGCCGTAAGGGTGATGTCACCGCAGATAATAGTCTGTGATGAGATAGGCAGCGAGAAAGACTATGAAGCCCTGCAGTATGCTCTGGGTTCAGGAGTAAAGATAATCGCTTCCTGCCACGCCCCGACATACAGTGATGTCAGAAAGAAAAGATATATCTCAAAGCTGATAAAAGCAGGGGCATTCTCTGCCTGCGCCGTTCTTGGCACAGGCCCCCTGCGCGGTAAGCTGACAGCATATTCCGTGATAGGTGATGAAAAATGCTGAGAGCTGCCGGCTGTATGCTGATACTGCTCTCGGGAATGGGCGCAGGCAGGCTCATCTCAGATATGATACAAAGGCGCTATACCGTTCTATCGCACCTGCATGATATGTCTGCCGAGATATCCGTGATGCTCTCCTCTTTAGTTACAACCGGAGACATCTTAAAAAGCCTTGGAGCCTCACAAAAGTATAAAGACCTCACCTTCTTATCCTGCGATATCACAAGACCTGACGGCCGTACAGCGATATCAGAGAGGATAGAAGCTCTTTATGCCGACAGAGACGTAAAGGATCAGCTCATCAGATTTTTCAGTGACCTCGGAACGACTGACTGTGATCACGAATGTGCAAAGGCAAAGCTCCTGACAGCCTATCTTGCTCAGGCAAGGGACGAGCTTGCCGCGCATTACAGATCGGATAAAAAGCTTGCAAGAGTGCTCGGCCTTATGTCGGGTGCCTTTGCGGCAGTGATACTTGTTTGAAGGGAACGTGCATACCTTGGAAATAGACCTGATCTTCAAGATAGCTGCTATCGGCATAATCGTTGCGGTTCTGAACCTTCTGCTCAAAAGGGCAGAGCGTGACGAGCAGGCGATGATGACGACCCTTGCAGGGCTTATAGTTGTGATGTTTATGATAGTAAGACAGATAGGGGATCTTTTTGAGACTATAAAGGATATTTTTGATCTTTACTGATGACGGTTACATCTGTGATAATCTTCTGTGCAGTCTCGGCTGTGCTCCTGAAAATGATAGAGCGTGAAAGCTCAGAGATAAAGCTTGCCGGAGTTCTGTTCACTGTGTGCGCAGCTTTCTACTTTTCGGCAGGTTATATAATAGATATAATTTCCGCCTTTGAACCTCTGATAGAGGACGCAGGCGTTGACAGTGAGTATTTTGAGGTCCTTCTTAAAGCCCTCGGCATAACCTATATATCATCACTTGCTGAGGACTACTGCCGCGACTGCGGAGAAAACGCCATAGCCTCGCAGGTCGATCTTATCGGCAGGCTTGGTATGATAAGCGTATCACTGCCGCTGTTTACCGCAGTGGCAGAGGTGGTGCGTTCTCTTCTGGAGTGATACGCCTATGAAAAGATTAGTAATGATAATTGTTCTGATAGCCGTATCTGCATTGCTGCCGTCAGCTGTCAGCGCAGAGGGCAGCTCAGACGATGCATATGAAGCTATCATCTCAGACATAAACAGCCGCCTTGAAGGCGTGGGCGGTGATGATGCACAGTCCTTTCTTGATGATAACGGTATCGCCGCCGATAAGCCCGAGACCATTTCTGCCATAGCCCCCGACACCGTCTTTGACTATATACTATCGCTTTTCAAAGATGAGATTACCCAGCCGGTAAAGCTGCTCGGCAAGCTTATAGCCGCCGCTGCGGTCTGTACCCTTATAAAAAGCCTTGGCTCCTCGCCAAAGCTTGAAGCGTCCTTCGCTATGGTATCGTCACTTGTCTGCATACTTATCGTCAGTGATTCCCTTTCCGACAGCGTTCAGCGCGTCATCTCTTCACTTGATACCATAAACGAATATATGACAGCGTACATACCCGTTTTCACCGGTGTCTCCACAGCATCAGGAAATGCTGTCTCGGCAGCTGGCTATTATTCGGTGATGTTTTTTGTGTGTGAACTTATGGTCTATATATCGTCAAAGCTTCTCCTGCCGCTGATCTCCTGTGTTCTTGCAATGTCTCTCGTCTCGGCGATAGACCCTGCTATCGGCCTTGGCAAAGCTGCCGAGACCGTAAGATCCTTTGTTGTCAAAGCCCTCAGCTTTATTATGATAGTTTTCACAGCACTAATGTCGATAACTGGCCTTTCCGGCAGCGCTGCCGACAGCCTTGGCGCTAAGACAATAAAGTTTGCAGCCTCAAGCTTTATCCCCGTGATAGGCGGTTCAGTCTCAGAAGCTTATTCCGCTGTAAAGGGCAGCCTGGGCGCGATCAGGACAAGCGTTGGCCTTATCGGTGTGCTCACCGTCGCTGTGATAGTGCTGCGACCTCTGATAGCCGTTATCGCCATGAGGATAATAGTAGCCGCCGCTAAGATCATTCACGATATGTTCTCTCTCGAACAGTCCTCGGCAGTGCTTACGGGCATAGGTTCGGTCCTTGCGATCGCTATGAGCATAGCAGTCGCTTATGCTCTGTTTTTTATAGTCGCTACCTCAGTGATACTACTGACGGCAGCAGGATAGAAGGTGACAGCCATGCAGACACTTAAATCAGTAATTTTCATAGCCTGTGCGGTCGGCATAGTCTCGTCTGCGGTAAGGCTCGCAGCCCCTGCCGGCGGCATTTCCAAAAACCTTAATATGGTCATCGGCGCCGTGATGCTCCTTGCCGTGGTCTCTCCTTTTATGGACAGCCGTTTTGAGCTCTCACTCCCGAAACCCGATGAAGCCGCAGACGCAGGCATCCCCTCATCGATGACTGAGCTTTCAAAGCAGTATTATCTTAGCTCGGCCGAAAACAGCGTGGAGAAGTACCTGAGAGAAAAACTAAGGTCAGCCGGCTATGAAAGCGCCTACACTGACATAAAGGCAGAGCTTGACGAATATAATTATATCGTGATAAGCTCGGTCACACTTTACAATGCGCCCAAGGGCTCAGAGCAGGCCTTGACAGAGCTTGTCCGGGAGGATATCCCCGATTGTGAGATAACAATATACAACGGAGCTGATAGCGTTGCAATGGGATACGAAAAGGATAAGGAAGCTGCTCTCGAAGGAGCAGAGATATAAGCTGGTCATTTTTGTTGGCCTGCTCGGTATAGCTCTGATCTTCATATCCGATATGATGTCGGATACGGATAAAGATAAGCCTGAAAGTACCGGCACTTCTGAGATGACCGACGACCCCGATGAGTATTCCGCCGATATTGAGCGACGTCTTAAAAAAGTGCTTTCAAACGTCAGTGGAGTAGGGCAGTGTGATGTTATGGTAACTGTCAGCAGCACCACAGAATACGTTTATGCCGAGAATGTTACCGGCAGCACAGACAATAACGGTGAAGGCAGCGATCAGTCATACAAAAAAGAGATAGTACTCATCGAGCACAGCGGAGAAAAGGAGGCGCTTATACGAAAAACCGTCAGGCCGCAGATAAGCGGAGTTATGATAGTATGTGAAGGAGGTGGAGACGTAAGGGTAAAGGAGCGCATCATAAGGGCAGTTTCAACACTGCTGGGCGTTTCAAGCGATAAGATCTGCGTTGAGGGCAGAAATATATATTGAAAGAGGTATACATAATGAAAAAGCCAACACTTATAATAGGAAAAAGACAAATGCTTCTCGCAGGGATGACCTTGGTGCTTGCAGTGGCGGTCTACATCAACTACACTTACTCGTCTGCAGGCGCTGATATCAAAAAGACGGAGGTAGTAAAGAGCAAGTCCGTCAGCTACGGTGAGGCAGAGCTCGTAAGCACTGACAGCACTGCAGATTATTTCTCTCAGGTGCGTATCGACAAGATGAATTCGCGAGACGAAGCCGTTGAGACCCTTAAAAGCATAATCGGCGGCGGAGATGCCACTAATGAAGAAAAAGCAGTAGCCGAGGAGAGCGCTCAGGCAATGGCCGCACTTATGGAGTCAGAAACAAAGGTCGAGAGCCTTGTCAAGGCAGCAGGCTTTGAAGACTGTGTGGTTTATCTTGACGGCAACAACGCGGACATAGTAGTAAAGACCGAAAGCAGCGGCCTTCAGACAAGCGAAGCCGCACAGATAAAGGATATCCTTCTCAGTCAGGTGACGGTGCCGAATGAGAATATCAGGATATATGATGTTGAGTGATCTTAAATATGATCATCTGCCTGTTCATCATTTTTGTTGAACAAGGGATTTATGTTTAGGGCTATATCAGCAGCCTGACCCAATAGTCTGTTTGTCGTAAAGTGCTATATGGATTCTCATAATTTTAAATAAAACAAAAAAATCCTTCAAAAATACTTGTAACGTATTGAAAAATATGTTATAATGACTTTAAGTATGATTTTGAAGGATTTTTTATTATGGAGGTAATATTTATGAGCGAAATGGTAAAGACCTTTGACAAAAGCCTGCATATCAGTCAGGACGTGATCGCCAGGATCATCACCAATACTGTCAGCGAGATCGACGGCGTGAGCAGGATAGCTCCTGTTATGAAGACCCCCAGACAGATCTGGCTCAAGCAGGAAAATTTCGGCAATATCAGGATAGGCCTTGTTGACGATGTTCTCTCGGTAACTATCGGCCTTATTCTTACCGGCAGCGCCAAAGCTGTTCAGACTGCCGAGGAGGTGCAGGAAAAGGTCAAGAGCGCAGTTCAGAATATGCTCGGCCTTACCGTAACCAAGGTAAATGTAAATGTCTGCGGCATCGAGAGCGATGCTGAAAAACTCAGTTAAGGAGTGTTTTTGTGAGCGTAAAAAGAAGAGACATCAGAGAGGCAGCCTTTTTGCTTATCTATGAAAGAAGCTTCAGGCAGGACGAGCCCCTCGAGACCATCTTTGAAAATGCAAGAGAGGTCGATGAGTTTCCCTTTAATGAAGAGGTAGAGGCGCTTGTCAGGGGAGTTGACGATAAACGTCAGGAGCTTGATGAGCTTATATCTCGGTTCAGCAACAAGCGTGTCATATCAAGGATCCCTAAGGTGAACCTTGCAGTGCTCAGGCTCGCTGTGTATGAGGCAGCCTATGTTGAGAGCGTTCCTGTGAACGTTGCGATAAGCGAAGCAGTAGCCATTGCAGATATGTATACCTTTGATCCCGACGTCTCATTTATCAACGGTGTGCTGGGCTCCTATTCCAAGAGCCTCGGCGCAGAGCAGAAGTGAGCATCTGTGCAGGGTTCGATACCAGCAACTATACCACCTCGGTAGCAGTTCTCGATACGGGCTCTATGACGGTGCGCAATGTCAAACAGCTCCTTCCAGTCAGGCAGGGTGAGCGCGGTCTCAGACAGGCCGATGCTGTCTTTCTGCATACAAAGGCGCTGCCTGCACTGATGAATGAAGCCTTTGAGGGCATAGATCATTTTGATGTGTGCGGCTGTTCAAGTGCTCCGCGCCTGGCGGAGGTCTCATATATGCCGTGCTTTCTGGTCGGTATGAATACAGCTGCCGCGTTTTCTCACGGGGCAGGCTGTGAACTTTTCACGACCTCGCATCAGGTAGGGCATATACTGGCAGCTCTTTTTTCATGTAAAAGGCTCGATCTTCTCAGCGCAGACAAGCCCTTCGCGGCCTTTCATGTGAGCGGCGGCACTACCGAGATCCTTCTCTGCACACCTGACAGGGATCAGAATATCCGCATCCAGCTCATCGGCGGTACCACCGACCTCAACGCAGGACAGGCAATCGACCGCTGCGGAGTAAGGCTCGGTATAGGCTTTCCCTGCGGTGCAGAGCTTGAAAAGCTCTCTCTCCAGAGCACTGCCGCCTTTGATATAAAGCCCAGCGTCAACGGGCTGTACTGCTCAATGTCAGGCATAGAGAACCAGTGTGCTCAGCTTGCAAGAGCAGGCGCGCAGCCTTGCGACACCGCAAAATTCTGTATCGACAGCGTCTGTGCGGTCATTGAAAAGCTGACGCTCAACCTGATCGAAAAATACAGCGGCATAGAGATCATCTATGCCGGCGGAGTAATGTCAAACAGCACTATCAGAGGCACTCTTTCACGATACGGCTCCTTTGCCGAGCCCTCTTTCTCCTCTGATAACGCGGTCGGCATCGCAGTTTATGCAGCATTAAAGAAGGGTCTGATTTGATTGGCATCAGTGCTAACGGTATCTCAGCTTAATAAATATCTTTCCTTCAAGCTCAGCTCTGACAGTAAGCTCAAGGGCACAGCTGTGAGGGGAGAGATATCAAACTATAACCTTAATTACAGATCGGGACACGCCTTCTTCTCCTTGAAGGACAGTGAGTCCTCGATCTCGTGCGTTATGTTTTCGTCCTCGGCATCAAGGCTTAAATTCGAGCCCGAGGACGGTATGAACGTTATGGTGATCGGCAATGTCGGCGTCTATGAGCGCGGCGGCAACTGCCAGATAATAGTGTCCGAGATCCTGCCGGTCGGTATCGGCGAGATACACCGGACAATTGAAAAAACTAAAAAAGAGCTTGAAGCCTCGGGCATTTTCTCGGCTGACAGAAAAAAGCACATACCTCTTGCTCCGAAGAGAGTGGCTGTTATCACATCACTTGCAGGCGCAGCCCTTCAGGATATCATACACATTACCGAAAGAAGATATCCGGTATGCGAGCTGCTCGTTTTTCCGGCTCCTGTTCAGGGCAGCGACGCGCATATCCATATCTGTGACGCCCTGAGACGGGCTGATAACAGCGGCGCCGATACCCTGATACTTGCACGCGGCGGCGGCTCTGTTGAGGATCTTATGCCGTTTAACCACAGAGATGTTGTCCTCGCAGTGGCTGAGTGCAAAACTCCTGTGATAACTGCCGTCGGCCATGAGACCGACACCACCTTAGTTGACTATGCAGCAGACCTCAGAGCCCCGACACCCTCAGCGGCAGCAGAGCTTGCGGTGCCTGACAGAGCAGAGATGCTCGGCGCGGTCACGCTTCTGGAAGACAAGCTCAGAGCATCTGTTATGAAGCTCATAACAGATAAGTCTGACAGCACTGACATTCTGTCATTGAAGCTCAAAGGGCTGTCGCCGGTAAAAAGGCTCGATGATATCTCGGCCGAGACAGCACTTCTCGAACAGAAGCTCAGGTCAGCTGTCGGCGCTGTTCTCGCACGCAGCGAATCCTCGTTCGTATCCGCTGCTGCCTCGCTTGAAGCGCTCAGTCCATTTAAGGTTCTTGGCAGAGGCTATTCGATAGTTACCAGGGGCGATAAAGCTGTCCTCTCGGCAAACGAACTTTCAGTCGGTGAAAGTGTCACGATAAGATTTTCAGACAGTGAAGCAGAGGCTGAGATAAAGCAGCTCTACATTAATTAGTAACGGTGATAATATGACTTTTGAACAAAAGCTTGAAAAGCTCGGAGAGATAGTCTCCCGGCTTTCAGATGAAAAGCCCTCTCTCGATGAGGCACTTGAGCTCTATAAAGAGGGGATAGCTCTCTGCACCGAGTGCAAAAAGGAGCTTGAGCAGGCAAAGCTTACCGTAAAGAATATGGACGGTGAAAACAAAGATGAATGATATGAACAAGGCTAAGCTTGATTATTATGTCGAGCTTATCGAGGCGCAGCTCAGACAGCTCACGGCGTCAAAGCCTGAGCTTCAGGGCAGAGTGGTCGAGGCTATGGAGTATTCCCTTCTTGCGGGAGGAAAAAGGCTGAGACCTGTTCTTATGCTTGAATTTGCCCGTATGTGCGGTGTGAGAAAGCCTGAAAAATATGTCGCTGCTGCCTGCAGTGCTGAGCTTATCCACACCTATTCTCTCATTCATGATGACCTGCCCTGTATGGATAATGATGATTACAGAAGAGGAAAGCCCTCGTGCCATAAGGCTTTTGGAGAGGATATAGCTCTTCTCGCGGGGGATGCGCTCAATTCAATGGCCTTTGAGGTCATCTCCGATGCCGCTATGGCCGGCGATATACCGCCCGAGAGAGCAGTTATGCTCATATCCGTTCTCTCAAAAGCTATAGGCACAGACGGCATGATAGGCGGTCAGGTGATAGACCTTGCCTCAGAGGATAAAGATATAGACATCGAGACCCTGAATGTCCTCCAGACCTGTAAAACCGGCGCCCTTATCGAGGCCTCCTGCGTTATGGGCGTTATCCTTTCAGGCCGCTTTGAAGCGATACCATTTGCTGCCGACTATGCAAAAGCTCTCGGCAGAGCATTCCAGATAGTTGACGATATCCTGGACGTGACAGGCACCTTTGATGAGCTCGGCAAGCCTATCGGCAGTGATACCGAGCAGCATAAGAATACCTATGTCACACTTCTCGGCCTTGAACGCTCTCAGACGATAGCAAAGCAGCTCACCGTTGAAGCGCTCGGCCATCTCAGATACTTTGAGGATTACGAATTTCTGTCTCAGCTTACCGAAGACCTTCTCATAAGAAGAAGCTGAGCTTTGATAGGGGATCTTTATTTTGACAGATAAGAAAATTGACATAAATAAGCTTGATCTTCCGCGCGATCTGAAAACTCTCACTACAGAGCAGTGCGAACAGCTTTGCAGGGAGATCAGGAGCATACTGATAGATACCGTTTCAAGAACAGGCGGCCATCTCGCCTCAAACCTCGGAACAGTAGAGCTTACCATGGCCATACACAGGGTCTTTGATTCTCCCGATGACAAGATCGTCTGGGACGTCGGCCACCAGGCCTATACCCATAAGATCCTGACAGGCAGGCTCGATAAGATCAGCACCCTCAGGCAGGAAAACGGCCTTTCTGGCTTTTGCCGCCCTGATGAATCTGTGCACGATGCGTTTATCAGCGGACACAGCTCGACCTCAGTTTCCGCAGCCCTCGGCATAGCAACTGCAATGAAGCTCAAAGGCGATAATGACCACTATGCTATTGCAGTTGTAGGCGACGGCGCATCTACCGGCGGTGAGCTTTATGAGGGCCTTAACAACGCCGGCAAAAGCGATACGAACATCATCGTTATCCTCAATTATAACGAGATGTCTATCTCAAAAAACGTCGGCGCAATGGCAAAGTACCTCTCAACGATGAGAACAAAGGACACCTACAGAAAGACCAAGAGCGGCGTTCAGCGTGTTCTCGATCATACTCCGCTTGTGGGCAAGCCTGTTGAGAACGCGATCAGAAATTCCAAGGACGCGATCAAGAATATGCTTATCCACAGCACAATGTTCGAGGATCTCGGCTTTGAGTTTATAGGCCCCCTAAACGGCCATGACCTTGAAGATCTCGAGCGCGGCCTTAAAGCTGCTAAGAAGATCAGAAAACCTGTTTTTATCCATGTCAATACCGTCAAGGGCAGGGGCTATGAGCCCGCCGAGCAGAATCCCGGCGAGTATCACGGCATCGGCTCCTTTGAGATAAAGACCGGCAACCCCGATGTTGTCCTTTCCGACAGCTTCTCTTCTGTAATGGGCAGAGAGCTGTGCGCTATAGGGCAGAAAAACAAAAAAGTCTGTGCCGTTACGGCAGCGATGAAATACGGTACCGGTCTTCAGTATTTTGCAAAGCAGTTCCCCTCGCGCTTTTTTGATGTCGGCATCGCCGAGGAGCACGCAGTCACCTTCTGCGGCGGTCTTGCCTCAATGGGCTGTATCCCTGTCTTTGCGATCTATTCAACATTTTTGCAGCGCTCTTACGATCAGCTCATTCACGACCTTGCTATAATGAAGAGCCACGCAGTCATCTGCGTTGACAGAGCCGGCATAGTCGGTGATGACGGTGAAACCCACCAGGGCATTTTCGATATAAACTTTTTAACTACTATCCCCGGCGTTACTGTGTTCTCTCCGTCAATTTACTCCGAACTCCAGGCCTGTCTTGATAAGGCGGTGAATGAAGAGAAGGGGCTCTGTGTCGTAAGGTATCCCAGGGGCGCTGACCGCTCTCCTAGAACCGCTCCCGAGACCGAGTATGACTACCGTAAAAACGGCGGAGATGTTCTCTTAGTCACCTATGGCAGACTGACCGATGATCTTTATAAAGCTGCCAAGTCCCTTACGGCTGACGGCATCACAGTTGATACTTTGTCCCTTATCAGGATATTCCCGATAGAGCAAAAAATATTATCTCTTATGAAAGAGTATAAAAAAGTCATCTTCTTTGAGGAGGCCTATTATTCAGGCTGCCTTGCTGAAAAATACAGCGCAAAGCTCAATAATATCGAGAGCCATGCGATCTATGATTTTGTACCTCACGGCAAGCCCTCGGCTTTGCTCGATGAGCTGGGTCTGTCTGCTGATAAAATGGCGGAGACCGTCCACAGGAGCGTGAAAGATGCCTCAGAGACTTGACCTTTACCTTGTAGAAAACGGCCTTGCCAGAAGCCGTGAAAGGGCAAAGCTTCTTATAAAAAGCGGCTCGGTGCTGCTTAACGGCAAAGCAGCCGCAAAGCCCTCGCTCATTGTCACCGATAACGATAATGTCGAGGTGCTGGGCGATCCTGTCGGCTATGTAGGCCGCGGCGGCCTGAAGCTTGAGCACGCCTTCGATCAGTTCACCCTTGACGTCACCGGCAGAACCGCTGCCGATATCGGCGCATCAACAGGCGGCTTTACCGAGTGCCTTTTAAAGCTCGGCGCAAAAAAGGTCTACGCCGTTGATGTCGGTCACGGCCAGCTTGACCCGTCTTTGAAAAGTGATCCCCGTGTCGTTGACATGGAGGGCGTAAATGCCCGATATATGACGCCGGACCTTTTTGATGAGCGCCCCTCATTTTTATGCGGAGATCTGTCATTTATCTCCTTGAAGCTTGTGATAAAGCCGATGCTCGACTGCCTCAGCGATGACGGCGAGCTTGTGCTGCTGATAAAGCCTCAGTTCGAGGCCGGCCGCGCAGCCCTCAATAAGCACGGCGTAGTTACAGACCTCAAAGACCATGTAAGGGTGATAAATGAGCTCACCGAGCTGTTCGTTCAGCTGGGTCTCACGGTATGCGGCCTTACCTACAGCGCAATAAAGGGCTCTGACGGCAACACTGAATACCTTGTGCACCTAACAAAAGGCACTGCCTGTGAGAGCGTTCCCTTTTCTGCAGAGCAGACCGCAGCTGAGGCAAAAGCATATTTTCAAAGCAAAAAGATGACCGATGAAGGGAGATAACCCATGAAGATCTATATGTTTCCCAATCTTGATAAGGCAAACTGCTATGAGTATACCCGTGACGCCGCAAGGATCCTCACAGAAAACGGCGCCGAGGTCTACCTAAGTGAAAAATACAGGCTTATCTTTTCAGGCCTTGACTATATCACCTTTGCCGATGAGCACTCTTTCATTCCCGAATGTGATATGATCATCGCAGTCGGCGGTGACGGCACTATTCTCAAATGCTCCAAGAAGGCGGCAGTCCATAACAAGCCTATCCTCGGTATCAACTGCGGCAGGCTCGGCTTTATGGCATCTCTCGAGCATTCCCAGCTTTCCCTTCTTGAAAAACTCGTCAGGGGCGAGTACCTTCTCAGTAAGCGTATGATGCTCGATGTCAGGGTGTTCTCGGGCGGCACAGAGCAGTGCTATACTGCACTCAATGATGTCACAGTAGCAAAATCAGATGACTGCAAGATAGCAGATTTTTCAGTTTCAAAAAATGATAAGCTCATATCCTCGCTGCGTGCTGACGGAGTTATCCTCTCCACTGCAACAGGCGCCACCGCCTACTCAATGTCAGCAGGCGGCCCTATCATTGAGCCTGATATGGAGTGCATCGAGTTCACACAGATATGCGCCCATTCTCTTTTCGCAAGAACAATGATCCTTTCAGCTGACAGCAACGTATCTGTCAGGTGCAGCACAGCCGAGAACTGTCATGTCTGGGTCAATGTTGACGGAAATAACGTCATGAAGCTCTCGGGTGGAGACAAGGTCTGCGTTTCGCGTTCACAGTATTATATCAATATCATAGACATTGCGGGCGGCAGCTTCTTTGCGTCTATAAACAAAAAGCTTATGCAGCCCCTTAAAGGCACGGAGGAGGATAACCTATGAACGCTCAGCGTCATGAGCTCATACTAAGAATAATATCTGAGGAAAGCATTTCCACACAGGAAGCTCTCAGAGACGCTCTGAAGCGGCGCGGCTGTGAAGTCACACAGGCGACTCTCTCCCGTGATCTCAGAAAGCTAAGCCTGATCAAGGCCGCTGACCCTCAGGGAGGCTACAGATATCAGGCTCCCGAGATAGCCGCTGATGACAAGCTTGGCGGCAGAGCACTCAAAAGTATCTTTTCAGAATCTGTCCTCAGTGTCGATTATGCCCTCAATACAGCCGTGGTAAAGTGCCAGACAGGCATGGCGCAGGCAGTCTGCGCAAAGCTTGACGGCATCGGCCTTAACAATGTGGTCGGCACACTTGCAGGCGATGACACCATCTTTATCCTTATGAGAACGGAGAACGATGCAAAGCTCCTTGTACATGAGCTTGAAAACATAATCTCAAATCAAAACAACGGGATCTGATACCAATGCTAAAGGAATTATATATTGAAAACCTTGCTGTTATCGAACAGGCTTCCATAACCTTTTGCGATAAGCTCAATGTCTTCACCGGCGAGACCGGCGCAGGCAAGTCGATACTTATAAACGGCATAAATGCTATCCTCGGCCAGCGTTCCTCTAAAGACATTGTGAGGAGCGGTACAAAAAAGGCAGTGGTTTCTGCCATTTTTACCGATATAGGTGAAAGTGTTACGCAAAAGCTCAGTGAGCTCGGCATCGACTGTGAGGACGGCCAGCTCCTTCTCACCAGAGAGATCTCTTATGACGGCGGCAGCCTTGCGAGAATAAATTCAAGAGTTGTGAATGTGTCGGCTCTCAAAGCCGTCGGTGAGCTTCTTGTCAATATCCACGGCCAGCATGACAATCAGATCCTTATGTCACCTGAGCGCCACATCGATATCCTTGACAGCTATGCAGGCTCAGAATCTCTCCTGGCAGATTACAGGGAAGCCTTCAGGCAGCTCCAGCAAAAGGCAAAGCAGATAAATAAACTTAAAGCTGACCGCGCCCGTAAGGACGACCGCATAGATATGCTCAGAGAAAGATATGATGAGCTCTGCGCTATTAATATCCGTGAGGGCGAGGACGATGAGATAGCCAAAGAGCTGAATGTTCTCAAAAATTCCGTAGCTATCAGCGAAGCCCTCTATGCGGCAAGAACACTGATCTCCGGTGATGACGATACCGACGGTGCAGTCACCGCCGTTCAGCGTTCCCGCGATACCCTCTCCGATATCACTGATGTCTACACTGCGTCAGCGACCCTTTTTGAGCGCCTTGATTCAGCCGCCATAGAGCTTGAAGACATTTCCGAAGAGCTTGCATCTCTTCTTGATAAGCTGGAGGTCGACCCTGCCAGATATGATTATCTTAACACACGCTGGGAAGAGCTCAGACGAATAAAGAAAAAATATGGCCCCGACCTTTCCGATGTCCTGAAAGTTCTTGAAGAGACCGAAAACGAGCTTCTCTCACTTGAAAATGCTGACGAGAACCTCAGCGAACTCAATAAGGAGCTTGAAGAGCTTCTGAAAACCGTAACTATCAAAGCAAATCTCCTCTCAGACCACAGAATGAAAGCAGGAGAACGCTTCGTCAAGCAGGTCGCAGAAGAGCTCGAATTTCTGAATATGCCTGATGTCAGGCTTGCAGTTAAAAACGATAAGGGCAAGCTCACTGTCAGTGGTATGGATAATATTGAGTTTCTCATCTCAGCAAATGCCGGCGAGGAGCCAAAGCCTATAGCCAAGATAGCCTCAGGCGGTGAGCTTTCAAGAATAATGCTCGCTCTCAAAAATGTCATCGCCGAAAAGGACGATATCCAGACGCTTATCTTCGATGAGATAGATACAGGCGTCAGCGGCAGGGCAGCCCAGAAGATCGGCATAAAGCTCAAACAGATATCGAAGCTCAGACAGGTCCTCTGTGTGACTCACCTTTCCCAGATAGCTGTAATGGCTGACGATCATCTCCTGATAGAGAAAAACGTCCAAAACGGCAGAACTCTGACCTCAGTACGTTCCCTCGACCATGAGGGCAGAAAACAGGAGCTTGCCAGGATCATGGGCGGCGAGAACATAACCGACCTTATGCTTGAAAACGCCGAGCAGTACCTGAGCGATGCCATGAAAATGTAAAATTACTGTTAAAGACTGTCTGTAACGGGCAGTCTTTTTTGGCAAACTCTAAAAAATACGCGAAATTTGTTGACTTATCATCAAAATGATGTTATAATCAATATGTATGTAAATTTGATATTATGCGGAGGTATGCTTTATGAAGGTAAAGCTCATTGCACACACGCCCGAGCCCGAGAAGATCGTTGCTACAGCTGCCAAGCTGTGCTATTCCAGCAGTGATGTCGGCTCGTTAATGGATGGGCTCACAGAGGACAAGATCGAGTCCTTTGTAGATATGCTCGCCTCTATCGGCCATGAGAGCCCGATGGAGCACGTCTCCTTTACCTTTGCTATCGAGGGCATTTCAAGAGCCTGTTCGCACCAGCTCGTAAGGCACAGGATAGCCTCCTATTCACAGAAGAGCCAGCGCTATGTCAATGAGAACGGCTTTGACTTCATAACGCCTCCTGCAATAGAGCAGTGCGAAGAGGCAAAAGCTGAGTTCGATAAGCAGATGGCTCAGATAGTTGAGAGCTACGACAAGATCTCGGAAGCATTGACAGAGATGCACTATAAAGCATTTCTTGCCGAGGGCAATGATGAAAAGTCCGCAAGGAGCAAGGCTCGCAAGAAAGCCAATGAGGACGCACGCTTCGTTCTCCCCAATGCCTGTGAGACCAAGATCGTAGTTACAATGAACGTAAGAACTCTTTTCAATTTCTTCAAGCACAGGTGCTGCAACCGAGCTCAGTGGGAGATCAAAGCTGTTGCTGACGAAATGCTGAAGATCTGCTGCGAGAAAGCTCCGAACCTTTTCAAAAAGGCCGGCCCTTCCTGCGTAATGACAGGCAGGTGCCCCGAGGGTAAAATGTCCTGCGGTAAAATGCCCGAGGTCATAGCGCAGTACAAGCAAATGAAAGCAGAATATACAGGAGGAAAGGCGTAACGCCGCTGAACATATGAGCAGAATAGTAGTTTTGGAAGGACTTGACGGAAGCGGAAAGTCAACTCAGTTTGAAAGACTTGATAAATACCTTGAGGATAAAGGCATAAATCACAGGTCTATCAGCTTTCCCGACTATAACAATCAGTCGTCAGCACTGGTGAAGATGTATCTCGGCGGTGAGATAGGTTCCTCTCCTGCCGATGTAAATGCGTATGCAGCGTCAAGCTTCTATGCCGTTGACAGATACGTAAGCTTCAAACAGCTCTGGGAGGAGGACTACAGAAACGGCGCCTTTATCAGTGCCGCAAGGTATGTTACCTCAAACTGCATCTACCAGATGACAAAGCTCCCCGAAGAACAGTGGGAGAACTATATAAAGTGGCTTGAAGACTATGAGTATGAAAAGCTCGGCCTGCCAAGACCCGATCAGGTCATCTTCCTTGATATGCCTATCGAGATCTCTCAGAAGCTTATGAGCGGAAGATATAACGGCGACGAATCAAAGAAAGATATCCACGAGGCTAATATCTCATATCTATATGCCTGCCGCAAAGCAGCCCTTTTCACGGCCGAAAAATGCGGCTGGAAGATAATCAGCTGCAGCAGCGGTGATGAGCCCCGCACGATAGACGATATCTTTGAAGATATCCTGGCGGCAATAGGCGGCATTTGATAAGAAATTACAGATAAGGAGAATATCTATGGTATATGTGTTCCTGGCAAATGGATTTGAGGAGATAGAGGCTCTTGCCCCAATCGATATATTAAGGCGTTCCGGTGCAGAGGTAGTAACGGTCGGTGTCGGCTCCGACACTATCGTCAGCTCCCATAAAGTCACATTCAAGCCCGATATCACATCGGATCAGATAAAGCTTTGCGATGAGCTTGAAATGATCGTTCTTCCCGGAGGAATGCCGGGCACACTGAACCTTGAAGCCGACGGCGACGTTCAGGCAGCAATTGACTATTGTGCTGAGAACGGCAGGTATCTTGCAGCTATCTGTGCCGCACCGTCAGTTTTAGGCCATAAGGGTCTTCTCAAAGGCAAAAAAGCGACCTGCTTCCCCGGCTTTGAAAAAGACCTCATCGGTGCAGAGCCTACGGGTGCACCCGTCGAGCATGACGGCAAAGTTATCACTGCCAGAGGCGCAGGCGTGTGCATAGAGTTCGGCCTGAAGCTTGCAGAGCTTCTCATATCCAAAGAGAAGTCTGATACCGTAAGGTCAAATATGCAATGCGAGTAAGCACAAAAAAACAGCTGCGTGCTTTTTATAAGCAAAAACGCGCTTCGATGCCGGCAGAGCAGAAGTCTCACCTTGACAGCCTTATCACTAAGCGCTTTCTTGAAAGTGATGAGTATAAAAGCTGCAAAATGCTTCTCTGCTTTGTCTCAACGGGTATAGAGGTCTCAACAAGGCAGCTGATGGAAACAGCCTTTGCCGAAAAGACCGTTCTCTGTCCGCGCTGTGAGGGCAGTGTCTCGGAAGGCATTATGCGTTTTTATAAGGTCTCCTCATTCGGTGAGCTGACCCCCGGCACTATGGGCATATCCGAGCCCTCAGCCGAAGCGCCCCTTGTTACTGCCTTTGAAGGAGCTCTGTGTGTGCTCCCCGGGCTTGCCTTTGACAGAAAGGGCTACAGGCTTGGCTTTGGCGGCGGCTATTATGACAGGTTCCTTGCCGGCTTTAACGGCATTAAGGCAGGCATCTGCTATGAAAGCTGCGTTTGTGATGAGCTAGAGCACAGCACCTATGACATAAAAGCCGATATGCTTTTTACAGATAAAACGATTTACAGATTTTCTGAATAGGAAAGGAAGATTGATCGATGAGCGATAATAAGAAAAATCAGGGCAGACCTGTGAGACGCCACAGGGAGTCGAATCCCGATTTTGTTCAGGGAATCGATATAGAGGAAACTCTCCCCGAGGTCAGGGAGGAGCCGGCTGCCGTTCAGCCTGAACCGGCTGAGCCCGAGGTGCCTTCCGCTGAGCCTGAGGTAATCGAACAGACTGCACCTTCTGAGCCCGAAGCTGCTCCTAAGTCAGCTCTTGAGGAGATAGAGTCTCTCACCAAGGCGCTTGATGAGAAAATATCCGGTAACAAGCCCGAAGAGGAGCCCGCTCCCGTTTCCGAGCCTGATCCTATCGAGGCGCCGACCCTGCCTGCTGCACCGTCAGTGCCTGTCAGCGAGGATATCACTCCTGAGCCTGAGCCGGTCAGCGTACCCTCTGAGCCTGAAACTGTCAGCGAGCCTGCACCTGCGGCAGCACCGGTTGCCGTTATTGAAGAGCCCGTCAGCAGGATAAGAACTTATGAGGACGTATCTACCGAGCAGCAAAAGGCGGAGAAAAAGGCACAGGCAGCAAAGAAAAAGCCTGCACCTGCCAAGAAGAGCACCAAGAAAAAGAAAAAGAAGAAAAAGAGCCGCTTTAACGGCACTATCTTCGGCGGCATAATCATCGTTGCCATAATCCTTACAGTCTCGCTCCTTCTTGCTGTTACCGGCATAAGGATAGGAATGGAGTTTTACGGCATAGGCAAGAGCGAGAGCGATATCAGGTTCAATATCCCCGAGGGCTCCAACAATGACAGGATAGCCGATATCCTTATCGAGAACGGCGTTATCCAGAACAAGACCCTCTTCAAGATCGCTCTGAAGCTTCAGCATGATCCCACTCTCTATCCCGGAGACATCACGCTGCAGCCTTCCAACGGCTATACCGATATCATCGAGAAGCTCTCTGTACAGAGAGAGTCCTACAAGTCCGTGACCGTTACCTTCACCGAGGGTGAGAACCTTCTGTCCATAGCTTCCAAGCTGGAGGAGGCAGGCGTTTGCCCTGCTGAGGACTTCATTTTCCAGTTCAACCGCGATCAGGGCTTCGTATTTGAAAAGCAGATAGACACCGCTGCCGATACCTTCTACAGCAGAGAGGGCTTCTTCTATCCCGATACATATGAGTTCTATGTTAATGACTCTGCCGAGAACGTTTCAAGAAAGGTCAAGGAGGCCTTTGAAAAGCAGTATACAACATCTATCGAGCCGAAGCTTGCTTCCACTAAGCTTGACTTTATGCAGATAATGACACTTGCATCTATCGTTCAGCTCGAGTCAGCCTCTGTTGAGGAGATGCCGAATGTTGCGTCGGTATTCATCAACCGTCTCAATGACCCTGATACCTATCCGATGCTCCAGTCTGATACCACAACGAATTATATCAAAAACGTCATAACCACTCAGGCTGATACCGAAGCCTCACTCACACACTATACCGAAAGCTACGATACCTATACCTGCAAGGGTCTTCCTGCAGGCCCGATCTGCAACCCCGGTATAGACGCTATCAAGGCAGTAATAGACCCTGCAAAGACTAAGTACTATTACTTCTGTAATAACCTTACTACCAAGCAGACCTTCTATGCCGAAACTCTTGAAGAGCATGAGGCTAACCTCAAAAAGGCAGGTCTAGCATAAAAAGGAATGATCTGATGTCTGATATCAATAACAGATTATTGGAAATACTCTCTCCCGTGGGAGATATGGAGCGGCTTTATGCCGCTCTTGATTTCGGGGCAGATGCCGTCTATCTCGGCGGCACAGGCTTCGGAATGAGAGCTGCTTCTGCCAATTTTGATGTCTCTCTCCTTGCAAAAGCCTGTGATGAGGCTCATTCGCGCGGCAGAAGTGTCTATCTTACCTGCAACACTCTCCCTCATAACAATGAGATACCGAACCTTGAACAGTTCGTCAAAGATGCACAGTCCGCAGGTGTCGATGCCCTCATAGTCAATGATATAGGCGTATTCACCCTCGTCAGAAAATACGTCCCCGATATGGATATCCATGTCTCCACACAGGCAGGGATAGTAAACTATGCAAGCGCCAATGCCTTTTATGAAATGGGCGCAAAGCGCGTAGTTCTCGCAAGAGAGCTCTCACTTGAGGAAATAGCAGAGATAAGAGCAAAAACACCGAAGGAGCTGGAGATCGAGTGCTTTGTCCACGGAGCAATGTGCGTGAGCTTTTCAGGCAGGTGCCTTATCTCGCAGTATCTCACTGAGCGAGATGCTAACCGCGGTGAGTGTGCCCAGCCCTGCAGGTGGGGCTATCACCTTATGGAGGAGACCAGACCCGGTGAGTATTATCCTGTCTTTGAGGACGAAAAGGGCACCTATATCCTTAATGCCAAGGATATGTGCCTGATAGAGCATATTGACAAGCTTGCCGAAGCCGGCATCAACAGCTTCAAGATAGAGGGCAGGGCAAAGTCGAGCTATTATGTTTCCGTCATAACAAACGCATACCGCAAGGCTATGGATATCTATAAGTCCGATCCCGACCACTTTGAGCTCCCTCAGTGGCTCAAAGATGAGGTCTTCAAGGTCAGCCACAGAGCTTACTGCACCGGCTTCTACTTCGGCCACCCCAAGCAGAGCCAGTATTACGGCACCAGTGGCTATGTAAGAGAATATGACGTAGTAGCGATAGCAGACAGCTGGTCAGACGGCAGACTTTACTGCCAGCAGAAAAACAAGTTCAATGTTGGCGATGAGGTCGAGGTCCTCTCCTTTGACGGTGAGCCCGTAACAATGACGGTAAATGACCTCTATGACGAGTGGGATAACCCGATAGTAACAGCGAACCACGCCGCAATGAACTTCTCAATGAGCAGTGACAGACCCTTTGCAAAAAATTCTATCATCAGGATCAAAAAATAGTATAGCACCGTCCTTGCGTTTTTTGAAAGGAGAACACTATGCCAATAACCATAAACATCTACTATACCGGCAAAAACGGCAGCGCCAGAGCCTTTGCCGATGAAATGGAGTCATCAGGTACCGCAGACCTTATCAGGGCAGCCAATGGCAATCTCAGATATGAGTACTTTCAGCCCCTCTCACAGCCTGAGACTATCCTTCTTATCGACAGCTGGGACAGCCAGCAGGCAATTGATAAGCACCACGCTTCCCCGATGATGGGAACTATAGCGGCTTTGCGTGAAAAGTATGACCTTCATATGAGGGTAGAGCGCTATATAACCGATGAAAACGGCGTGCCTGAACGGGATAAAGACTTTATAAAAGAATAGTTTTCGGCGGCAGGAGTAATATTACCTGCCGCTTTTTTGCTTTTAACAGCTATATAAAGCCGTCATTCTCAGTAACAAAAACTACATAAATAGTTAACAAAAATATAATTTTTGATTTAAGTTCTTCTTAGTTAAAACAATTATCCTAAGTATAGACGAACGCGAAGCCGTTCAAAAATATGGAGGTAAGAGAAAATGAAAGCAAGAATTATTTCAGGAAGAGTTTTGTCCGCAATGGCAGCCGCAGCAATGACCGTCAGCTGTGTATCATTAAGCGCATGGGCTTATGATGAAGAGTATGACAATGTATTCACCTTTACTGATACTGCAGTTACAGCTGAGAACGAGAGCGGTTCCGGCTTTAAGATCAGCGGCACTGACCTTACTATCAATCAGGCAGGCACCTACGTGGTCTCAGGCTCCTGCGTTGAGGGAACTATCAAGATCAAAGCATCTACAACAGGCGTTGTCCTCGTGCTTGAAGACCTTACCCTCACATCATCGACAGGCTCACCTCTTTCAGTCAATAAGGGTGCCGAGGCAACTATCGTTATCGAGGGCACGAACACTATCAAAGACGCCGAAGATCCAGCAAATGAGACCTCGACCGACACAGAGGTAGCCGATGCCTTTGACGGTGCAGCTATCAAGGTAAAAACCGGCGCATCTGCGACCTTTACAGGTACAGGCACTCTGAATGTTGATGGCTCCGAGTGCAAAAACGGCATAAAGGGCGCAGCAACAGCAAGTATTACAGTCGGCGCATCGACCAGCGATACCTTTACAATGAATGTCTCTGCCGCAAATAATGCCCTTGCAAGCGACGGCTCGGTAACGGTCAACGGCGGCAAGCTAAACCTCACCGCAGACGGCGACGGCCTTAAAGCATCACCTGATGAGGACGATACAGATTCCGCTGGAACAGTAACCATAAACGGCGGCGATATTACTATAGTAAGCGGCGAAGACGGCATTCAGGCTGACGGCGGATTCACAATGACAGGCGGCACAGTTGACGTTACCGCTGCAGGCGGATATAAGTACAATTCTCAGATAGAGGCCGCAGATATCTCTGCCAAGGGCATAAAGTCTGACAGCTCGATCGTTATTTCAGGCGGAACCGTAACTATCGACTCTGCCGATGACGGTATCCACCTTAACGGCACCACAGGCAATGAAGCTGTTCTCATCAAAGACGGCAATATCACAATTAAGTCCGGTGATGACGGTATCCATTCAGACTATTATCTTACAGTCTCGGGCGGAACTATAAATGTCGGGCAGAGCTATGAGGGTCTTGAGGGCGCAGTAGTTGATCTTGCAGGCGGCAAGGGCACTATCATTTCAAGTGATGACGGCATCAACGCTGCAAACGGCGACCTCACAAGCTATGCGTTTGACCTCAGGATCTCCGGCGGTGAGTGGTATATCAATGCAGGCGGAGACGGCCTTGACTCAAACGGAGATATCAATATCTCAGGCGGCTATACCGAGGTCTTCAGTTCCTCACAGGGCGATAACGCAGCCCTTGACTACGGCGATTTTAATGCATCGTTCAACGTTACCGGCGGCACTGTAGTCGGCATTGGTATGAGCAATATGGCAACAACACCTACCTCAGGCAGCTACATCGTGTTCGGTTCAAGCGGCGGCATGGGCGGAGGCTTCGGCGGTCAGTTCGGCGGCCAGACCTCGACCTCGTCAGTCTCGCTCTCACAGGGCGATTCAGTAGTAATCAAGGATTCCTCAGGCAATACTGTCTACAGCACAACTGCCGTTAAGAGCGCAAATCATATAGTTTTCGCATCTGACACTCTTGACAGCTCCGAGACCTACACTCTCTACGTTAACGGCACAAGCAAGGCTACAGCAACAGTATCTCAGGGCAGTGGTCAGCAGGGTCCTGGCCAGCAAGGTCCCGGAGAACAGGGAGGTAACAGACCCGGTCAGCCCGGAGAGGATCCCTTCAGTCAGAATTCCACATATTCAGTTACCCTGAATACCGATGACGAGACCCTGTCAGCTGAAACGGTTACTGTTACCTTTTCCGACGGCAGCAGAGAGATGACAGCCCAGACTGACAGCACAGGCGCTTTCTCGGTACCTATGGGACTTATGGACGGTACCTATACGATGACTGTATCTGCCGAGGGCTTTGCCGCAAGAACCTATACAGTTACGATGAACAGAGGTCAGCTTTCGGAGGATCCGGCAGTAATTCTCGATCTCCTCGGTGACATCAACGGAGACAAAAAGCTCAACGCAACAGATCTTCTCCTTGCAAAAAGCCATATCAAGGGGGTATCTCTCCAGACCGATTATCAGCTTGAATGCGCTGACATTGATGCTTCCGGCAGCATAACCGCTGCAGATCTTCTCAGAATGAAGTCACATATCAAGGGCGTAACAAAGCTCTGGTGATAGATTCTATAGCAATATTCTTTCGCACATAACAAAACGGGAACCGTAAAGGCTCCCGTTTTTTAGTAGTTTTCTGCTCTTATCTCAAAATAGCTTTGCGGGTGTGAGCATACCGGGCAGACCTCAGGCGCCTGTGTGCCTACAACGATATGGCCGCAGTTCCTGCATTCCCATATCTTCACCTCGCTTCTGCTGAATACCTCCTGCGCCTCAACATTGTGCAGCAGCGCACGGTAGCGTTCCTCGTGCTTTTTCTCTATCTCTCCCACCATTCTGAATCTCTGCGCCAGATCATTGAAGCCTTCTTCCTCAGCCGTTTTTGCGAACCCCTCGTACATACTTGTCCATTCATAGTTCTCACCCTCAGCCGCCGAGTTCAGATTGTCAGCCGTTGTGGCAATACCACCAAGCTCCTTGTACCAGATCTCAGCGTGTTCCTTTTCATTGTTCGCGGTGAGCTCAAAGAGGGCAGCTATCTGCTCAAAACCCTCCTGCTTTGCCGTTGCAGCAAAAAAGGTGTACCTGTTTCTCGCCTCCGATTCAGATGAAAACGCCGCCATAAGGTTTTTCTCTGTCTGCGTTCCTGAGTACTTCGACTGCGTTTCAGGTACATCCTCAAGCAGCTCCAGCCCCTCGCCCCTTTTTCCGCACTGCGGACATACCGGCTCAACACCGTCAGCAGCTTTGAATTCGTTTGAACATTTATCGCATTTATACTTTTTCATAACAGACCTCCAGATCTTTTATGTTTATTATATCCTCAAAAACGGAGATCTATTCACTGCATCTACGCAATGATTCATAATAAGTGCATAAATATCACTGTATAAACCAAGTGCAATTTGTAGAAAATGTTGAAAATATTATATTCCTATTGACATACTAGGAATAGTATGATATAGTAAAGTTACACTAAAAAATCAATGGAGGCTGATCTATATGGCAAAGGTTTATGATAACGTATCACAGTTGGTAGGAGGAACACCTCTTCTGAAGGCTGACAGATATGCAAAGAGCGTTGGTGCAGAGGCTGAAATACTTACAAAGCTTGAGCTTTTTAACCCTGCCGGAAGCGTAAAGGACAGAGTAGCATCTGCAATGATCGAAGATGCAGAGGCAAAGGGAATTCTCAAAGAGGGTGCAACGATCATCGAGCCTACATCGGGCAACACCGGTATCGGACTTGCATCGATCGGCGTATCCAAGGGATATAAGGTTATCCTCACCATGCCTGAGACGATGAGCATCGAGAGAAGAAACCTCCTCAAAGCATACGGAGCTCAGATAGTTCTTACAGAGGGCGCAAAGGGAATGAAGGGTGCTATCGCCAAGGCTGATGAGCTTCACGGTGAGATAGAGAATTCTGTTATTCTCGGTCAGTTCGTCAATCCTGCAAACCCTGCTGTTCATCTTGCAACAACAGGCCCTGAGATCTGGGACGATACCGAGGGTAAGGTTGATATATTTGTAGCCGGTGTCGGCACAGGCGGAACTGTAACAGGTGTCGGCCAGTACCTGAAATCCCAGAAGGCTGACGTTAAGGTTTATGCTGTTGAGCCTGCAACCTCTCCTGTACTGTCTGAGGGAAAATCCGGTCCTCACAAGATCCAGGGTATAGGCGCCGGCTTTGTTCCTGAGGTCCTTGACACTAACGTGTATGACGGTGTTATCAAGGTCGAGAACGAGAACGCATTTGCTGCCGGCAACAAGTTTGCTAAGACCGAGGGCGTTCTTGTAGGTATCTCTTCGGGTGCTGCGCTTTATGCCGCTACAGAGCTTGCTAAGAAGCCCGAGAACAAGGGCAAGACGATCGTAGCTCTCCTTCCCGATACAGGTGAGAGATATCTTTCTACCGCATTGTTTGATTGATCCATTGTTTTCTGACATAAACAAAAAATGCAGACAGTCTGATTTATTGACTGTCTGCATTTTGTTTTATCTAACCGAAGGCTTCGCCGTCATAGTACCCGCTGTAGTGATCTCCGAGATACTCATTGAACTTTTCATTAAGCTTCTCGTAGTCGATATCCAGTCCCTCGCCGCTTATCGCCTTTTTGCCGTTGTCATCATATGAATCCCTTATCACCGATACACCGAAGCAAAGTCTCTTTCCGTCATCAGTGACCACAGCATTTATCCCGTAGAAGCAGTCCATATTCATAATGAAACTGTTATTCATATAAACCAGCTGCATTGCCGTGCTCTGCCCGTCGATACCGTCGGGAATGTCCAGCGAATAATAAGCCGCAGCAGCATCGCTGTCAAGCAGCTCCTTCATCTTTTCAGGCAATGAGTAAATATCGTCGATCTTTTCTGCATTGTTGCAGATGTAGCAGTGCTTTGTGCTCGTGCACTCGGGCATTTCGTCTCTGTCCCAAGGGTAATCGCCCATTTCCTTTACTGAATCAGGCACATTGAAAAACGCATATGCAGGCTCCGAGAAGCCGCCGTCAAACAGCACATCAACGTGATACCAGTCACCGTCTATCTTCACAACGTCCCAGGCGTGTTCTCCCTCTTCGGTCGAATGTATGATCTTACACTCTATACCGAGAGCGTCCATAAACAGCTTGAACGTTGTCGCATCACCCACACAGATAACGTTGCGGTCATGGAAGAAGCCATAAGGCGTGTGAGAATAGTCAGACTCCTCGATCTCACTTATCGCATTGAGAGAATCCTCGTCAAACCGAGTGTTCAGGAACATATAGTCATATACTGCCTTCTCTTTGTCATATTCCGACATATCATCGGTTATGATCTCATCGATAGCCTTTTTTAGCTCAGTCAGTATGTACTTGTCCTTTTCGTCAGTAAGCTTTGAGTCATCACCGCTTTTGTAAGCCTCGATCACAGCAGTGTCATCATAGATAGGGTGGATATCATCGTCAAAATCAATATCGTCCTCGTCTATAAGCTCTTCATAGTCGCTTATCTTTGTATTCAGCTCATCGACCTTGTCTGTCAGGGTGTCTATCTTTGCAGACATTTCCTTCAGCTGCTTGCTGTCAGCCGATGATTTGCTCTTCTCCGAACAGCCGCAGAGCAGGGCAGTGATACACAGCGCCGCCGCGAGCGTTCTTTTCATTGTTGTCTTTTTCAATTGTTATCCTTCTTTCTTTATATTTCTACATCATTTCATCTATTGTCTGATGTATCGCACCTGGATCATCCGCAATTATCAGGAACCAGTAGCCGCCCTCTTCAAATATCTCGGCAGCATTGATCTTCGGCATCTCCGAAGGCTTATAGTTCTGAAACTGCGTAGCTCTGTATTCAACTCTTGCCTCCAGCACCTTTTTGGCAGAGTTTTCGTCCTTCAGCCTGATAACGGAGATCTCGTCTGCGGAACCGTTGTCACCGTAAACAATGCCGCCGTCCTCAAGGTTGTCAGCCTCAATGCCGTAAAGCTTGCTGATATTGTTCTGAAATTTTTCGTCTTCAAAAAAAGCCTTTTGCGTCATAGTATCCGAAGCGGCCTTTTCGAGAATATCCTTCGCGGTAAGCTCGCTCACGCTGCTTGATACAGCAGTATCCTTAACAGAAGAGCTCTTACTATCACTCCCTGAACAGCCGCAGACGGACACTCCTATCACCGCACATATTGCTATTGAAATTATCTTTTTATACATAGTTATCTCCTGAAAAATGAAAGAATTTGACAGCAAGAACATTATATCACTATAACCCCCTGCTGTCAATATGCAAAATTATATATTGCTTCTGTAAAATTCCCGTACTTTTTATTTATATTTCTACCATGGCTTCACGGTTCCGACTATCTGAGAAATGTTGTCAAGCCCGTTGTCCTCACAGTATTTTTCAAGCCCGTCTATTATCTTTACCGGTGCAAACGGATCTGCGAAGATAGCAGCGCCCACCTGAACGGCACTTGCTCCTGCCATCATCATTTCGACTGCGTCCTCCCAGCAGGCTATGCCGCCCATACCCATTACAGGTATACCGACCGAATTTGCAACCTGCCATACCATTCTCACAGCCACAGGCAGCACCGCAGGCCCCGAAAGCCCGCCTACATTGTTTTTAAGTATCGGCCTTCCGGTCTTTATATCTATCCTCATTCCCAGAATCGTGTTTATCAGCGAAACCGCGTCAGCGCCGTTTGCTTCAACGCTCTTAGCTATCTCAGTAATGCTCGTCACATTCGGAGAAAGCTTTACCATAAGCGGCTTTTTTGTAGCCTCTCTCACAGCCTTAGTCACCGCACCTGCGACCGTGCAGTCCGTACCGAATGCGGCTCCGCCCTGTTTAACGTTCGGGCAGGATATGTTTAGCTCTATCATCTCAACGTCAGTCTCGTCTATCCTTGAAGCCAGCTCGGCGCACTCTTCAACAGTGCTGCCTGCGATATTTGCGATCACAACTATATCGCTCTTCCTGAGATTAGGCAGCTCATGATCTATGAATTTGTCAACTCCGCCGTTTTGCAGCCCGACAGAATTCAGCATACCGCTCGGTGTCTCCGCAACTCTGGGTCCGGGGTTTCCCTCTCGCCTGTGCAGGGTAGTGCCCTTGACCGATATACCTCCGAGCTTTGACAGCGGATACAAGCTCTCATACTCTCTTCCGTAGCCAAAGGTCCCGCTTGCAGGTATCACCGGGTTTTTGAATTTAACTCCGCAGAAAACCGTTTCCAGCCTGTTACTCATCGAAAAGCACCTCCTCGCTGTCAAATACTGGGCCGTCCTTGCATACGTGAGAGTTGAACTGCTCTCCGTCCTTGACCGTTTTGCAAACACATACCAGGCAGGCGCCGACTCCGCAGGCCATTCTCTGCTCAAGAGACACCTGACATTCTATCCCGTTCTCCTTACAGATAGCAGCCACATTTTTAAGCATGACCATAGGTCCGCAGGCGTATACGATGTCGGGCATCTGGATTTTTATCTCATCTCTGAGAGCATCAGTCACGAAGCCCTTTCTCCCGGCTGAGCCGTCATCGGTGCAGAGCACACATTTAGCGCCAATAGCCTTGAAGTCCTCCTGCAATATCACCGCAGCCATATTCCTGAACCCCGATATCGCAGTAGCATTTCCGCCGTATTCCTTAGCGATAGACACCATCGGGGGAGTTCCTATCCCTCCGCCCACACAGATAACCTTTTTGCTCCTGTCAAGCTTTTTAAAGCCCTTTCCGAGGGAAGCTATCAGGTCGATATTATCGCCGCAGTTGAGCTCTGCAAGCTTTTCGGTCCCCTTGCCCCTTATCTCAAAAACCAGCCTGATAGTGCCCTTATCCTTATCAATATCGCAGATAGATATAGGCCTTCTCAGGAAAAATCCCTCAGCCGCCGCCTGAACGAACTGGCCTGCCTCTGCAAGCTCAGCCACATCAGGGCAAAGTATCTCAATATCATAAACACCTTTTGCAAGATTTTTCTTAGATATTATCCTGTATTGTCCCTGCCTGAACATATCATCACTTCCTGTCAGTATTCTTATCTTATTATATCTGAAACGGTAGTGATTGTCAAGAATAAAGCCCGACATTATTGTTGACGTACTTAAAATCAATAGTTTAATAGATATTTTGTCGCCCTGCTTGGGGGCTTTCCGGTCGGTGCTCGCCGCACGGCTGGGCGCACGCCATTCTGAGCGTGGACTATTACTTTTGTTTCCGCTGATTCT
>CACXFU010000128.1 GCA_902767035.1 uncultured Ruminococcus sp.
ACAAAGGCTATACTGCTTACTGCTGAGGAGCAGAAGTCACCTGTTATCCTCGGTGTTTCTGAGGGTGCAGGCAAGTATATGTGCGGCTTTGAGACCGTATCTGCAATGGTAGCTGCTATGGACAAGTCCCTTGGGATCACAGTTCCTGTAGCTCTTCACCTTGACCACGGCACATATGACGGCTGCTACAAGTGTGTTAAGGCAGGCTTCACATCGATAATGTTCGACGGTTCATCGCTTCCGTTCGATGAGAACCTTGCTAAGACAACCGAGCTCGTACACGTTGCTGACAAGCTTGGCCTTTCTATCGAGGCTGAGGTAGGCTCTATCGGCGGCGAAGAGGACGGCGTTGTAGGTATGGGCGAGTGTGCAGACCCTGCAGAGTGCAAGACCATCGCTGATCTCGGCGTATCCATGCTTGCAGCAGGCATCGGCAACATTCACGGTGTATATCCTGAGAACTGGCCGGGTCTCTCGTTCGAGACACTCACAGCTATCAAGGCAGCAGTAGGCGATATGCCGCTTGTTCTGCACGGCGGTACAGGTATCCCTGACGAGCAGGTCAAGAAGGCTATCAGCATGGGCGTTGCAAAGGTAAACGTTAATACTGAGTGCCAGCTCGTATTCAGAGATGCAACAAGAGCATACATCGAGGCAGGCAAGGATCAGCAGGGCAAGGGCTTCGATCCCAGAAAGCTCCTCGCACCCGGCTTTGAGGCTATCAAGCTGAAGGTCGCTGAGAAGATGGAGATGTTCGGCTCTGTCGGCAAGGCATAATGTAGCTCAATAATATCAATAAACGAGTGTAACCCAGGAAACCACTCTAAAAAAAACAGGGGAAAAAAGATGATCTCTCCTTGTTTTTAGAGCGGCTACCACTCGCTAATAAAAACAAGGAGAATTTTTATGAAGATCAGTGTACAGAGACTTACAGGCATAGGGGTCATGACGGCTCTTTACGTTGCGGCAACGCTTGCGTGCGCGCCGCTTGCATACGGACAGGTACAGTTCCGCGTTTCGGAGATACTGATGCTGTTCTGCTTTCTCAGCAAGGACTACATAGTGTCGATGACGCTTGGCTGTATAATAGTGAACTTTTTCAGCCCCCTCGGAATGGTGGACGTTGTTTTCGGCACGGCTGCAACGCTTGTCGCGGCGCTGCTGATGTATATCTGCAGAGGAAAGCTCGGTATCTTTCCTGTGTCACTTTTCCCTGTGATAACTAACGGCGTCATCGTCGGGGCAGAGCTGACCTATCTCTTCTATGAGGCACCCTTCTGGGTGAATGCCGGGTTCGTGGCTCTCGGAGAGTTCGTATGTGTGAGCGTTCTCGGAGTGATAGTGATGACGATACTTATGAAAAACAAAGGCTTTATGCACCTTATCGGCGCCGAGGAGGGCGCAAGGGCTAAAGTGTTCTGATCTGTGTTTATAACAAAACCGCAGGCAGCCGAGTGATACGGCCGTCTGCGGTTTTTGCATTATTTGTTTTTATCTTTCGGGGCACACCCCTGACACCCTTCGCAGCCGCACCCGCACGAGCTGCCCTTTTTGCGGCGCCTTATGCTGAGCCACACCGCAAAACTAAGAATAGCCGCTATCACGACCGTCAGGATAATATCAGCTGCATTCATAGTATCACTCTCCTAAACCAGCATATTGCCGATCAGATACACCGCCAGCGAGAACACCCACGCGACCGCGCACTGCCATATCACCATAGCAAATGCCCATTTGCCGCCAAGCTCTCTCTTTACTGAAGCTATTGCCGCAACGCAGGGCGTATACAGCAGTGAGAACACCAGCATAGATGCTGCCGAGACCGAACCGAGTATTCCGGCAACGCCCGAACCAAACAGTATCTGCATGGTGGAAACTACGCTCTCCTTTGCGAGAAAGCCCGTTGCCAGAGATACGCAGATGCGCCAGTCACCGAGCCCTATAGGCTTGAAAAGCGGTGCCACTGTCCCTGCTATAAGGGCAAGCATACTGTCGGCAGAGCTCTTCACCATATTCAGACGGAAGTCAAAGCTTCTCAGGAACCATACGACTACCGTTGCGATAAGAATAACGGAGAAAGCTCTCTGAAGAAAATCCTTCGCCTTTTCCCATAAAAGCTGCAAAACGTTTCTTCTCCCCGGGAGCCTGTAGTTCGGCAGCTCCATAACAAAGGGAACGGGCTCGCCCCTGAATACTGTTGCCTTGTAAAGGGCAGCAGCGGCTATACCTGCTATTATGCCCAGAACATACAGCCCTATGATGATAGCGACCGAGTATTTCGGGAAGAACACCTTGATGAAAAAGCCGTAGATAGGCAGCTTTGCCGTACAGCTCATAAACGGGGTGAGAAGGATAGTCATTTTTCTGTCGCGCTCACTTGGCAAAGTTCTCGTGGCCATCACCGCCGGTACCGTACAGCCGAACCCTATCAGCAGAGGCACTATGCTTCGCCCCGAGAGGCCTATCCTTCTCAGGAGCTTGTCCATAAAGAAGGCCACACGTGCGATATATCCGCTGTCCTCAAGCATCGAGAGGAAGAAAAACAGCGTCACTATAAGCGGCAGAAAGCTTAGCACACTGCCCACGCCCTCAAATATGCCGTCAATGAGCAGGCTGTGTATAACGCTGTTTACGTGCGCTCTGGTGAGAGCCCCGTCAACGATATCCGTAAGCTTTCCTATCCCTGTTTCAAGCAGATCCTGCAAAAAGGCGCCTACCACATTGAAAGTCAGCCAGAAGACCAGCCCCATTATCGCGATAAAGGCAGGTATTGCCGTATATTTTCCTGTTAGCACCTTGTCAATGCGGCGGCTCCTGAGCTGTTCCTTGCTGCTTTCAGGCTTTGTCACCGTCAGCTCGCACACCTTCATTATGTAATTGAAGCGTGAGTCTGCTATCGCGGCGCTGCGGTCAAGGCCGCGCTCCTTTTCCATCTGGCGCACTATCCTGCCGAGCATTTCCTCTTCTTCCTTGTCAAGCTTCAGCTGCTCGATGACAAGGGGGTCGCCCTCGGCTACCTTGCTTGCAGCAAACCTCAGCGGCAGGCCTGCCGCCTGCGCGTGATCCTCGATAAGGTGACTTATCCCGTGCAGACACCTGTGTACAGCGCCGCCGTGGTCTTCTTTTGAGCACAGGTCGCGCCTGAGAGGCTTCTCCTGATAATAAGCCACATGAACGGCGTGATCCACCAGCTCGTCGATACCCTCGTTCTTAGCCGCAGATATCGGAACCACCGGCACACCGAGCATCTCCTCCATAAGGTTTACATCTATCGATCCTCCGTTCGAGGTCAGCTCGTCCATCATATTCACAGCCACCACCACAGGAATATCCATTTCCAGCAGCTGCAGCGTCAGGTAAAGGTTACGTTCAATATTTGTAGCGTCAATGATATTGATTATAGCGTGGGGCTTGTCATCAAGCACAAAGCTTCTGGATACCAGCTCCTCACTGCTGTAGGGCGACATCGAATATATGCCCGGCAGGTCAGTTATCCTGGTTTCAGGGTGACCCTTTATCTCGCCGTCCTTGCGGTCAACAGTCACTCCCGGAAAGTTCCCGACGTGCTGCTTTGCGCCCGTAAGACGGTTGAAAAGAGTGGTCTTTCCGCTGTTCTGGTTGCCTACAAGTGCAAAGGTAAGCACCGTTCCCTTTGGAACAGGGTCCTCGTTTTCCTTGCTGTGAAATTTTCCTCCCTCACCGAGACCGGGGTGGGAGGTCTTCTTTGAGGGCTTCGGCTGTCTGCCCTCTTTTTTCTCGGAAGTCTCTCTGACCTCTATGTTTTCGGCGTCTGCAAGCCTGAGAGTAAGCTCATAGCCGTGGATCTTCAGCTCTATAGGGTCTCCCATAGGGGCATACTTCATAACTGTTATCTCAGCCCCCGGAATAACTCCCATGTCAAGAAAATGCTGCCTGAGCGAGCCGCTCCCTCCGACAGCCGTTATAACGGCGCTTTCGCCGACTTTTACGTCCTTTAATGTTTTCATACAACACCTCGCTGTTGTTAAGTGGTCCTAAAAGATTATAGCACATTTTCCGACCTCTTACAACAAACATTTATTAACATTATTTTGGTATAGAACTGTCGTTTTGCGCCGAAAAAGGACAAATCAAGGCCTTTGGCGGCGAATGAGTAAGTTTAAACAAACTGTAAAATTTCTGTAAAAGCAGCTCTATGTGCTTGAAAATGGAAAAACCTTGTGCTATAATCTCAGTTAGTTAGTTCTAACCCTTGCTTATCGTCAAGGGTCTGGATAATAGGTCTTCGATCTGCTCCGTCTTCGGTCAGCATATGCCGGGCGGAGTCAAAAAATCAAGGTCGGTTAGTAACCACTAATTAGTTATAGCTAATCAGCTGGGGCGCCGACGGGGAAGGAAGCATAGACAATGTCTCGTGCAACGGGTAAGTCAAGGATATTTGCGGTGGTGCTCATGCTGCTGGCAGTGATGATGTTTGCGGCGGCGCCTTTAAGTGCAAGCGCGGACAGCAGCTCTGCGGCTGAGGAGCCGAGGCTCGATTACATAGCATCGTGGGAGGAATACCTCGATGCCGGCGGAGTTAATGACTGCTGGAACGACAAGGCGAACGCCATAGATGATGTTATCGAGGCATCTATCAATAACTATAAGGCAGGCAACACTGACGAAGCTTATAACGCGGCGCTGGTGATCTATAATTTCTACTATGAGACCTCGGGCTTTGAGAGAAACGTAAACGGTTATTCGGGTTCAGAGGTGAGCAAGGCGGAGCTTCAGTTCAAGATCTGCCGAAAGGCTGTCAAAAAGGGCGAGGACGAAAGCACGGTCATCTCAAACTTTATGGAGCTCAGCAAGATACTTCACACTCAGGCGAATCACTTGGACGGCTACGGCGATGAGGGTGAGAGCGCCTTTGATGAGGAAGGAAACCGCGTTGATCCGGCAGCAGCTGATGACGGCTCGGGGGAAACGACGACCAGAAAAAAGAAGAGCAGCAGCGCATCTGTGACGTTTTTCTCGTGCTTCGGCATAATCCTCAGAGAGGGTCTTGAAGCGATACTTGTTGTCGGCGCGATAATCGCATATCTTGTTAAATCGGGCAACAGAAACAAGCTCAAGGCAGTTTATGCAGGCTGCGTTCTTGCGATAATCTGCAGCTTTGCCTGCGCATGGCTCCTGCAGCAGCTCAAGCTTGCAAACACCGCAAATCAGGAGATAATCGAGGGAATAACCGCACTTATCGCAGTTATAGTCCTGTTCTACGTCAGCAACTGGATGGTCTCAAAGGCTGAGGCCGAGGCGTGGACTAAATACATCGACGATCAGGTGAAGACCTCTGCCGAGACAGGCAGCGTGTTCACTCTGGGCTTTACGGCATTTCTCGCGGTCTTCCGTGAGGGTGCAGAGGTCATTCTCTTCTACCAGCCTCTTATCAGTGATGCTAAGAGCGTCAAGTATATGTGGGCGGGCTTCGGCACTGGCTGCGTTGTGCTGGCAGTAGTGTTCATCGTTATCAGGTTCTTCAGCGTGAAGCTTCCGATAAGGCCGTTCTTCTTAGGAACGAGCATACTGATGTTCGTGATGTCGGTATCATTCCTTGGTTCCGGTATCAAGGAGCTCATCGAGGGCGACGTTATCGACGCTACCTCTCCGGAGTGGCTGCAGAACATTATCCCGTATAACGATATCCTCAATGTTCTGGGCGTATACCCCGTTCTTGAGACTCTTATCCCGCAGCTGATACTTATCCTCATCACGGTGACGATCTTCGTTATCCAGAAGTGGAAGAGGAACAGCCACATCGAATGCGGCATAGTTGCTATAATATTCGGCTCCATAGGCCTTCACAAGTTCTACAGAGGCCAGTACGGTAGAGGCATTCTCTACATCATCTTCTGCTGGAGCGGTATCCCTGCACTTGTTGGTATCCTCGAGGGAATACATTGCCTCACCGAGGGACAGGCAGAATACGAGGAGGAGCTGAAGCCTAAGAAAAAGAAAGAAAAGAAGCAAAAATCTCAGGCGAAGGCGTGATCAAGTCAGATAACTTTTGGGAAACCGAAAGAGTATATGAATAATCTTTGTTAAATCATTCAGAGGAGGAAAAATCATGACAAAGAAAAAGTTAGTAGGAATTGCTCTTGCTGCTATGATGGCAATGGCAGTTACAGCCTGCGGCGACAGCGACAGCTCAAGCGAGACTGAGAAGAAAACAGAAAGCGCTACTGCAAAGGTAGCAAGTGAAGATGCAGGTGCAGACGCAGCAGGATTCACCGAGTATCCTATCTTTGAGGACGAGGAAGTTGGCTTCCTGAACGTATCGGCTGTATATTTCCAGCCTGTTCCTATGTCTGACGGCAACGGTATTGAGGACTTCAACATTCACCTTGAGGCTGATATCTCAGCTCTTGAGAACAACCTTGGTTTCGGTGTCGGCGACTGGGTACCTTACCTCACAGTTGACTACTCCGTAACAAATGCTGACAGCGGCGACGTTGCTGCAAGCGGTACATTCATGGAGATGAGCGCATCTGACGGCCCTCACTACGGCGCTAACATCAAGCTGCCTGAGTCCGGCACTTACAACGTTGAGTTCACCATCCACAGCCCTGCTGAGAACAACTACCTGCTCCATACCGATGCAGAGACAGGCCCTGGCGGAAGCTTCGATGATTACTTCGCTGACGGAAACCTCAAGGTATCCTTCGAGGGCTGGGAGTATGTTGTTCAGGATTGGTAATTCCTAAGCAATAAATTTCCTTTCATATAATCTGACCTTATTATGGTCTGCATATGCGCTGTGCTTGCTAAACATGACACGGCGCATTTTGTGCGTTTTTAAGGAAAGAATAATGAACTATATATTGATAAAAAATGTCGTTTTGTATCAATATATGGTGTTCCTCCCTGATATAAATATCTGACCGTCTAAAAAACGGTCGGCCAAGAGATAACAAAAGTGAGGTATTTTAAGTGCTGAAATATTTTGTAATGACTGCCGAAGCACTGATAGTTGCAGCTGTGCTGACGGGCGCTATGAGAGGTTTCCTTACTATCGTGTGCGGAAAGCTCGGAAAGATCAGCTCCCTCGCAGGCACTGCACTGGGACTTGTGCTGGCAGCGGTAATGTCGTATTTTAAAAACAACACATCAAAAGTCGATACGTCTCTCTGGAACCTGAGGATATATCAGACGGCTATTCTTGCGTTCGTCATCGCGCTGATAGCAGGTATTCTGAAGATAACTCTGCTCAAAAAGTGGAAGACATCGAAGCTCATAGGCAACATAGTGCTGTGCGTCAGTGTGTCGTACCTGATAACTATGGCTCTGCTTTATGCTTTCCCCGATGTTATGGGTTATCCGCATACTATCCTTCTCGTTGACAGCAACTGGCTCTCGACAGACTTTCTGTTCAAGATCATCGGTATAATCTTCGGGCTTGTCCTCGTGTGCCTTATTCAGATGGGCGTTCACAGGGGTATGCTCAGAATGCCGAAGGCCGGAGCCTACATACTTACGCTCTGTCTGCTGGCAGTGAATGCGGCAAGGCAGTTCACAGCTGCTATAGGTGTTCTGTTTGCGAAGAATATGCTGACAGACCTTATTAACGATATCGCCGAGACAACAGGCAAGCAGATGATGGAAGTAAGACATGAATTCTTTGAGATCGCTATCTTCTCCACCAACAGAATGGAGGTCTTCCTCTATTCAACTATCGCGCTCGCTCTGGTGATACCGATAGTTCTCTGGATAAAGAGCTTTGTAATAAAGCTCCCTTACAGCAACCCTGCCGAGAAGCGAAAGATCAGAAAGGGCTGGAACGTGACAAGGCGCTGGGCAAACCTTATCGTCATTACCCTTGTTGCAAGCATATTCACGGTGACAACTATCAAGGTCTATGCGAACAAGGAGCCCTCGCTCTCACCTGTTGAGGACGCCGAGATCTCTGACGGCAATGTGATAGTTCCGTTTGAAGCAGTAGAGGACGGTCACCTGCACCGCTTTGCATACCATACCGACAGCGGCAAGGAGATAAGGTTCATAGTCATAAAGAAGCCTAACTCAACTTCCTACGGCATAGGCCTTGATGCCTGCGATATCTGCGGCGAGACAGGCTATTTTGAAAGAGACGGACAGGTCGTTTGCAAGCTTTGCAATGTTGTAATGAACATCAACACCATAGGCTTCAAGGGCGGCTGCAACCCGATAGTTATACCGTATACCATAAATGACGGAAGGATCCTTGTCCCGATCGACGGGCTTATGGAATACGAAAACAAATTTACCGGTAAAAAGATCTAAGGAGGAGATGACATGTTCGGCAGAATGATCCGCGGAACGCTGGTGCGCCAATGGAAAAAGATGCTGATGATAGCATTCACTATCGCGCTGGGTGCATCTCTTGCTTCCGCGATGCTGAGCGTTATGCTCGACGTAGGTGATAAGGTCAATCAGGAGCTGAAGACCTACGGCGCAAACATAAAGGTTATCCCGAAGGAGGCGTCAGTCCTCAGTGACCTGTATGAGGTCGAGGACGGCAATGCGGGAAGATACCTGAAAGAGGACGAGCTCGGAAAGATAAAGACGATATTCTGGGCTTTCAATATAGTTGACTACGCTCCCTTTGTGAACGCTCAGAGCGAGCTTGATGACGGCACTGAGATAACCGTCGTGGGCACCTGGTTCAATCACCATATGGATCTGCCTACGGGAGAATCTCTCGACGCAGGCGTTGCAAGCATGAGAAGCTGGTGGGATCTCAAGGAGGGCAGCTGGCTGGATGAGCAGACGGGTGAAAGCTCTGACTGCGCGATGATAGGTGCCGAGGCCGCTGAAAAGCAGGGGCTCGGTGCAGGAGATACGATAAAGGTAAAGGGCAGCAGCGCCGAGAAGGAACTCAGGATAGTCGGCGTCTATGATGCAGGCGGAGAAGAGGACAGCGAGATATACTGCACTCTCGATACCGCTCAGGAGCTTTCAGGCCTTGAAGGCAGCATCGACAGCATAGAGGTCTCTGCTCTTACTACCCCCGACGATGAGCTTTCCGAAAGGGCAGCCAAGGATCCGTCGTCACTCACCGTTGCCCAGAAGGAGCAGTGGTACTGTACGGCATATGCAAGCTCTATCTGCTATCAGATACAGGAGGTCATAACCGACAGCGTAGCATCTCCCGTAAGGCAGGTAGCCGATTCCGAGGGTGCGATCCTTGAAAAGACGCAGCTTCTTATGGTCCTGATAACCATACTCAGTCTCATCGGTGCGGCGCTCGGTATCTGCAATCTGGTGACGGCCAGCGTTATGGAAAGAAGCCAGGAGATAGGCCTTATGAAAGCTATAGGCGCACATAACGGCTCAGTTTCTCTGCTGGTTTTGACGGAGATCTTCATAACTGCTATAATAGGCGGAGTGGCAGGCTTTTTTGCAGGCTTCGGCTTTGCACAGATAATCGGCCATTCGGTATTCGGCTCCGCTATCAATATGAGACCTATGGTAATACCGATAGTAGCGGTCCTTGTCGTGATAGTTACGCTGATAGGCTGTATCCCTGCGATAAGAATGCTGCTGAGACTTCGCCCGACCGAAGTTCTTCACGGAAGATAAGGAGGGCGCAGTATGAAAAAAAGAAGAATGTTCATAAGAATGATAACGGCCTCCCTTATGAGGAGACGTTCACGAATGATAGTGGCGCTTTTGTCTATCACGATAGGTGCGACTATCCTCTCAGGCCTTGTTTCGATATACTATGATGTTCCCAAGCAGATGGGAGCTCAGTTCAGAAATTATGGCGCGAATATGATCCTCACCGCCAGCGGCGACTCGTTCAAAATGAGCGATGTCCAGAGCGCAAGGGCAGTCTTTGACGAGGAAGAGATAGTGGGTATCGCACCGTTTCGGTATGAAAACGTCAGGATAAATGATATCCCCTTTGTTGCGGCCGGCACAGATGCTGAAGAAGCAAAAGCCACAAGTCCCTACTGGGCAGTTGAGGGCGACTGGTTCTCAGCGCAGGGCGATGTGCTTGTAGGCTCAGGCGTTGCCGAGTCGTTCAGGCTGAAAACAGGTGATATGATCGAGATCGCCTACACTCCCGAGGGGAACGATGAGTCCTCTGAGGACGGCGAGATCGTCCTTGATAATTACGATTACTTCAATGTGGTCGGCATTCTTGAAACGGGCGGCTCCGAGGAAAACTACATCTATATGTCAATGGACGATATGCAGGCTCTGACACAGACAGAGGAGAGAGTTGACGTCACCGAGATGAGCATATCAGCCTCGGGAGATGAGCTCTCAGACTACATAGATGAGATAAATGCAAAGGTACCCGCTGTCCGTGCAAGCGTTGTAAAAAGAGTTACCGCATCAGAGGCGACCGTCCTTACAAAGCTTCAGGCGCTGGTCCTTCTGGTCACCGTGATAGTTCTTGCGCTGACGATGATCTGCGTTGCCACCACGATGACAGCCGTTGTTGCAGAGAGACGTAAAGAGATAGGTCTCAGAAAGGCGATAGGTGCATCTGACAAGAGTATTATTCAGGAGTTCATGGGCGAGAGTATGCTCCTCGGTCTTTTCGGCGGAGCGATAGGCTCAGTGCTGGGGTATGTGTTCGCCCAGCAGGTGAGCGTGAACGTCTTCAGCAGTTCTATCTCGTTCAGGCCGCTGCTCGTGCCGATAACTATGATAGTATCTATCGCTGTGACGGGAATTTCCAGCCTTGTGCCTATCAGGAGCGCAACAGATATTGACCCTGCTCTGGTGCTTAAAGGCGAATAAAGAAGGGAGTCGTAACAATGAGCTTATTGGAACTGAAAAATGTATATAAGATATACGGTGAGCTTCACGCGCTCGACGATGTGAGCCTTACCGTTGAAAAGGGAGAATGGGTCTCAATAATGGGGCCTTCCGGCTCGGGAAAGAGCACAATGATGAACATAATAGGCTGTATGGATAAGCCTACCAAGGGCGAGGTCCTCCTCGACGGGGTGGACATTGCAAAGGAGAGCAAGAAAAACCTCACAAATATCAGGCGTGACAAGATAGGCCTTATATTCCAGCAGTTTCATCTTGTAAACTACCTCACGGCGCTTGAAAACGTGATGCTCGCACAGTATTACCACAGTATGCCCGATGAGAAGGAAGCTCTCGAAGCGCTTGAAAGAGTAGGTCTTGCCGACAGAGCAAAGCATCTGCCGAGCCAGCTTTCGGGCGGTGAGCAGCAGAGAGTCTGCGTTGCAAGAGCCCTTATAAACTACCCCGAGATAATCCTTGCGGACGAGCCGACAGGAAACCTCGATGAAAAAAACGAAGAGATAGTAGTCGAGCTTTTCCACAAGCTTCACGATGAGGGCACAACGCTTATCGTCGTAACTCATGATCCCGAGGTAGCTGAGGTCGCACAGAGGACACTTGTTCTGCGTGACGGAAAGCTCTCCAAGGAGATAGTGAATGATCACTTCACCGGAAAGATAAGGTTTGACGATCAGAACCCGTTTTAAAAATATAAACAGATCAGAGGGATAACTATGAAAAAACTATTTTCGCTCGCTCTGGCAGGAACGCTGGCTTTGTCACTTTGTGCCTGCGGCGACAAGTCCTATAAGGACGGCACCTACACTGCAAGAAGCAGTGAACACATCAGCGAGGACAGCAATTCCGACGAGGGCAACGGCTACGGCGAGGTCGAGATAACCATAAAGGACGGCAAGATATCCTCCTGCACCTTCAAGACCTATGAGATAGACGGCACCCCCAAGGGTGAGGACTACGGCAAAGAGGACGGAGAGATCAAGAACAAGGATTACTACCAGAGAGCACAGAGAGCAAACAAGGCCTGCGAAAACTATGCAAGGCAGCTCGTTGCAAAGGGTGAGCTCGACGGAGTTGACCTTGTCACCGGCGCGACCATAAACTACAACGAGTTCAAGGAGGCTGTCGAAGCGGCACTCAAACAGGCGGAAGAATAAAATGAAGATCGTAAGACACATTCTGGTCACTGTCATATCTCTTGCGGTGATACTGGGCGTGCCGTATTTCACGTCAGATCATTTCAAGAGACTTGTCAGCGGCAGCACTGACGCCGTTGCAAGCGCATCGGTGAAGATAGATCAGCCCTCGGGGGAATACTGTGTTTTTATAAATTCAGCATCTCACCTCGATAAGGAGGCGCTCGATCTCTGGATATCGTATTTCAGGGATGGCAATACAGACGTTATAACCCTGTTTGAGGATATCGAGTGCTCTGTTGCCGAGGGTGACCCCACAGGTCTTGCAATGGCACAGAGCTATCAGTCAGGCCTTGCGCAAAATCAAATGACGATAAAAGAAGAGGACCCCACACTGATGCTCTCAAAGGCAGATAACGGGAAGTTCGATATAATGATAATGTCGGCAGAACTGGCTGACGCACTGAAGGCGGACACCGCCTGTGAGCGCAGCGAAACTATCCTGCTGAGAGTAAAAGGTGAGTAATTATGAGAAGGTTCAATGCTGTTCTTGCAATGGGGATACTGTTTCTGTTCATCGTGCATATGGTGGTCGGCGGCTTTCAGCTGGCAGGTGTGCTGCCCGGCGGCTCGTCGGTGATGAAGGTGCTCGCTTACATAATGCTGGTGCTGATAATGCTCCACTTTGTGATAGGCACAAAGCTCACGGTCGATTCCCTCCGTCTGATAAAGAAGTCGGGCGCATCGTATTTCAAAGAGAACAAGCTTTTCTGGGTAAGGCGCATAAGCGGCTTTGCCATAATGTTTTTCATTGTGTTCCACGTCCTTATCTTTATGGGCAAGAGCGGCAGCGCCTACAGGCTCCATATCTTTGAGGGAGCCGAGCTTCTCAGCCAGATACTGCTCGTCATTACCGTAGCAGTCCATATAATATCGAATGTAAGGCCAATGATGATATCCTTCGGCATTAAAAGCTTCAAGGAGCTTGGCCTTGATATAGTGCTTGTGATGTCCGTGCTGCTGTTTCTGGCGGGTGCGGCTTTCGTTGTGTATTATCTCAGGTGGAACGTATTTTAAGGTGGTAGCATGAACGGTGTTGTGATAATAGGTGCAGGGCTATCGGGTCTTTCGGCAGCGATAGCTCTTGCAGAGAATAATGTGCAGTCATATCTTGTGTCGCTGCAGCCTTCCGAGAGGGCACAGTCAGTGCTCGCCGAGGGCGGCATCAACGCAGCTCTTGACACTATGGGCGAGAATGACAGCATCGAAAACCATTTTGAAGACACTATGAGGGGCGGCGCCTACCTTGCCGACCCCAACGCCGTTGATGCCCTCACCAGGTCAGCTCCCGAAACTGTCAGCCGCCTGATAAAGCTTGGTGCAGCACTGAATGTTAAGGGCTCACAGCCCGTTTTAAGAAACTTCGGCGGCCAGAAGAAAAAGCGTACCGCCTTTGCAAAAAGCAGTACGGGAAAGATAATAATGACTGCCCTTATCGACGAGACAAGAAAGTACGAGGCGAGCGGCCTTATAAAAAGGCTGCCCCACCATGAGCTAATAAGGCTGCTGACCAAAGACGGAAGCTGCACCGGCGCAAGGATAAGAGACACCTACACCGGTGAGCTCACCGACCTTCACGCTCAGGTCATCATCTGCAGCGGCGGTCTCAACGGCTTTTTCCCTGAAATGACAACCGGCACCACCCAGAACACCGGCAGCTGTGCCGCAATGCTCTTTTCAATGGGGGTGCGCTTTTCAAATCTTGAGATGATACAGTATCACCCCACGACTATCGGCATCTCAGGCAAAAGGTGCCTTGTCACTGAGGCCGCAAGGGGCGAGGGCGGAAGGCTCTGGATAATGACAAAAGAGGACAAGCCGTGGTATTTTATGGAGGAGAAATATCTAGAGCTCGGGAATCTGATGCCCAGAGACGTTGTGTCAAGAGAGATGTTTTTTGTCCGCAGGAGAGATGATACGACCGGCGATGTGTATCTCAATATGACTGAGATACCCGAGCAGGTATGGAAAAGCAGGCTCAGTGACCTGAGAGAAGAGATAATAAAATATACGGGCGATGACCCGAAGAATACACCTATAGCTGTCCATGAGGGCATACATTACTTTATGGGCGGCATAGATGTCGATGACCGCCACAGGACGAGCCTGAAAGGCCTATATGCGGCAGGCGAATGCTGCAGCCAGTATCACGGCGCGAACAGGCTTGGCGGAAATTCTATGCTGGGGGCAGTTTTCGGCGGCAGAAGAGCAGCCGAAACAGCACTTACGACAGACCTTTGCGAGATAACGCAGACCCCCTTCACGGGAGAGGACGAATTTGCAGCAGAGCCTTCGGAGCAGCTCATAAGGCAGGAGAGAGACATTCTCCTGTCAGCCCTCGGGATAGTGAGAAACGAAGCTGATATAAACAGGGCTATTGCTGCCCTTGATGAGCTAGGCAGTGCTCTGAATTCACCCGAGAGAGCGAGAGTAATGCTCGGCAGGGCGATGCTTATCTCGGCGCGTGAAAGGCGCGAGAGCCGCGGCGCCCATTACAGAGAGGACTACCCCGGGACCGATGAGAGTCTGAGAAAAAAGAGCGTCGCTTATGTTTCGGGCAATGAGGTCCATACAGAGCTTCGCGATATCCCCGAAAGGAGGACTGCAAATGAAGATCAGGCTTGATATTCTCAGAAAAAAGCGCGGCGGAGAGCCATATCTTCAGTCTGTCCTGTTTGAGTATTCCGACCCGAAGACCACAGTTGCCGCAGCTTTGACTGAGATAAACGCGGATCCGGAATGCAAGGATATCGAGGGGAAGCCTATAGGCAAAATAAAGTGGGAGTGCAGCTGCCTGCAAAAAAAGTGCGGCGCCTGCGCAATGGTGATAGGCGGCAGGCCTTCACTTGCCTGTGACAGCGTGCTGTCCTCGCTCGGTGAGCGCGTGCGTATTGAGCCGCTCAGAAAATTCCCCGTGATCGAAGACCTGACAGTTGACAGGAGCGCCGTTTTCGACAGGCTCAGAGATATGCAGGTGTGGCTTGACGGTCAGGCGCAGAACGATGAGACCACTACAGCTTCAGCATATGAAGCATCAAGGTGCCTGCAATGCGGCTGCTGCCTGGAGGTCTGCCCGAACTTCTGCGTTGACGATACCTTTGTGGGAATGGCAGCTGCCGTGCCCGCATCAAGGCTTATCGCGCAGACAGACCGCAAGCAGTCAAAAGAACTCTATGACCTTTACAGAAAGAGAGTTTATGAGGGCTGCGGAAAATCTCTTGCGTGCAGAAATATCTGTCCAGCCGGAATAGATATCGATGGGCTGCTGGTGAGCTCGAACGCTGCTGCGGTGTGGAAGAGAAAAAGGAAAAGAGGCTGATATTTTGAGCTGCAGACCGATTTTAAAGGCGTTCGGTGCTGTTATCTTTGCAGGTGTGTTCGCTCTTTCAGCCACTGCGGATTCCCCGATCCCCGAGGATAAAAGGGTAGCTTTGTATCACTATGATGTAAGGGAAGACCTGAGCATTTATTTTTCAAACAGTGATATCGTTATCGAGGATATACGAAATGCTCTCAGGCGCCGGCAGAGCAGCATAACAGTGTCCTATACCTCTCAGAGCGACAATATGGCAGATATAGACAAGCTGATCGGAGAGCTTATGGAATGCGCCCTGAGTGAGACCGATAAGCCCGATGAGGGAGATTATCTCAGGTATCAGATGGGCGGATATGACCTTGATTACAGCTATGAAAAGGACAGTGAGGGTTACTTCTATACCGTAGTGATAAGGCCTGCCTATTACAGTGATGCAGAGCAGGAGAAGGAAGTGTCTCAGGCGATAGATGAAGCTATACAAAGCTTTGCCTTTGATGAAACTTCTACCGACTATGAGAAGGTAAGGGCAGTGTATGACTTCGTATATGCTAATGTTGATTACGATATCATACATAAGAAGAATTCGGGCTATCACCTCAAATCAACAGCCTATGGTGCTTTGATATATAAGCACGCACTGTGTCAGGGGTTCAGCGTGCTGATGTACAGAATGTTGAGAGAGTGCGGTATAGACTGCCGTATAGTTACCGGCACCGCAGCCATAGACGGCGAGGAGGAGTTCCATGCGTGGAACATTGTGAAGGTAGACGGTCGTTTTTATGACCTTGACGCCTCATGGTGCAGGCAGCTGGAGACAGAGGACTATTTTCTCAAATGCGATGCGCAGCTTGAGGATCATTTCAAGGATGAGGAATTTCTGAGCGAAGAATTTCTGGAAAAATATCCTATGAGCGAGGAGAGCTACAGCTGCGGTAGCGGGAGATAACGTTATCAAAACACAATTTCCGTTAACTTAGATTTAACTTATTAGTAACAATACTGTAACAAAATTTCGTGACAACTGCACTTGAAAGCAGCAAGTCTTACAGATCGCTTGACAACGATATCATCATTTCAGATTGACTGATAAGATCAACTGATATAAAATAGTAAGCATATAATAAGCATCAAACCCTGCAATAAGGGATAAGGAAAGGAAAATGAATATGAAAAGAAGTAAGAAGGCACTGGTGCTGGATATTATCCTGCTGGTGCTTAGCGCAGGTCTCACAACGGGCGTAAAGACGGTGTTTTCGGCGTGTGAAAAGAAGCCTGACGGAATGTGGATGTCCTGCCACTGGGCAGAGCAGGCCGTGTTCGCGCTGGGTATAGCACTGACAGCAATGGCTGTAGTAAATATCGTGCTTGGCAAGACTGACATCAAAAGGGGCATAGCTATCGCAATGGTACCTACAGCACTGATAACTGCTTTTGTGCCGAATGTTTTTATAAACCTCTGTATGATGAAGGATATGCACTGCCATGAGATGATGCGCCCTGCTGTGATAGTTATAAGTGCGCTGATAGCGGCAGCTGCCTGCGTTTATGCGATAATTGTGCGTGAAAAGGATTGAGTTTTGCAATGAACGGTTTTAAGAACCTGACCGTAAAGAGCCTGCTTGGCAAGCCCGTAAGAACTATAGTGCTTGTGCTGCTGACGGCCCTGCTCACACTGACAGTGCTTGACGGTTCACTGACGCAGACAAGCCTTGAAAAGGGTATAGATTCGCTTGAGGCAAGGCTTGGCGCTGATGTTATGGTAGTGCCGTATTCCGCGACAACAAAGCAGAAGTTTGAGGATATGGTGCTGCAGGGGAGCACGGGATACTTCTATATGGGGAAGAATTACGTAGAGGAGATCTCTCAGATAGAGGGCGTAGGCGAGGTATCAGCGCAGTTTTTTCTGGCGTCTGCAAGCTCCAGCTGCTGCTCTTTGCCTGTGCAGATAATCGGGTATGAGCCCGAAACTGACTTTACGATATCTCCGTGGGTGAAAAAGAGCTACGGCAAAAAGCTGGATACATATGATGTTGTGGTCGGAAATGACCTTAATGCCTTTGTGGGAGACAGTCTCTATTTCTACGGAGTAAAGGTGAATGTTGCGGCTAAGCTTGAAAAAACAGGCACCAGCTACGATACTACAGTGTTCACAAATTCAGATACGATAAAGGAGCTCATCCGCTCGTCGCTGGAGCTGAAAATGAACGACTTTGTAGATGTTGACCCAGATAATGTGGTGTCATGTGTGCTGATAAATGTTGCCGACGGCTATAACCCCGAGGAAGTAACGAACAACATAAACCTGCACGTAAAGAAGGTCAAGGCTATCCAGACGAAGGAAATGATCTCAGGGGTAGCTGACAGCCTTTCGGGCGTTTCAAGCGTGATAGGTATACTTATCGGCGCAGTGTGGGTGCTGGGGGCAGTGATAATGCTGCTGGCGTTCACTATGAGCGTTAATGAGAGGAAGAAAGAGTTTGCTGTGCTGAGGGTGCTTGGTGCGTCAAGAGGGAAGCTTGCATCTCTCGTTATGAAGGAGGCGCTGCTGACAGGCATCGTAGGAAGTGCCGCAGGAACGCTTATCGCGCTTGTGGTGATGGTAGGGTTCGGCGGCCTGATAGAGGATCTGCTGGGACTGCCGTTTCTGCTGCCCTCTGCCGGTGCGGTGGCAGGCTATGCGGCTGCCGCAATAGTGCTCACTATCGTGACGGGTGCTGCGGCTGCGGCGGTGTCGGCATTCAGGATAAGCAGGATAGATACAGGCGTTATATTGAGAGGTGATAACTGATGCCGCTTTCAGCAGAGAGCTTGACCAAGCAATTTATCAGAGAGAGCAAAAATGCAAACTGCTTCTCGGCGGTGGACGATGTCTCCCTCAGGCTTGAGGAGGGTACCGTGACTGTGCTGACGGGACGCTCAGGCGGAGGAAAGACAACGGTGCTCAATATGATGTCGGGGCTGCTTGCGCCTACAAAGGGCAGGGTGCTGCTTGATGACAGCGATATATATTCACTGGCTGACAAGGAGCTTTCAAGGCTCAGAAACAGGCGCTTCGGGGTTATACCTCAGGGGCAGACAGCTATTCACAGCCTTAATGTGATGCAAAACATAATGCTGCCCTATACGCTCTACAATGAGAGGGCTGATGAAGATACTCTCAAACGCGCTGAGGAGCTGCTTGAAAGGCTCGATATAGCAGGGCTTTCAGCGTCAAAGCCTGCGGAGCTCTCAGGCGGAGAGCTCAGACGAATGGCGATAGCCAGAGCCGTGATAAAAAAGCCTGACTTCATCTTTGCGGACGAGCCTACGGGTGATCTCGATGATGAGAACACTAAAACTGTGTTCGAGTTTTTAAGGTCCGCTGCCGATGAGGGCGCAGCCGTGCTGATAGTCACGCATGAGGAGTGCGCGGCCGCTTATGCGGACAGGGTAATGAAAATGGCTTCGGGAAAGATAGTGTGAAAATTGTTAAAGCCTGCGGTTTTTGTGAGTCGCAGGCTTTTTGTTTAATATACACAAATAATACATATTTATTTTATATTAATAGCGAATAGCATTATTATATTTTTTATGCTATTATGTAGGTGAGGTGATTTTTATGAGATCAAAGAAGATTCTTAGCTTGATATGTTCGGCGGCGCTGGCTGTAAGCGCGGTGGCTCTGCCGATAGGCGGAAGGCCGATATTCAACGATCTGAAAGTAAGCGCTGAACAGGCTGACTATGAGGTCTATGAATATTTTAATGACGGCGACTGGCAGTGCGGCTTTGCAAAAGAGGAAGGCAAGACAAGAGTGTGGATAACAGGCTGCAATAATACTAAGGCTACTAAACTGGTCGTACCTTCTATGGTAAGGGGCTATAGGGTCACAAGGATACTTGACTTTACTACCGGCGGTTCGACTGAAATGGAAATGACTGACCTGACCATACCCAGCAGCATTACCTACATAAAAAGAGCAGCATTCTGGCAGCAGTGTAATAAGCTTAAAGAGATACACGTTATCAACAATCCGAGATTTGAATTCAAAAACGGTATCCTTTACGGCAGGAACCTGACTAAAGAGACCGGCGAGAAGTATGAGGTATATTACAACGATGAAGCACATTATTATGACATGAACAAGAGGGTCATAAAGGTGTGCAATCAGAGTCCTCAGGTCGAGATCGAAGAGGGCGTTGACATCATCGACAACAAGGCTTTTGATGGACTTGAAAATCTGGAGCACGTTGTTCTGCCTGCCGGAATAAAAGTGATCGATGACGCTGCATTCCTTAACTGTATAAACCTGCAGGAGGTAACTATACCTTACGGCTGCGAGGTAATCGGCGCCAGCGCTTTCGGCGGGAATCTGGAGATGAGAAATATAAATCTGCCGTCAACCTTAAAATATATCGGAGCAGGAGCTTTCGGATCATTGCCAAAGCTGAAAAGCGTTTATGTTCCTGACAGCGTTGAGTATATCGGCAGCGGCGCTTTTACGATGGATTACGATGACGGTAAAGGTTCCAAGGTGACGGTATACGGCAACTATAAGGAACCAAACGAGGACGGAAGCGTTGATGATCCGATCGAGGAATACTGCGACCGTGACAACAGGGCTGAGTATGCTCCGGCAACGGACAAGGACGGAAACTTCATAGTTGATGTTACCCACGACCCCGATGACCCTTATGACCATTTCTATATCTATGCGGTGAACATAAAGCCTACCTGCACCACTCCGGGTGCGCTGGCAGGAATATGCTTCTGCGGACACACCTACTATCAGCCGCTGCCTGCGACAGGCCACGCATTTGCACTGCAGGGCGTTGACGCTGACGGCACGGCACATTACAAGTGCGCTGTCTGCGGTGAGGAAAAGACTGTTAAAACAGGCCTTGTGATGAACGTTATGGACAAGATCACAAGCAAGGAAACGCATGATTATTCGGCACTTGAGATAACAGTTTTCGACAAGGACGGCGCTATCGCAAAGGACGCTGACGTGAACGGAACTTCAAAGGCTGCGGTTGATAGCTTAGAGGACGGAAAGTATTCGGCACTGGTTTCAATGGCAGGGTTCGTGCCGAGGACAGTTGAGTTCAGCGTAACTGACGGACAGGCCGAAGAGGTAGACGCAGAGCTTCACAGGACGGGCGACATCACAGGCGACGGAAACCTGAATGCGGCTGACCTGCTGAGGGCTAAGAGCCACATCAAGGGAATAAACTCGCTTGAAGATTACGACTACGACTGTGCAAACGTTGACGAGAACGACAAGCTCAACGCAGCAGATCTTCTGCAGATGAAGGCACACGTAAAGGGTGTAAATAAGCTGTGGTGA
>CACXFU010000129.1 GCA_902767035.1 uncultured Ruminococcus sp.
GAGCACCGGCAGGTAAGCGCCTGTCGGTGTTTTGCTTTTTAGTTACACGTACACAGTTATGTTATGATTTAATATAAAAGCACTCGCTTTGTTAGGGGGCTTTCCGATCGCCCCCTAACGACCCCTTCGGAGTAAAAATAGAATAATAGTAAAATGTTGACAGATCGAGCACCGGCAGGTAAGCGCCTGTCGGTGCTTTTTTGCGTTTACTGTGGGCAAATTGTTTAAATGTCGGAAGGATTTTTGTTTATAATGTATAATCTGATAGAAAATTTACAATAACTATTGGCTTTTTGCGCTTTTTGTGGTATAATTAACGTGGTTTGTTTTGTACTTTTATTATGTCAGGGATAATGTGATGAGAAACAATGATAATAAACAGGAAAAGCGCTCCCAGAGCGTTCCTGAGGGAATGCAGCTGATAGTCGGGCGCAACCCCGTTACGGAGGCTCTGAAGTCGGGAAAGCTCATAGATACCGTCTTTGTAGATCCCGATGCAAAGGGCTCGATAAGCAATATAATAAGGCTTGCAAAGGAGAAGGGCATAGTCGTCAAGCAGGCAAAGTCTCAGAAGCTTGACCATATGTCCGGCGGAGCATCGCACCAGGGCGTGGTGGCAATGGCTGCCTGCGCCGAGTATTCCACCGTTGAGGCTATGCTTGAAGCAGCTGAGCAAAAGGGCGAAGATCCCTTCCTTGTCATCTGTGATGAGATAGAGGATCCGCACAACCTCGGCGCTATAATCAGGACGGCCGAGACCGCAGGAGCTCACGGCGTGATAATCCCCGAGAGAAGGAGCGCCTCTCTTAATGCAACAGTGTATAAGACCTCTGCGGGTGCCGTTAACTGGCTGCCCGTGGCAAGGGTGAAAAATCTTGCCGCCTGTATCGATGAGCTCAAGCAGAAGGGCATCTGGATATACGGTACCGACGGCAGCGGTGAGGACTATACGAACGTCTCTCTGACAGGCCCTATGGCCCTTGTCATAGGCTCAGAGGGCTTCGGTATGGGAAGGCTCATAAAGCAAAAATGTGATTTTCTTCTTAGTCTGCCTATGATGGGCAGGATAAATTCTCTGAATGCGTCGGTCGCGGCAGGGATCTTCATGTATGAGGCCGTAAGACAGCGCAGAAAATGATCCGAAAGGAGAAGTATTAATGGCGGATAGGTTTGGATTCAATAATATTTCCGATGATGATGACGAGATCTATGACGGCAACAGCGACTTTGTTCAGGGCGGTGAAGCCACCCCGAAGATCAGAAAGACAGCTGAGCCCATTCTCGTTCAGGAGGACGACGATTCGGATTATGAGCAGAATACTGATTTTGCAAAGATCCTTGAGGATATCGACAAGGCATTTCCCGATAAGGTGCAGGAGGCTCCGAAGATAGAGAAGCCCGTTCTGCCCGAGACCGCCCCTGAGCCTGAGCCCGAAAAGGCCGAGGACGCAGCAGAGGTCATAGAGAAGATAGATGAGCTTTTTCCCTCTGATGCCGATAAAGAGCCGGAGCAGCCCCCCGTGACCGATAAGCAGGAGGAAGCTCAGGAAGTGCCGGCCGAAGAGCCGAAGGCAGAACTTGACCCCGATAAGAAAAAATCGGTAGATGCCATTCTTGAAGCTCTCGATAAGATGACCGATCAGACCGAAACTCAGGCAGAAGAGACTGCCGAGGACGAAAAGAATGCAGAGCTCATCACCGATATAGCAGGCAGGAGGGGAGTCACCCCCAAGCCCGAGCCCTCTGCGAAGCCCGTGAACAGAAAGACCTTTGACGATGTAAAGCTCGGCCTTACAGGCAAGGTTTCCACAAAGACTGAGGAGTTTGACAGAGCCGAGATCCCCGATGACGCAAGCTATGAGCAGAAGAGCAATATCCTTGAAAAGCGCAGAAGAAACAAGGTCGAGAATTTCGTCCTTGATTCCGAAAAGCAGGAGGAGGAATGGCTCGAGGAGCTTGAGCGCGAGGAAGAGGAGGAGCGCAGGAGCGGAAGACGTCTCCACGATATGGAGGAGTTCAAGCGCTTTGAAGACGCCCCGAAGGTCCTTGCAGATATACTTGAGATCAAAAACAACCTTTTCATAAGGCTTTGCATACTGATGTTCACCAGCGTTTTCTCGGTGTTCATCACCCTCGCCAATGATATGGAGTGGCCGATAATAAAGACCTTTGACAGAACTATCAGCCCCTCGGCATACGTTTTCACCCATACGATACTTGGCCTTATCTCTGTGGCAGTTACCTATAACGTAATGGTAAAGGGCATGAAAAACCTTTTCCTCCACAGAGCAGACTGCGATTCCCTGTCGGCATTGTCGATCTTCTCGGCAGTCATCGTCGGCATAGTCAACCTCTTTGAGCCGGAATCCGTAAGGTCAGGCTTCTACCACGTTTATACAAGCGTAGCTATCCTCGGCCTTATGATAAACACTCTCGGCAAATTCATGATAATCAGGCGCACCGAGCGCAATTTCAGATATGTGGCAGGTGACTTTGAGCGCTATGCCGTCAAGCCGATAGCTGACAGCGAGACCGCTGAGAATTTCACCAGAGGCATGACAGAGGGCTCACCTAAGATAGCTACCGTCAGAAAGACTGAGTTCGTTGACGGCTTCGTTAAAAACAGCTATACTCCCGATGTCTCGGATGAGTACGCAAGAAAGATGAGCTACCCCATTCTCATCGCAGCCGTTATAATAGGCGTTCTCTCGCTCTTCTTTGATAAGGGCGCACAGACAAAGCCCGAAAAGCTTTTTGTGGCTCTCGCAGCATTCTCAGGCGTTATCTCAATGTGTGCGTCGGTAGCATCTATGCTGATAGTTAATGTCCCCCTCGCAAGGGCGACCAAGAAATATCTCCAGTATTCTGCAGTTATGCTGGGCTATTCCTCAGTCAAGGACTTTTCAGACACCAATACCGTCCTTGCAGACAGCTCACAGCTCTTCCCCGAGGGAATGATCGAGCTTTCAAACCTGAAAATAATGTCTACAGTCTCGATAGAGGACTGTATCCTCAATGCGGCAAGCCTTGCTTGTCAGGCGGGCAGCGTTCTGAAGCCCACCTTCTATAAAATGCTCAGGGGCAAGACAGAGCTCCTTTACCCCGTTGAGAGCTACATCTTTGAAGACGGTATGGGTCTTTCCGGCTGGATAGATAACAGAAGAGTCCTGTTAGGCGCCAGAGAGCTTATGGAGAACCACTCCATAGACGGCCTGCCCACCCTCGCCAAGGAGAAGGAGTATGCAGGCGACAATACCGTTATCTACCTCTCCATCTCAGGCATAGTGTGTGCAGTCTTCGCAGTTTCCGTAAGCCCCAGCTTAGCGGTATCAAGATGGATGCAGGAGCTTGAGCGCGAGGGCATCTCAATAGTGATAAGAAGCGTTGACGGCTTCCTCACAAAAGATCTCATCGCCGATATGTTCGGCGTTTCAAAGAACAGCATAAGGCTCCTCTCATTCAGGTATAACGAGGCCTTTGAGAAGGAGACCGAATACGCCCCGAGAGAGAGCTCTTCAATGCTCTGCAGCGGACGCTTCCCATCACTTGCCATGCTCGTCATCGGCGCAAAGCGTCTTGCCTTTTCAACAAAGCTCGGTGCAGCAGTCCTTTCAAGCGCAGCACTGCTGGGAATGGTCATCTGTGCAGTGATGATGCTCGCAGGCTCATTCGTACAGATAAGTGCGACCTTTGTCATAATGTATAACCTCGCGGTAACAGCCTGTGCGCTGCTTATCCAGCATATAAAGAGATTCTGAACCGATCGGAAGGAAGGTTTTAAAATGGCTAACAACAACAGCAAAAAGGCATATGCTCCCGTAGAGCAGAAAAAGCCTATGATAATGAGGATAATCGTCCTCGCTCTGGTCGCAGCTCTGGTGCTCGGCCTCGTGATAGGAACGGTGGCAAACGGCATTGGTTAATATAGGCAACAGCTGGGACGCTTTGCTTGCAGATGAATTCAGAAAGCCGTATTATCTGCAGCTGCGTGAGTTTCTCAAATATGAGTACACTCATTACACGGTCTATCCCGATATGTATGATATCTTCAATTCTCTCAGATACACTCCCTATGAGGACGTCAAGGCTGTCATCATAGGTCAGGACCCGTACCATAATCCGGGGCAGGCTCACGGCCTGTGCTTTTCAGTCAAAAGGGGAGTGAAGCCCCCGCCGTCCCTTGTGAACATCTTCAAAGAAATGCACGACGATATCGGCGCACCCATGCCGCCAAGCGGAGAGCTGACAGGCTGGGCAAGACAGGGCGTCCTTCTGATGAACACAGTCCTCACCGTAAGAGAGAATCAGGCCAATTCACATAAGGGCAAGGGCTGGGAGCAGCTCACCGACGCCGTGATAATGAAGCTCAATGAACGTGACAAGCCCATAGCCTTCATACTCTGGGGCTCAAACGCAAGGGCAAAGGCTCAGCTTATAACAAACCCTGCCCATGCAGTTTTCACGGCAGCGCACCCCTCGCCTCTTTCGGCATATAACGGCTTTTTCGGGTGCAGGCATTTTTCGCGGGTCAATGCGTTCCTTTCACAAAACGGAATAGACCCGATAGACTGGTCAAAAACTATGGAATAAATATAAGCCCCGAAGCGAAAGTCGTTTCAGGGGCTTGTTGATATGGAGGATATTATGAACAGATATTTGAAGCTTGCTATACTTGGTGCAGCTGTAGCAGGGATGATAACAGCAGTGGGCTGTGCGAAGAAGGGCTCTCAGGAGAGCAAGGCAGATGCCTCATCAAAGCAGGAGAAAACAGACTCCGCCGAGCCGGCAGTAACCAAAAGACAGTATAAAGAACCCTCTGAATACGGCAAGGTGATAGCCCTCACCTTTGATGACGGCCCCTCATCGGCAACACCTCTGGTGCTTGATAAGCTTGAGGAGTACGGCGCGGTAGGTACGTTTTTCCTGATAGGCGATAACATAACTGATTCAAATTCAGACGTTGTGAAGCGTGCCTATGAAATGGGCTGTGAGATAGCAAACCACTCAAAGACCCATTCCTATATGACAAAAATGACCGAGGACGAGATCAGTCAGGAGATAGAATATACCTCTGATAAGATCGTAGAGATCACCGGTGAAGAACCAAAGTTTTTCCGTCCCCCCTATATCGACGTTGACCAGAAGATGTTCGATACGATAGACCTCACCTTTATCTGCGGCTATGGCTGCAATGATTATGACTCAAAGGTAGAGATAGAGGAAAGGGTAGAGAAGACACTGGCACAGGCCAAAGACGGCGCCATAATCCTCCTGCACGACGCAGAGGGCAATATCAAGACGGTCGCAGCACTTGATAAGATAATCCCCGAGCTTCAGGCGCAGGGGTATGAGCTCGTCACAGTAGATGAGCTCTTCCACGCCAAAGGCATCACCCCCGACGGCAGCTCAATGTATAGTGAGGTAGGGTGAAACTTCCGAGACCGTGGGTGCTGTATCTGAAAGGAGAAAATAAATAAATGGTAAAGATCCTATTCGTCTGCCACGGGAACATCTGCCGCTCACCTATGGCAGAATTCGTAATGAAAGAGCTTGTCCGCAGGGCAGGCAGAGAGGCGGACTTCTATGTAGAGTCTGCCGCCGTAAGCACCGAGGAGATCGGCAATGATATGCACCGCGGTGCCAAAAAGCAGCTCGACCTTATGGGCATACCCTATAAAAAAAGAGCCGCCAGACAAATGACCAGAGCCGATTATGACCGCTTTGACCTCATTATCCTTATGGACGAGTATAACCGTACCCTCGCCGAGAGGATCCTCGGAGGGGATCCCGATGATAAGCTAAAAATGCTTCTCGATTATACTCCGCGCGCCGGCTCCGATATAGCAGACCCTTGGTATACGGGCAACTTTGAGGAGACCTACCGTGATGTCCTTGAGGGCTGCGAGGGCCTTCTTGAAAAATACTGACAGCACAGACGTAAGGGGTAATATGGACTACATTAACTACATTATAAGAGATATCAAAGAGAGCGAGTACGGCGTACTTGATGACTTTCTCTACGAAGCTATCTTCGTGCCCGAGGGCGCAGCCGCTCCGCCGAGAGACATAATCTATAAGCCCGAATTGCAGCTCTATGTTGCCGGCTTCGGAAAAAAGCCCGGCGATATGGCACTTGCGGCCGAGGCTGACGGCAGAATAGTAGGAGCCGTCTGGGTTCGCATTATGAATGATTACGGGCACATCGATGATGAAACGCCCTCCTTTGCGATCTCTCTGTATCGGGAGTACCGCAACAAAGGCATCGGCACAGCGTTGATGCGGTCAATGCTTGATAAGCTTCAAAAAGCCGGCTACGCCCGTTCCTCATTGGCGGTACAAAAGCAAAACTACGCCGTAAAGATGTACAAGGCCGTAGGCTTTGAGATAGTAGACGAGACCGACGAAGAATACATAATGCTGCACACACAGGCTCGCCCTGTCAAAGACCAATACCCTGTCGCGCAGCCCCTGTAAAGCAACCAAAAAAGCTCCGCTTTTGCGGAGCTTTTTCCATCATTTCCAAAGTAAGGTAACACCCTTCATATGCGCCTTCATTTTCAGAAGATCCGCCGCGTTTATCGCGCC
>CACXFU010000130.1 GCA_902767035.1 uncultured Ruminococcus sp.
CTTTGATCTTGAGATCAGACTCGGCGCAGGCGCATTCGTATGCGGTGAGGAAACAGCGCTTATGAACTCTATTGAAGGTAACAGAGGTGAGCCGAGACCCCGTCCTCCGTTCCCGGCAGTAAAGGGTCTGTTCGGAAAGCCCACACTGCTCAATAACGTTGAGACCTATGCAAATATCGCTCAGATAATCAGAAAGGGCGCTGCATGGTATTCGTCAATGGGTACCGAGACCTCCAAGGGCACCAAGGTGTTCGCTCTCGGCGGTAAGATCACAAACGTTGGTCTTGTTGAGATACCTATGGGTACAACTCTGCGTGAGATCATCGAGGAGATCGGCGGCGGTATCCCGAACGGAAAGAAGTTCAAGGCTGCTCAGACAGGCGGACCTTCCGGCGGATGTATCCCTGCTAAGTACATAGATACTCCTATCGACTATGAGTCACTGGCTAAGCTGGGCTCTATGATGGGTTCAGGCGGACTTATCATTATGGACGAGGATAACTGTATGGTAGACGTTTCTAAGTTCTATCTTGAGTTCACTGTTGATGAGTCATGCGGTAAGTGTACTCCGTGCCGTGTAGGTACAAGGAAGCTCCACCAGCTGCTTGACAAGATCTCCAAGGGCAAGGCTACAATGGCTGATCTCGATCTGATCGACGAGCTTGCTAACCATATGAAGAGCTCTTCGCTCTGCGCTCTCGGTCAGTCTGCTCCTAACCCTGTGCTTTCCACTATCAAACAGTTCAGAGAAGAGTATGAGGCTCATATCAAGGAGGGACGCTGCCCAGCAGGTGTCTGCAAGGAGCTGCTCCAGTATGAGATCATCAAGGATAAGTGCGTAGGCTGCGGATTGTGCGCTAGAAACTGTCCTGCTGACGCTATCAGCAAGACCGACTACATCGCACCCGGCAAGAAGCTCCCCGCTCACGAGATAGACAAGGCTAAGTGTATCAAGTGCGGAGCTTGTATCGCTAACTGCAGACCTAAGGCAATTGTGAGAAAGTAAGGAAGGAGGGCACATTTATGGAAAATGTTCAGACTGTTAATCTTAAAGTAAACGGCATACCTGTTACCGTTCCTGCAGGCTCTACTATCCTTGAAGCTGCAAGAGCTGCAAACGTTGACATTCCTACGCTCTGCTACCTGAAGGAGATCAACTGCATAGGTGCCTGCCGTATCTGTGTTGTTGAGGCTACCGGTGCCAGAGGTCTCGTGGCTGCCTGCGTATACCCTGTTTCAGAGGGTATGGAGGTGCAGACAAACACACCTAAGGTAAGAGAGTCAAGAAAGACTACTATAGAGCTTCTTCTCTCAAATCATAACAAGAAGTGCCTTTCCTGCGTAAGAAGCACTAACTGTGAGCTCCAGCAGCTCGCACGCGACTACGGCGCAGATGAGGACAGGTTCCAGGCTGAGGTAATGGATAAGGCTATCGATGATACTTCGGCTTATATCGTAAGAGATAACAACAAGTGCGTTAACTGTATGAGATGCGTTGCCGCTTGTAAGAATATGCAGAGCATATCCGTTATCGGACCTATCCAGAGAGGCTTCAATACTCATATCGGCTGTGCTTTCGATGCACCGCTCGGCGAGTCGCCCTGCGTTGGCTGCGGCCAGTGTATCGTAGCATGTCCTACCGGCGCACTGCAGGAGAAGAGCAGTGAGGATAAGGTATGGGACGCTATCGCTGATCCCGAGAAGAAGGTAGTATTCTTTACGGCACCTTCTGTAAGGGCTACTCTCGGCGAGGAGTTCGGCAACCCGATAGGCACCAATGTTGAGGGCAAGATGGTTTCAGCTATCAAGGGCCTCGGCGATGTTGAGTGCTTCAATATGGACGTAACCGCTGACCTCACTATCGTTGAGGAGGCTAACGAGCTTATCGAGAGGATACAGAACGGCGGAACTATGCCGATGTTCACATCGTGCTGCCCCGGCTGGGTAAAGTTCTGTGAGCACTACTATCCTGACTTTGTAGATCATCTGTCTTCGTGCAAGTCACCTCAGCAGATGTTCGGCGCAGTGCTGAAGAGCTACTATTGCCAGAAGAACAACATTGATCCTAAGAACCTGTTTGTTGTCAGCGTTATTCCTTGTACCGCAAAGAAGTTTGAGGTAACAAGAGAAGAGCAGAGAACTCTCGACATCGACGATGTTGATGTTGCTCTGACAACAAGAGAGCTCGGCAGGATGATAAAGAGAGCAGGTATCAACTTCAACGCTCTGCCTGACGGTCAGTTCGATGATCCGTTCGAGACTGCTTCGGGCGCAGGTGCTATATTCGGCGCTACCGGCGGTGTTATGGAGGCAGCTCTCAGAACCGCAGCTGTTAAGCTTGACGGTGAGTGCAAGGCACTTGAATTCACTGAGGTAAGAGGAACAACAGGCATCAAGGAAGCTGACTACACAGTTGGCGGAGTTACCGTTAAGGTATGTGTTGCTTCCGGTCTCGGAAATGCGAGAAAGGTCGTTGATTCGATCATCTCCGGCGAGAAGAAGTATGATTTCGTAGAGATCATGGCTTGTCCCGGCGGCTGCATCAACGGCGGCGGACAGCCTCTCCAGCCTTCGAGCGTAAGGAACTTCGTTGATCTCCAGGGAATCCGAGCAAAGGCACTTTATGATCTTGACAATGATCTGCCGCTCAGAAGATCTCATGAAAGCCCGGTTATGACAATGCTCTATGACGAGTTCTTCGAGAACCCCGGCAGCCACAAGGCTCACGAACTCCTGCACACGACCTACGTTAAGCGTGGCAAATAATAATTAGTAGCTGATAATATGATAGACCGCTCTCATATGAGGGCGGTCTTGTTTTGTAAAGATCAGCTGTTCTCCAATATATATCGGATCTTCTCTGCGGCAGGGTCTAAAAGCCTGCGGTCTGTGTCGCCTGTTGACCACAGATCGGTGAGCTCATCGCCCTCAACTACGTAGAACGTGTGCTGGCCGGCGTCGCAGGCGACGTACTCTTCTGTGCGCTCTGCGTTCTTGTTCACCTCAGGTATAAGCCTGATGATCTCCTCTATCAAGCCCTTATTTACATATTCCTCCGGAGCTTCACTCTCCTGTATTTTTCTGAGCTCGTCCATAAACTCTTTTCCGCTCAGCGTTTCGTAATCGTAGCTCTCGCCGTTTGCAAATTCAAACCTGTAAGCCGCTCCGCTCGTATCAATAAACATACCGCTGTCCTGCACTCCCCACGCCCAGTTCTGATACCTGTAAAGCAGCACTATATCGGCATTTCCTGTGTCCGGATCGGGCGCAGAAACAGGCTCCGGCTCCGGCTCAGTATCTTCATCGGCAAGGTACTCCCAACCCGGGTAGCTGAATGACCTGAACTCAGTCACCGGAACAGCCGCTATGAAAAGATACCCGTCCATAACTTCCGGAAATTCATCTGCGCCCTCATATTCGCCCCTTGAAAGGCTTGCAGCCGTGCAGACGAACCTCATCATATCGTCCTTTATCAGCACTCCGCCGGCCTTTGGGTGTGAGCCGTCAAAGCTGTAGCCGCTGTACGTGACTACCACATGATACCCGTTTATCGAAGGTATATCCGAGGAAACATCGGGTGTCGACTTATTGCCAAGGCTGTCAAAAAAGTCTGAGCTGTCGATCTCGATATCATACTTTTCACAGAAGCTGTCCAGAGACTTCTGAGTTTCGATTATGAAGTTTGCGCTGCTTTCAAACTCGCCTATATAACCTGAGCTGCTTCTTATCAGAAAATCGTTCCCGTTATAGACCTTGCCGCCGTAGGCTTCATCCTCGCTCACGGCTAGCTCTTCCAGCTCAGAGGAAAAAAACTTCATTGTTTCAGGCTCGGTGTCCGGAGGTACAGGGACCGATGGATCATCATCGGGAACAGATGAGCTGTCCGGCAGAGTGACAGCAGGCACCTTTATGCTGCTGTGGTCTGACGATGTGTTTTTTATATCTCCGCAGGCGCTGAGGATAAGGCCTGCCGTCATGACTGTTATCATTATCAGTGCTTTTTTCATAATATCATATCCTTTCAGAGAGTCTGTTATTGATGTGCTCTGTAATATATACGTTCGTGAGCAAGGCAATTTATGGCGGCAGAATAACCAAATATCAGGGTGAATATTTGTGCACTGTGTACGCCTGATGAACTGCTCTCTGAGGCTTTGCAATAAAAGTTGACAAACGTTTGCGATAATGCTATACTTTACTTAAAATATAATTATCACAGAAAGTGGGGAGTTTATATGGCAAAGATCAAGGTAGTTACTATAGGCAGAACTTATTGCTCGGGAGGTTCGGCTATCGGTAAGCTTACGGCGGAAAAGCTCGGAGTGAAATGCTTTGACAGGCAGATAGTTGAGCTTGCAGCCCAGGTGAGCGGTATACCTCTTGAGGAGATACACAAGTATGAGGAGGCTCTGCTAAGCCCATTCACGAAGCCCCTGGGCCTTTTCGGCAAGGATTATCCCTCCCGCATATTTGAAGCCGAGACCTCGGTCATCCACGATATAGTGAACAATGAGGGCAGCTGTGTCATAGTCGGCAGGTGCGCTGACTTTATCCTCAAAAACAAGGTCAAAACTCTCAATGTGTTTATAAATTCTGACTTTGAACAGAGACAGTCCTGTGCTGTGAATGAGCATGACGTACCTCTCGATGAGGTGCAGGGCGTGCTCAAAAGGTATGACAAAAAGAGGGCTGACTACTACAACGCAAACACCACCAAAAAGTGGGGAGATATGCTCAGCTACGATATAACCCTCAACAGCGGAAAGCTTGGCTATGACAAGTGCGCCGAGATAATCGCAGATATAGTCAGGAACTCAAAGTAATGGGAAAAGAGCTTAAAACTAATGCTATGCGTATCCTGGAGCGCGAGAAGGCGCCTTACAGGATAAACACCTATGAGTGCAGTGAGTTCATAGACGGCTGCCACATTGCCGATCAGCTGGGGCAGAGCTATGAGCAGTCATTCAAAACGCTTGTGACAAAGGGCAAAAGCGGAGGATACTTCGTGTTCGCGCTGCCTGTTGACAAGGAGCTTGACCTTAAAGCCGCAGCTGCTGCCGTTGGCGAGAAGTCTGTCAGCATGATACACGTCAAGGAGATCAATCAGGTGACGGGCTATATCAGGGGAGGCTGCACGCCTGTAGGAATGAAGAAAAAGTACCCCACGGTGCTGCACAGCTCCTGCCTTGGGTTTGACGAGATAATCATAAGCGGCGGACGCATCGGAGTTCAGATAATAATTGACCCGAAGGAACTTATCAGGGTCACCGGCGCCGTGACCGCAGACATCATAATGTGAGGCAGGATAAATATGCTTCTGTACGAATACCCACCGAAGCTCACCAGATCAGAGCGTCAGCAGAAGGCTCTCCATGATCTGACAGAGCATAAAAAAATGCGCAGGAATATGTTTAAAAATTTCATATTGGGCGCAGTGATAGTGGCTTTGTCGTTCCTGGCGCAGAATGTTATAATAGAGATAGTGCTGCTGGTGCTGGGCGTGCTGAATATTGCAGTGGGGGCGTTGCTTTACTGGTATTTCGCCTATTACCGCACCGCAGATGTTTACACGCGCATCTATGATGACCGCATCGAGCATTCTCAGCGCAGAGGCTTTAGCGGCAGCTATCTTGAGTATGTGCTCTATTATGACAGTATAAAAAAGTCATATCAGACGAATTCAGGAGTGCTTGTCTGTGAGCTGTCAGACAGTGGTGAGTCAACGCTTACGGTAAGAAAAAAAGACGGCACAGCAGAACCTCAGCCCCTGACCGACAGGGCAGAGCTGGACTTTCAGGATACGGCCTCGAAGCTGTACCTGATAGAGAAGCTGTCCGACAAGATAAAGTATCCTCGCAAGGAGTACAACGTCATTGACGATGAGGACGATGACGGCTATTATTCCGAGGAGGATAAAAAGTGGGATAAACTGCACAAACACGGGCTGTAGGCGCAGTGATATCACGCAATATTACAGAAAAGTATTGCCGCAGAACGATAATACAACGTCCTGCGGCAGTTTTTTGTTCATAAATAAGAATTTGTTAGTGGGGGTACTGAAACCATACGTAACTCAATCATTAAAGTGCAAACGTCCGGACAACGATTGACGATGCAATTGAACCACTGTTTTCTCACAGCGACCGACTGTACCCCCTTGTGGGGTGCGTGAGGAGGTCGCTTTTTAGTAGGAGCAGGCATCGAAAAATCTAATCAAACGTTGTTAAGAATAACTCTATCCTACACAAGCAGTTGGTAGTGTCAGCGCGCACACTCATAAAAGCGAAACCATTCAACCACCCCTTCGGGGTGCTCGCCGCACGGCTATCTCACGCCGTACTCTTGTTTGAGCGGCAAGTTAGTGGTCGCACCTGTTAAACAGTTATGCACTATAGTTATGCACCCTGTCGGTCAGGCACTTGCCTTTTGCAGTCCATACCCTTCGGGGTGCTCGCCGCACGGCTATC
>CACXFU010000131.1 GCA_902767035.1 uncultured Ruminococcus sp.
GCCTGCTTACTTATTAGGCTTCGGAGAAACGAACATAACTAAGCTTCGTCCCTCCATTTTGGACGGCTTGTCAACTACACCGACCTCGGAAACAGCCTCCTTGAATTTGTTCAGAAGCTCCTCGCCGAACTGCGGATGCGCCACAGTCCTCTTGCGGAACCTTACAGATACCTTCAGCTTGTCTCCTCCGTTAAGGAATTTAACAGCCTGATTGACCTTTACGTTAAAATCATGAGTGTCGATCGTCGATGACATCCTGATCTCCTTGATGTCGATGACTCTCTGATTCTTTCTCGCTTCCTTTTCGCGTTTCGTCTGTTCAAAAATATACTTTCCGTAATCCATTATACGGCATACAGGCGGAGCCGCCTGCGGAGCGATCTTGACAAGGTCAAGGTCCTTTTCATACGCTATCTTCAGCGCCTCGTCAGCGCTCATGATACCAAGCTGTTCCCCGTCAACGCCGATAACGCGCAGCTGCTTGTCGCGGATATCTTCGTTGATCTCATGTTCCTTTTTGCTTATGACACAGCACCCCCACTATCTGGAATAAATAAAAAACGGATACGCATAATGACCCGTACCCGCAATAACACCGCAAAAAAAGCGACAATATTGACCTCTTCACTGCTTTACAGCCATGCTGTAAGCGCCTGAGGTGAGAACGGATCATGTTCTGCTTTGTTTTTACCAATGCATTATAACACATTCCGTACTCTTTGTCAAGTGTTTTTTTTGAGATATTTTTGTTAACAGTTCAGAAACTATTTATTCATCAAACGGTTTCTGAACAGTCACTGTTTCTGCCCTCATCAGTTCATAAGCTCTTTCATTTCTTCAATGAGCTCACCGAACATCTTAAGTGCGTCAGCTATCGGCTTTGTGGTGCTCATATCGACTCCGGCACCCTTCAGAAGTGATATCGGGTCCTTTGAGCAGCCGCCGCTGAGGAACCCTATATAGTCCCTGACAGCGCTTTCGCCCTCATTCAGTATCCTCTGTGACAAAGCTATAGCTGCGCTGTAGCCCGTAGCATACTGATAAACGTAGTAATCATAGTAAAAATGAGGTATACGCGCCCATTCAAGCTTTATCTCATCATCGAGAACTATGCCGTCACCGAAATAGAGCTTATTGAGCTCTCCGTATATCTCGGACATATTTTCGGCAGTGAGCGGTTCTCCGTTCTGGGTCATCTCATTTATTTTCAGCTCAAACTCTGCAAACATAGTCTGTCTGTAAAGAGTGGTCCTGAACTGCTCCAGGAAATAGTTTATAAGGTATGCCCTTTGCTTTTTGTCCTCTGTGGTCTTTAACAGGTACTGCATAAGAAGAGCCTCATTGCAGGTGGATGCGACCTCTGCCACAAAGATCGAGTAATCTGCGTAGGCAACGGGCTGGGTCTTGTTTGAGAGGTAAGAATGAACGGAATGACCCATCTCATGGATAAGAGTGAACATACAATTGAGAGTATCCTTATGGTTCAGCAGAACATAGGGGTGCACTCTTGCGCCTGCGGAATATGCTCCGCTGGTCTTGCCCTCATTCTCATAGACGTCTATCCAGCGGTTTTCAAAGCCCTCACGGATAATTTTAAGATAGTCCTCACCCATAGGCTCAAGGGCTTTAAGGACGGTCTGCTTGGCCTCTTCAAAGGTTATCTTCATATCAACGTCAGACACGACAGGAACATAAAGATCGTAAAAATGCAGCTCATCAACGCCGAGAAGGTCTTTTCTAAGCTTCACATAGTCATACATATAATGCATATTCTCGTGAACGGCCTCTATAAGGTTGGTATAGACCTCGGTAGGGATCTCATTGTTTTCGAGAGATGCTTCGAGGGCGCTGCTGTAGTGCCTTGCCTTTGAATAGAAATTGACAGACTTTGTCTGTGCAGACAGTGTGGCGGCAACAGTGTTTTTGAACTTGTCATAGGTGTGGTACATTGCCTCAAATGCGTTTTTCCTGAGGACTCTGTCCTGTGACTTCATCAGAGGAACATAGCTGCCGTCGGTCACCTGATGCTTTACGCCGTCCTTATCCTCTGCGTCGGGGTAGCGAAGGTCTGCATCGGAAAACATTGAGAAGATGTTCTCGGGCGTTCTTCCGAGCTCTCCTGAAAGAGCCAGTATACGCTCCTCGGCTTCGGAAAGGATATGCTTTTTCTGTCTTCTCATACGGTCAAAATTCAGCCTGTAAAGCTCAAGTGCAGGCTCAGCCTTGTAAAACCCTTCAAAGGTCTCGTCGTCAACTGAGAGTATCTCTGGGGTAGCAAAGCTGGAGGACGAGCTGACCTCGGTATAAACGCTCATAAGCTGGCCGATAAGACCTTGATAGAATGAATTTGCAGTGTCCTCGTCAGAGCGCCTCTGGGCATAATTGCCGAGGCTGTCGGCAAGAACGGCAAGCTCATCGGTAAGCCTCTGAAATTCGAGCAGAGCCTCAGGATCGGTGCTGATCCTGCCCTTGAACGAGGCTATCCTCTCAGGGAAGGCCTTCAGCTTTTCGAGGTCTTCGGCCCATTTTTCGTCACTTTCGTAGATATCCTCAAGCGCCCATTTATACTCCTCGGGCACCTCACTTCTCTTGGGTATCCTTTCTTCGCTCATAGTATCAACCTTTCTATACGTAAAAAACAATATTAACCTGACATTTATATTATACCGCAGGCAGAGCGCAATATCACAGTCTGCTTACAAACTCCCTGCGTTTTTGCTCAAACTCATCATCGGTGAGCATTCCCATTTCGTGAAGCTTTTTGAGCTCCTCAAAGCTGTCGATCATTGACTTTTCAGGCTGCGGCTGAGGCGGTATGTAAGCATTGCCTATAGGTATACCTGCATTCTGCAAAGCAGAGGCGTCTATCTTTATATCCACCTTTGAGGAACCGAAGCCCCTTCCGGTACTGCCCCAGATAAGGAGAACGAGCCAGAGGATACCTGTCCAGCCAAGGAGAAGATTGAGCCAGTAAATCGCAACGGCTGCTGCCTGCTCGGTACGTCTTGCCATGATGGCAGGATACATATATATCTTATAGAGAACAGCTATCAGCATTATGAGCGAGACACGCCACCACATAAATCTGTCACCGAAGGTATCATACCATATACCCATTGATGCCAGCGACAGCACTGCTGCGATAACGCCTGAGCCGAGCATCGCACTGGGATCTGTATAGCACTCGGTGCACACGCCGAAATAGTTGTGCCTTGTTATCCTCTTGCAGTGATGACAGTAGCGCTCTTCACCCGTTGAAGCCGCATTGCTCACAAGCAAAGCGACCGACAGAATGATAACGAGCAGCAGACAGATAACGAGAATGACTGTCTTGGTGCTGTCCTGATCGTTTTCATCAACAAAAGGCACGTCCATTATCCAGAACAGCACGGGACAGAAAAGAGCTGCATATTTTGCGATCTCGAGTATGACCCTCGTGCCGTGGCTGAGTGCGAGATAAAGGGCATACACTCCAGATCCGATAAATACCGGCACTATCTGGCCGGCGTCGGTCCTTTCGCTGATAAGCACCAGCAGCATAGATAACAGATATGAAGCAGGCACAAATGCCATCATCGTCTTTTTTGTAGAGAGCTTTTTGGAATAGTTTGAATAGCAGACTCCGCACACACCGCCGTTATGAGGTGTGAAGCCCATGCATTTGCGGCAGTAAGCATTCTGACCCATATAAGGCCTTGACATGACCACCCTGACCGCATAGCAGGCTGAGACTATCAGAAAGCTGACGGCCGAGATCAGCTTGAAATTCATATCCATCATTTCGGCGAATTGCAGCTCCAGCAAAAACCAGAACACTGATATTATATCGATCATGACGCCCACCAGCTTACTGTGTCTGGCAAGCGTCCCGACATAAGAGTTCCCGTCAGGTGCCGCCTCCGGCACAGGAATACGCACCGGCTCGCTCACAGGCGGCTCGGAGATACTTACGGCTGCGCCGCATCGTGGGCAGAATTTTGCATTCTCATGCAGCTGCATACCACATTTATCACAAATCATTTTTATTCCTCCTAGTTAAGTAATGAAACGGACAAAGCACAAAGCCTATCACAGTTACAGCCCAAAATACAGAAATATTATACCACAGCAAAAAAACAATGTCAAATTTCTGCACAAAAAAGCGGAAAGGCTTTTTCCTTTCCGCTCTGACTTTATTATTCAGCTGGTGTCTCCTGCGGCTGATCCGGTACCACCGGCTCGACAGGTACATCGGGCTGAGGTTCGGTGGTCACGTCAGGCTGAGGCTCCACGGGGATCTCCGTTCCCGTATCGGGAAGAAGTGTGTCTGAGGTCGAGAGAGTGGTCTCGGTCGGCAGAGTTGTGGTCTCTGAGAGTGATGATGCAGTAGTTGAGACAGACGAAGATGATGTCGTCGTAGTGGTAGAGGTCGTGGTGGTGGTCGTAGTGGTAACTATAGGCTCAACATACTCGCCGAGCTGTATAACGCCCCACATACCGTTCGACCTTACCCATGCCCTGCCGTTGTGTACGGGTCTTGCCTGCTCGAACTCTCCGGGAGTTACGGCACATTCGCCCTCTATGCTGTAATAGCCGTAGAAGGAATCTACCAGCACAGGTACAAAATCAGCAGAGAACAGATACGGGTGCACCTTGTCCAGATCGTCTATAACCTCGCCGCAGTAAGCGTTAAGGTCGCCTCCGCACTTGAAGTCAACAATGGTCTGGCCGTCGGAGCCTACATAGCCCCATTTGCCTTCACTGTCCTGGAAGGCTATTGCAGTCTTGCCTGCGCCTTTATATGCAGGTGCATAATAATCCACGTATTTAAGGTCGATTATCAGCTCATCCTTCTTGGCAAGGCCGTAAAGAGTGCCCTCCTTAGGGGTTATCTCATAGCTGTCACCGCCGGCCTCACTGATATCAGCCTCACCGACTACAACTGCCTTTTTGCCGGTATACTTGCTGCCGTAGTCCTCATTCTTGCGCTTTACATATATCTGGCTGTCGGCGTCGTTCCAGAAATACTCGGGAGCGTTGTCTGAATGGTCGCTCACGTAGTCAACTATCTGGTTGGAGCTGTCAATAGTGCAGTACTCATAGTAGTCGTTCTGTTCGTCAACAACATTGAAAAGGACGATCTCTCCGCACCAGCAGGCGTAATAGTCATCGTAATCCGGCTGAACTATTATATTGCCGCCGTAATCTATAAGGCCGTACTTTCCGCCTCTTCTGATAACGGAATAGTTCTCGCACATTGTGCTCTTTTCGTTATCGGGATCGACCTGGCTGGCATCAAAGGTTATGATGTTGTCAGCATCTATCGAGGGCTCAAGAAGCCACGAATATGCCTGCTCCTTCTGCGCGGTGTTCGCATCGTAGGAATAGCCCGACATTGTGGTGTCTTCTTCCTCCTTTTTTGCGAAGGGGTTTGCGCACCCTGCCAGAAATGCACACGCGCACACAGCCGAGATCGCAGAACAAAGTATCTTGTTCATAGGGTTCCTCCTGTCAAATTTTGTCTCTTTTCTTTTTTCTTTCTTTTTTAAGACAGATATTTCCGCCTGTCCATACACAGTTATTATATACTATTCACGCATTTCTGTCAATAGCACAAACGCCAAAAGAGCGCAGAAGTTTCGCAAAAAATCGTATATTATGCACCTTAAAACCTGACAAGAAATCGCCGGCGCGAAAAAAGCGCTCCGCTTTGAACGCAGAACGCTTTGCTCACCGCAGCAGCCGTTTAAGGTCGCTTTCATGCGCGTCCGGCAGGATAGTGCGCAGGTGATCAAATATCAGCTCATATGACTCCTCAGGCTCATGGCGGTAGACATTATCCGTAAAGGCGCTGCCCATAAGGGTCTCGGGAGTTGAATATTCAGCCACGCCCCAGCCATACTCTCTGCCGGACTTATCCTTCATATAGACAAAGTCACTGATCAGGATATAGCACTGCTCCTGCAGCCTTGACACTGAGCTTTCAAAGCCCTTGTTGCCGCCTTTGCGGTAATTGCCGAGCTTTTTGAGCTGCTTTGAGATAACGGGCTCATTGTCCGCGATGAGGTCATAAAGGGTCTTGTCGGCTCTTTTAGCTAAGCCGTCATCATACAGGGCGTCAAAGTCATAGCCGTCTCGTCTGTAGTTTGCAAGCTCAGGGAACCATTTGCGGCTGACATAAACGGCCTTTTTCTCAAAGAACTTCCCGTAAGCACAGCCTGTGCTCCTGATAACGGGGCCTTTCCACTCCCATGCGCCCTCCTCGGCAGAGAACCAGAAGCGCGGGTCAATATGCTCCTCTATCGAAAAGCCCTCCACGCTGTTTCTGAAATACGGCAGAAAGCCGTACTCCTCAACGGCATTTTCAAGGTCAGCCTGCGAGCTTATATAAAGGTCTTTCATAAGTATCATCTCCGATAATAATATAGCACAAAAGAACAGAAATGTAAATACGCAAAATCAGAGAGCAGGAGATAACCCTGCCCTCTGCCGGTAATTACCTGTTGTTGAAGTCCTCATCTGCCTCCTCGCGCCATGCCATATTTTCAGAGCCGAGGCCTCTGTTTCTGCGGATCTCAGAAACTGCTGCGCACACTGCCCCATACATTACAGACGTACCCTTGCGGTCAGCATTGTAATTTACTGCCCTGCTCTCATCTATGCCGAAGGAGCGTGCAGTCTCTACTGAGTCGATATTCGCACCGAGGAATATGAATTCCCAGCCGTACTTTTCCTGCTGGCGCGAGATCATGGACTTCACCTTGGAGACGCTGTACTTTCTGCTGGAGTTTTCAAGGCCGTCAGTGGTGATGACGAAGAGGGTATGCTCGGGAACGTCATCTCTTCTTGCATACTTGTGCACATTGCCGATATGCCTGATAGCTCCGCCGACTGCGTCTAAAAGGGCTGTGCAACCGTTCGGCCTGTAGTCGTCAGGGGTCATGTCGGATACATCACCGATGGGAACTCTGTCATGAAGGACCCTGCTGTGTGTGTTGAAGAGGACGGTAGATACGACCGCTTCGCCCTCCTTGCCGCGCTGCTCGCCGATAACTGAATTGAAGCCGCCTATAGTATCGGACTTCAGTGAGAACATGGAACCGCTCTCGTCAATGATGAAGACTATCTCTGTCAAACCTTTTCTCATAATAATACCTCCTGTTGTGTTTTAGGCTGTTTTTTTGTTTACAACCATATAATAACACACAGGAGGCGGTATTTGGTCGCTTTAAAAGCGACAATTTTCAGACGCCTATTAGAGACTGATCGAACGAGAACAGTGCCTGATTGATCGTGAAGATATCGAAGTTTCTATGAGATATGAAGTATTTTACTATCACATCGGATTTTATGCTGGGAGACAGCGCATAGCCGGCCTTTTCAAGCAGCTCCTGCGTCTGAGGAACGTCGAGCTCCAGAGCTATGGCAAAGGCAAGGACGGTAGACTTTTTCGGGGTGTAGTCCTTGTTGCTCCTGATCTTTGAAAAGAGCTTGCGGTCGATATTAGCTTTCTTATAGGTCTGAACATCGGTAAGGCCCTTTTCATCTATCAGCCTTAAAAGCTGCTGAGAGAAAGTCTCCTCCTCTCTTACAAGGATATCATCAAGGGCGCTGTCAACATCAGCATACGAGTCCTCATATACGGCAGCCATTCTCGGCGCGGCAGCCTTTGCTTCACCGTAGGCCATGAGATTTGCAAACATACCCGTGCGCCTGCGGATGTCATCATGCTGCTTAACGTAATTGTCGTCTATATACTGCTTTATCTCACCGAAGAGCTTCTTTCCGATGACCACTGTATCCCTGCCGAAAAGGGTAAGATAGATGTCCATCTCATGCGCTTCAAGAAAATCTCCTATGGCGGAAGATGCGACCTCTATCGCCTCCTGACGCGGATAGCCGTAGGCACCGGCCGAAATAAGGGGGAATGCTATCGAACCGCAGCCAAGCTCCTCAGCAATAAGAAGAGAATTCTTATAGCAGGAGTAAAGTATGTCCCTCTCTGAATGAGAGCCGCCCTCCCATACGGGGCCGACAGTGTGGATAACATATCTGCAGGGCAGATCATACCCTTTGGTGGCCTTTGCCTGCCCTGCTGCACAGCCGCCGAGACCTCGGCACTCTTCAAGAAGCTTCGGGCCGGCCGCTCTGTGTATGGCACCGTCCACTCCACCGCCGCCGAGCAGAGACGAGTTGGCAGCATTGACTATGGCATCAGTGTGCATTTTTGTGATATCGTTTCTGACTATACTGAAAGGCATAATATCCTCCCGAAAAGATCAATCGTTTTTCTGAGCATCAGCCTTGTCCGCGCGCGAGAGCATAAGGTTAGTAAGAATGCCGAGGATAAGAGCTACGGCAATGTTTGTGAGGGTCACGTCACCAAAGCTTACGCTGAGGCCTCCGATACCGCTGATAAGGATAACTGACGCTACAAATAGGTTCCTGTTTTTGTCAAGGTCAACGCTCTTGAACATTTTGAGACCCGACACTGCGATAAAGCCGTAAAGAGCTATGCACACACCGCCCATAACGCAGGAAGGTATCGAGTTTATGTAGGCCACAAATGGTGTTATGAATGAAAGGATCATACAGCCGATAGCTGCGGCCGCTATACTTATTACCGATGCGTTTCTTGTTATGGCTACACAGGCAACAGACTCACCGTAGGTGGTGTTGGGGCAGCCGCCGAAGAATGCACCTGCTACTGAACCGATACCGTCTCCGAGGAGAGTAGCGGAAAGACCCGGCTCCTTCAGAAGATCCTTGCCGATGACGGTCGAGAGGTTCTTGTGGTCGGCTATGTGCTCCGCGAACACAACGAAAGCAACGGGAACATACGCTATAAGAATTGTGAGCACATATGAAGCGCTCAGCTCACCCGTGCCCTTGAAGGCCTCAACGAACGTGAAATCAGGCACTCTTATAAAGGTCTGGAACGTTACGCCGTGCTTGAACATATAGTCCTCAAAGACATCGAAGTTTATTATCTTGAATGCGTCGATCTCAACGGCATAGCCGATTATCGTGAAGATAGCGGCTGCGATATAGCCGACGATTATTCCGCACACGAACGGTATGAGCCTGAGCCTCTTTCCGCCGTAGGTGGAGCACAGCATCGTGACAGCAAGCGTTATAAGGCCGCACACAAGTGCAACATATACCGAGTTTTTATCGGCGGCTCCGCTTGCAACACTGCTCTTCTGGAGATCGCTTACGGCATTGCCTGCAAGAGACAGACCGATTATAGCGACCGTAGGCCCTATGACCACCGGCGGCATGAGCTTATCTATCCAGCCGACGCCGACAGCCTTGACGACTATACTGATGACAACATATACAAGGCCTGCCGAAAGAGCACCGATCAGAAGACCCAGCATTCCGAGCTGCATCGAAACTCCGCCCGCAAAGGCAGTTACCATAGAGCCGATAAATGCAAAGGACGAGCCCAGGAACACAGGGCTTTTTCTTCTTGTGAAAAGAATGTAGACAAGTGTGCCGACACCTGCTCCGAACATAGCCGCGGCAGGCGTAAGGCCGTTGCCGATAATGATAGGAACGGCTATCGTTGCCGCAAGGATAGCCAGCATCTGCTGATATGCAAACAGCAGCACGCTTGAAAACTTCGGCTTGTCTTGTACGTCGTAAATAAGCTCCATATAATTACCCCCGTCATATTTTGTAGTTTTGTGTAAATATGCCGTTTTGAGTATACCATATATAGTGCTCATTGTCAAGGTCAAAAATGCGTGAGAGCGCACAGATATTAACAAAATAAAAACTCTTTGACAGGGTATTGATTTTTGCGGCGCTGTGCTGTATAATGTGGAAAAACTCAGGAGGTTACTGATATGAAAGGCTCGGTCTCAATAAACAGAGAAAACATAATATCACCGATAGACGACAGGATATACGGCTCATTCATAGAGCATCTCGGGAGGGCCGTTTACGGCGGCATCTATCAGCCTGATGACAAAAGCGCCGATGATATGGGGTTCCGAAAAGATGTGCTGGAGCTTGTAAGGGAGCTTAAAGTGCCCGTAGTAAGATATCCCGGCGGAAATTTCGTTTCGGGCTATAACTGGGAGGACGGCACGGGGCCGCGCGAAAACAGGCCTAAAAAGCTTGAGCTCGCGTGGGCAAGCGTTGAGACCAACGAGATAGGCATCGATGAATTTCAGGAGTGGGCAAAGCGAGCCGATACCGAGATCATGATGGCGGTAAACCTCGGCACAAGGGGCGCTGACGAAGCAAGGCAGCTTGTTGAATACTGCAATCTGGATACGGATACATATTATGCCGATATGAGGCGCAGAAACGGTTTTGAGGAGCCATTCGGGATAAAGCTGTGGTGTCTCGGCAATGAGATGGACGGCCCGTGGCAGATAGGACACCTGACTGCTGAGGAATACGCGAGAAAGGCTCATGAGGCGGCAAAGGTGATGAAGTGGACAGACCCCTCGATAGAGGTGGTAGCCTGCGGAAGCTCCAACAGGTGGATGCCGACCTTCGGCGAATGGGAGAAAACTGTGCTGCGTGAGTGCTATGACGATATCGATTATCTCTCGCTTCACAGCTACTACGGCAACCCTGACGACAACACACCGCAATATCTGGCGCAGCCGCTGGTGATGGACGACTTTATAAAGACCGTGGCAGGCATCTGTGATGAGATAAAGGCCGAGAAGAACAGCGAAAAGAACATATACCTCTCATTTGATGAATGGAACGTATGGTTCCACAGCAACGAGCAGGACAAGCAGGTGCCGCGCTGGTCATATGCGCCGAGACTGCTTGAGGATATTTACAATTTTGAGGACGCGCTTGTGGTGGGTATGCTGCTGATAACCCTTATCAACAATGCCGACAGAGTGAAGATAGCCTGCCTTGCACAGCTGGTGAACGTAATAGCTCCGATAATGACAGAGGATAACGGCTGTTGGGTACAGACTATATTCTATCCTTACCTGCACGCATCTGTCCTCGGCAGAGGAACAGCGTTAAGGGCAGACATCAAGTGCGATACATACGACACCGACAGCACAAAGGCTGTGCCGTACATGACCGCGGCAGCAGTTGAGAACCCTGACGGCGGCATCACTGTGTTTGCAGTGAACAGGTCACTAGATGAGGACTGCGAGGTCGAGCTTCCGGGGCTTGAAGGTTACAGTCTGGTGCAGCAAACAGAGCTCTGCTGCGATGATATGAAGGCCGTGAATTCGATCACGCAGCCCGACAATGTAAAGCCTGCTGAAAAGGAGATCGGTGATAAGACGGTCCTTTCGGCACATTCGTGGAACGTTCTGAGATTTAAAAAGAATTAACAGCAAAGGCAGCCCGAATAGTTCGGACTGCCTTTTATTCTGTCTGTATTGAAGCTCAGAGGCCGTACCTGTCGGCCAGGATCGGAAGCACCTTATCTATAAGGCCGCTCACCTCGAACACCCTTACTCCTCTTTCGATAAGATAGGCCGCTGCGCCCTCTCCTATCCTGTTGACAAGGATAGCGTCACAGTCGGAAAGGAGTTCGATTATCTTGTCAAAGCGCGTGGTGTCATGGCCTAAGGTGTGCTGGCAGGCTGCTACAGCATCACGCACCCCTGTGAGCTCAAAGGTCTCAGCCTCACGGGTGTAGATATGGAAAAACTTTGCGTGGCCGAAATGTTCATTGACGGTAAGACCATCGGTAGTTGCAACGGCTAATGTCGGCATATGCGTCACTCCCTGCTATTTGTATTGTGAAAGGGCAGTATTGTAAATGTCCTCAATAACTCTCAGGCCGCCGGTGTAGCCTACATAGTTTGTGGTGAGCACTATGCGGTAAGGCGTGGGGCAGGCGATAGAAAGAAAGTCTGCATCCACCTCTTCGGCAAGCTCCTTATCCCAGCCGCTGCCGATGATTATGCCCTTGCCCTTATGCGACAGCCCTCTTATAACGTCCTGCATCGCACCTGCGTCAGGGTCGAAGTAAACAGGGATATCTCTCTTGTCAGAGGTAGACATTATATCCTGCGCTATCTTCTCCTGATATTTCAGAGGTACGTTATCAACTATGAACTGCTCCTTGGGTACAAGGCCTGTCTCATGCAGGAGAAAACGGGTAAGACCCGTAACATAGCCCGCATCGTGCAGTATATGTGCATAGCTCGGCAGACCGTAACGGAATTCAAGAAGGAAGGTAGCAAGATTGTCCAGCTCCTCATAATATGCCTTTTCTTCCTCTTCTATAAAGGCTCTTGCCTTTTTCTCGTCGATCTCAGCTCCCTGCTCCAGCGCAAATTCAAGAACACCGTTCAGAAACTTTGTGGTCTCATTTGCGCCTATCGGCAGATAGCCGAACTGATAGTAGGGCTGTCCGTAGCGTCTTTCAAGGTTTTTCACTATCGGCTCGCCGTACCACGGAGATACAAACACATTGAAATTAGCCTTCGGGATAGTCTGCCACTCCTTCACGCCGCCTGAATGAGGCCCGAAAAGGATATTCACTCTGAGCCCAAGCCCTTCGAGCAGTCTCTTGTACTCTTTCAGGTTTCCCTTCCAGAACTGATCCTGATACGGGATAGAGGCGATAACGTTCACAAGGTTTTTCTCTGACCTTGAAGGATTATCCTCCTCAAAACGGCTCACATACTGATCTATTATAGCGTTGACGACTGCCGAATGTGATACGTAGTTGTTTGACTTGAAGCCCGAGGTCTCAACATGGACTATCGGTCTGTCCTCTTCATAGAGGAACTCATCTGTAACGCTTGCAACATCATCTCCGACGATGCCTGCCGTACAGCCTGTCACTACTACCTGAAGGTCAGTGTCAAGCACCTTGTAGGTGTTTTTGATAATGCTTCTGAGCCTGTCGGTGCCGCCGAAAACGACCTCACGCTCACTGAAATTGGTACAGGGAGCGGTCTCTCCGCCTGCATAGCCTGCCGAACGCTCAAAAAAGCCCTTTATCATAACTCCGCAGCCCGGACCCGAATGAAGAATCGGGACGGCTCTCGGGATAGCTACCACTGTCTGCAGCGCACCTATCGCACAGGTATAGCGCTCCTGTTCTATAAGTCCTGCCATCAGAAATTACCTCCTAAGAATGTGTAAGGCTCCTGCTCAAGCCACCATTTGGTATAAGGGTTAGTCGAATGCTTTGCAAGGTTCTTTACAAATTCGTCGTTCTCTATAGTTTCAAGTATCCTCTCGCCGTAAGCTACAAGTCCCTCATAGCCCATTCCGAAATGCTCATCACCGATAAGCAGCGACGGTATGCCGAGCTTTGCTCCCCAGAGGGTCATTCCTCCGTGACGGGCAAGAAGGATATCGGGCTTTATGCGGTTGAGGACGTTGACCAGCTCGAACTCCTGCTTGTTGCAGACATTGTAGTTAGGCACATCGCCGTAATCCTCGACAGTGTGCTTCAATGTGTCGGAGCGCTCGTCCTCATTATCGTACTGAGGGTCGTGGTGGAAGATAGCTGCGCCCTGAGGCTCCATTCCTAGCTCTTTAAGAAGTGCCAGCAGAGAATGGCCGTGAGAGGCACCAGCCGTAACATAGGCGGTCTTGCCCCTGAGCTTTTCTCTGAGAGCTTCTATCTTCGGCAGATACTCCTCTTTCTTGCGTGCAAGGAAGTCCTCTACCTCTTTTTCCTTTCCTATCACCTGACCCAGCTCTCTGAACCAGCGATCTGTCTGTGCTATGCCGTAGGGCGGTGAATTTCTTATCTCTGGTACGCCGAAGGACTGCTCCAGTGCGGCACCAAGGTATGAGCCGAGGGTCGAGCAGGCCTGAACGGTGAGAGCAGCCTCGCTTGAATAGCTGAGAGAATCGACCGTTGAAAACGGAGTGATGTAATTCGGCTCATAACCGAACTCACCGAACCACTCGCGGAAGATATCACTGCCCCAGAAGTTTATAACGTTTATTATGTTTCTCTTCTGCCTTGCAGGCTTAATTATTTTTCTTGCAATTCCGTGATAGCCTGCATCAAAGCCTGATGTCCACATCTTTGAGCGGAAGCCCTCACAGAACACTGCCACTACAGGTATCCCGAGTTCACTCTCGGCAGCATTGGTTACGCTTTCAACGTCATCACCTATGATTCCGGCAGCACAGGTCGTTATCACAAAGATAGCACTCGGCTTAGCTCTCTTGTATACCTCGCGGATAGCCGATTCAAGCTTCTTTGCGCCGCCGTAGATAGTGTCCTTCTCCTCAAGATTTGTGGAGTAGATCTTTCTCTGCGTCGGGTGATCTAGCTGTCTGAGGTATGCGTTCACTCTGTATGTAAAGGCAAACTCATGCAGGCAGGTGGAGCAGCCCACAGGGCCGTGAGAGATTATCGCTGCGTCCTGAATGAGTGTCAGCGTACAGGCAGCATTTGAGGTGCCGCAGCCCAGACACTGGCTGAACGAACGGTTCTTGTCTTTTAGCTTTCCGCTGCAGGCGGAGCAGGCACTGACAAGCTCCTTCGCTGTGCCCTGAAAGCCCGTTATCGAGCCGAGACGTATCTCTCGTATCTCGACTTCGGGTATATCCAAATTGACCTTACTCATCGTGACCCTCCTTTAAATGCGGTAATCGTCCTTTAAGTCGTCCATAAGGCCGTACTCTACGAGTATTTCCTCCAGGCGCTCCTGAGTCATCGGCTTCGGGATAACGAACTTGTCGTTCTCCTCGATCTTTCTGGCAAGCTCTCTGTATTCATCTGCCTGCTTTGACTCTGGGAAGTGCTGGATAACGGTCTTTTTCCTGATCTCAGCTCTCTGAACGTCATTGTCACGAGGAACGAAGTGGATCATCTGGGTGCCGAGCTCCTCTGCGAATGCGCGTACAAGTTCAGCCTCGCGGTCAACGTTTCTGCTGTTGCAGATGATGCCGCCCAGACGTACACCGCCCTGACGTGCATATCTGGCGATACCCTTTGAGATATTGTTTGCAGCATAAAGCGCCATCATCTCGCCGGAAGCAACTATGTAGATCTCCTTGGCCTTGCCCTCACGGATAGGCATTGCAAAGCCTCCGCAGACAACGTCGCCGAGAACGTCATAGAAAACGTAGTCGAGCTCCTCTGTATAAGCGCCTAGTCTCTCCAGCAGCCCGATAGAGGTGATGATACCTCTTCCTGCACAGCCGACGCCCGGCTCAGGTCCGCCCGACTCAACACACTTTGTACCCATAAACCCCTCTTTGAGGATCGACTCGAGCTCTATATCATCGCCCTGATCTCTCAGGGTATCAAGAACGGTCTTCTGATGGAGGCCGCCGAGAAGAAGTCTCGTTGAATCTGCCTTAGGGTCGCAGCCAACTACCATTACGTGGTTGCCGCGCTCTACAAGTCCTGCGGTAAGGTTCTGTGTGGTGGTGGATTTTCCTATACCGCCCTTGCCGTAGATAGCTATCTGTCTTAACTGTTTGCCCATTTTACTAACCTCTTTCCTCATATATAAATACCGTATACGGTATTTTTGGTCATATATCCATATCAATATGGTGTATTTTTATCCGTGTGAGAACGTATCCTTTCTCGATAGTCTCGCAAGATCTATATATATCTGGCTGCCGTAGTCTTTTCCGCCGGGTATGCCGACAGCGTCCGCCCTGCAGCGCTGGCAGTGCCTGAACACATCGATATACTTTGATGCGCTCCTTATCGCCCGCTCTATCTCCGAGCAATCAGGCTCCCTGCAGTCCTTCAGCTTATGCTGCGGTATCAGCGGTATGATATTATAAAGAGACGCGCCTGCTTCCGCAACTGTGCGGGCTATCTGCTCAATATGCTGCGAATTGATACCGGGAACGAGCACCGTGTTTATTTTAAGTGTGAGCCCTGCATCACAGACGAGCTTTATACCTTTGAGCTGCTGCTCGATCAGGATCTCTGCGGCCTCAACGCCCGTGTAATGCTTGCCGTGCCAGATTATGCCGTCATTTAGCTGCGCCTCGATCTCTGGGTCAACGGCGTTGACCGTTACCGTCAGAGAATCTATGCCGACATCTATTATCTCCTGCGCCTTTTCCGCAAGAAGAAGGCCGTTTGTGCTCATACATTTTATTAGCTCGGGGAATTCCTTTTTTATAAGCCTGAACGTTTCAAGCGCATAGGGGCTTGCGAGGGTATCTCCCGGGCCTGCGATGCCTGCCACTCTTATATCCGGACAGACCTCAAGTGCCCTTCTTATCGCCTCGATAGCTTCCTCGGGTCTTATTACCGTTCTGCTCACGCCGGGGCGCACCTCATAGCTGTTGAAGCTCCTCTCACAGAACCTGCATTCAATATTGCATGAAGGGCTTATCGGCAGATGGATCCTGCCGTTTCTGTGCTCGGCACTTCTAGCAAAGCAGGGGTGCTTATCTGTAAGCTCCTCATATGTTACTGCCATTTGTCTACCTCCCATGCTCTGTCTTCAAGGAGTTTACACAACGTTTCCTCTATCCCAGTCGGAAGCGTGTATATCCTTATGTTTCTCTCTTCAATGAATTTTGCAGCACCGGGGCCCACTCTCTGAGCCACTATCGCGGATACATCGCTGAGCACATCGAGCACCTCCTCGAAAGAAATGACCGAATGCTCTCCTCCGTGACATGGAGCTATAACGCTTCTGCTCTCACGGATCTCGTAATCCTCTTTTTCACTGTCAAGCTCAGCGATAACGAACTGATCTGCCTGACCGAAATGCTTATCGACGCGGGCACCTCCGCTGCTTGCAAATGCTATTTTATAGATCATTCTATCTCCCTCAGCCGAACAATCCCGTGCTGAAATACCGGTCTCCCCTGTCAGGGAAAACTACGACTATGTTTGCTGCGCTGTCAAGCTTTTGTGAGAGCTTTATAGCCGCTGCCATTGCCGCTCCTGAGGACGAGCCTGCGATTATGCCCTCGTTTCTGGCAAGGTCGCGTACAGTTCTGAAAGCTTCTTCATCGTTCACTTTCACGACTGTATCAACAAGGCCGATATCCATAGTATCGGGAATGAAGTCATTGCCTATGCCCTCAATGTTGTAGTCAAAATGCTCACCGCCGCCGATGGTCGAGCCCTCGGGGTCTGCGAGCACGCCCTGAACATCGGGGTTTTGCTCCTTCAGGTATTTTACAATACCTGTATAGGTGCCGCCGCTGCCTGCACCTGCTATCAGGTGAGTTACCTTGCCGTTCATGTCCTCCCAGATCTCCTTGCCGGTAGTCTCATAGTGAGCAAGAGGATTGTTCGGGTTTTTGAACTGCTCCAGCGAGACCGAGCCCTCTATCTGCGCCCTGAGCTCATCAGCCTTTCTGACCGCTCCGAGCATTCCGTCAGCACGCGGTGTGTTTATCACCTGCGCACCGAGAGCTCTCATAAGGGCCTGCTTCTCTGCGGAAAACTTGGTAGGCACCGTGAATATCACCTTATAGCCCTTGCCAAGTGCCGCAAAGGCTATCCCTAAGCCTGTGTTGCCTGCGGTGGCCTCTATTATCGTGCCGCCCTCTCTGAGGACGCCTTCCCTTTCGGCAGCGCGGATCATATATTCGCCTATCCTGTCCTTAACACTGCCCGAAGGGTTATACATCTCAAGCTTTGCATAAATATTAACATCGGGGGAGACCCCCATATTATTCAGCTTTACAAGAGGTGTATGCCCTATCAGTGAATGCATACTGTCATAAAGCATATTATTCTACCTCACTTGCCTTTATTGCCTGTTCAAGATCTTCCAGAATATCATCTATATCCTCTATCCCTATCGAGAGACGGATTAGGCCGTCAGTGATACCGACTTTTTTTCTTATCTCCTCGGGGATAGCTGCGTGAGTCATAGTTGATGGGTGGCATACCAGCGATTCAACACCGCCAAGGCTTTCCGCCAGAGTGATGAGTTGCAGACTCTCATAGAATACGTTTATGTCGTAATTATCTTTAAGCTCGAATGATATCATCGCACCGCCGTTTTTAGCCTGACTCTTATTCACTTCATAGCCCTTGTCGCTCGGCAGCCCGGGGTAGTGAACGCTTTTCACTGCAGGGTGTTCTGAAAGCCTTCTGGCTGCTGCCTCTGCATTGGCAACGTGCCTGTCAAGTCTGACTGCCAGTGTTTTTATGCCCCTTATAAGAAGGAAGCTGTCAAACGGGGGAAGAACACCGCCCGTTGAATTCTGTATGAAGGCTATCTTTTCAGCAAGAGACTTTGTCTTCACCACTGCAAGGCCTGCAACAACGTCACTGTGGCCGCCAAGATACTTAGTCGCGCTGTGGATAACTATATCTGCGCCGAGCTCTATCGGCTTCTGGAGATAAGGCGTCATAAACGTATTATCTACGATCACCAGAAGGCCGTGCCTGTGTGCGGTCTCCGCAACTGCGCGTATATCAGTGACCGTCATCAGCGGGTTAGCGGGGCTCTCGATAAGAACTGCCTTAACATCATCGGTGATATCTTTTTCAAAGCTTTCCACGTCCTCGGTATCAGAGATGGTGTAGTTTATATTGAAGTGGTCAAACACCTGGTTGAGCAGCCTGAACGTTCCGCCGTATACATTCGATGATATCAGCACCCTGTCACCCGAATGCAGAAGGCTAAGAACTGCTGTCTCAGCGGCAAGGCCCGATGCAAACGCAAACCCTGCATAGCCGCCCTCAAGCTCTGCTATCAGCGCTTCAAGAGCCTCTCGGGTGGGGTTGCCAGTACGGGAGTACTCATAGCCGCGCATCTTGCCGAGACCGTCCTGCTTGAAGGTAGAGGTCTGATATATAGGTACGTTTACGGCGCCGGTGCGCTCATCTGTTGAGATGCCGCCGTGGATAAGAGCCGTGTCAAATTTTTTGTAAGCCATTGCGATCTTCCTTTCATATTATTCCTACCTGTATTGTAGATTTTATCGCAAAATAAGCAAAACGTCAATCCAAAAACGTGACAACGTTATCAGACAGTTGAACCGTACCTGCTGTTTCAGCCCGGAACAGACGCAAAATATCGACATTACGTTTACAATTTTGTGAACATGAGATTAACGCCGCGCCTTAGCTGATAACGTTATCACATGGTGCAAAAAAATACAGCCGCCCGTTCATCAGGCAGCTGTATCGCAGTTATATGTAATATTCGGGTTCCGTAAGTTCTCTGAACTGGCGGCAGCTGGCACGCTTTATCAATGTGCCTTCAAGCTCTATCCTCGCGACAGCCTTATGACCGCCGTTTATCCTGTCCAGCAGGAGCATAAGGGCGAACTTCACCATCTCGTTTTTGGGGAGAGCTATAGTCGTGAGCATAGGCGTGGTATACTGCGCTTCCTCGATATCATCACATGAGATGACAGAAGGCTCATATCCCCTGCTCCTGTGGCTGCGAAGACATTTCAGCATACCGACTGCCAGTATATCGTTGGCACAGTATATCCCCGTCGGCGGGTCAGACAGGCGCAGAAAATGCTCCATCGCTGCATAGCCGCTGCGCTCATTCGGAACGGTATCAAAGATATAGTCGATATCGGGAGTGAGATGCCCCTTTACCATTGCTGACTGATAGCCGGAAAAGCGCGCCTCGTTATGGCAGTCACCGACATATCCTATCTTCGTATGACCCAGTTTTTCAAGATATGACACCGCACAGGCCGCCAGCCTGCTGCCGTCACAGATGACCTCATCTACCTCATAATTGGTAGAGTTCCTGCTTATGACGATCAGGTTCTTTTCGTGCTTTTTGAGACTTCTCAGAGCCTTCGCCGTGCACTTGCCGATAATGATGAGACCGTCAGAACGCTGCTGTCTGTCAGCATAAAAGCCGGACACTATCGCATCAATATCGGCCGAATACTTATCATCGGAAAGCTCAGCCTGATGCCACACGCCCGAAACAATGCAGCCCCTGCTGCGAAGCTCCTTCTCAGCTATCATAAGCAGCTCATCATAAAACGGGTCAGCCGACTCAGAGCTGTAGCGCGTAAGAAGTATATCCACAGAATATATCCTCTGCTCGTCCTTAACTCCGCTTTTAAGGCTCCTTGCGGCCGCATTCGGGATATAGTTTATCTCTCTGGCTGCTGCAAGGACTTTTTTGCGTGTCTCCTCATTTGCACACTTGTGCTTGGGATCACTGAGTATCCTTCCGACTGTTGATACAGAGACCCCTGTCATTTCCGCGATCTGTTTAAGCGACAATCCCATCACCCTCTTTCTCGTAAAATGATACACCGTTTTTACAAACATTTCAATGACTATATTGTTAATTTCCTATTAATTCTATTGACTTAGTATGATTTTAGTGTTATAATTCACTATGACAGGGGCAAAAAGCTATTGCCAGCTGCAAAAATCTTACATTTACAAAGGAGGAGACAGAGTATGCCGCTGAGATTAAAAGAGGGGCTTCCCGTTATCGAAAAGCTGAAAAAGGAGAACATCTTTGCGATGACCGAGGAGCGCGCAGGACACCAGGACATCAGAGAGCTGAAGATCGGGGTGATAAATCTTATGCCCGACAAGGAAAACACTGAGCAGCAGCTGCTTCGTCTGCTCTCAAATTCACCGCTGCAGATAGAGGTAACTTTCATCAGGCTGGTTACGCACAAGTATAAGAACACGCCTGCATCGTATCTGCTGAAAAATTACAGGCCGTTTTATCAGATCGAGGGGAAATACTTCGACGGGCTGATAATCACCGGTGCGCCTGTGGAAAAGCTTGAATATGAAGATGTTGACTACTGGGGCGAGCTGTCGTCCATAATGGAATGGTCACAGATACACGTAACGTCAACGCTGCATCTTTGCTGGGCTGCGCAGGCAGGGCTTTACTATCACTACGGTGTGCCGAAATATGATCTTGACAAAAAGCTTTCGGGAGTATTCAGGCACAGAGTTACCGAGCAGTGCTGCGAGCTGACGAGGGGCTTTGACAAGAGCTTTTACGCGCCTCATTCACGGCACACAGGTATCAGAAAAGAGGATATCGAAAAGGTGAGCGAGCTGAAGATACTTGCGGAGTCCGACGAAGCAGGGGCATATATCGTCTCTGACGGCGGAAAGAATATTTTTGTGAACGGTCACCCTGAGTATGATCTTTACCGCCTGGCAGAAGAATACATAAGAGACACCGACAGGGGGCTATCGCCTGAGGTGCCTAAGAACTACTTCCCTGACGATGACCCAGACAAGGAGCCCGTAAGCCGCTGGCTGGCGTGCTCGAGCCTGCTGTTTTCAAACTGGCTCAACTACTATGTTTATCAGATAACTCCATATAAGTTCTGACAAAAAAACGTCTCCGAGAGTATTTCTCAGAGACGTTTTCTTTGTATCTGCACAAAAACAGCCGACCTGATATCGTAGGGTCGGCTGTTCGGTTCTGTAAGTCAGATAAGGCCTGCTGCCTTGAATGCCTGCTCAAGATCGTCGATGAGATCATCGGCGTCCTCAAGGCCGGCTGAGATGCGGATAAGATTGGACGGGATATCTGCCAGTACCTTTTCCTCGTCCGTAAGCTCACTGTGGGTGGTGTTGGGCGAATCAACAATGAGGGAACGGGCATCACCGAGGTTAACATGATAGTGGAAGAGCTTGATATTATTGATGAAGGTCTCTTCCTGCTCTGGGGTACCCTTTATGCCGAAGGAGAGAAGTCCTCCGCCGCCGTTGGTAAGGTGCTTGTCAGCAAGAGCCTTGAACTTATAGTCCTTAGCGCTCGGGTGGCGTACCCACTCAACTGCCGGCGAGCTTTCAAGATACTTCACAAGCTTCTCGGCGTTCTTTGTCTGCTTTGCAACTCTCTCTGAGAGAGTCTCAAGGCCGATTATGCCGAGGTATGCGTCCTGCGGTGAAAGGGCTGCGCCGAGAAGGTTCAGATATACAAGGGTAGCACGGAAGATAAAGAAGTTATCAGGGAAAATATCTGCCGTTGACTTGCCTTGAAGCATTACTATCGGCTCATAGAACTGCGGATAACGCTCCTTTGTGTAAAGGGACATATCGCCGTTGTCAAGGATAAGGCCTGCTATGATATTGCCGTGGCCTGTAAGAGCCTTTGTTGCTGAGTATACTACGATATCAGCACCGTGCTCAAGAGGTCTGTAAAGGTAAGGGGTAGCAAGGGTGTTGTCAACGACAACAGGTACGCCGTGCTTATGAGCCACCTCGGAAATAGCGTCAATATCAAGGAGGTATGCGTTCGGGTTCGAAATAGACTCAACATATATCGCCTTTACATCGTCTGTTATCTCGGCTTCAAGCTTCTCGGAGTCGAGCACCGCATCTGTAAGCTTTATGGTAACTCCGAGCTCAGGGAAGAGACGGTCAAAGGCATCGATCGAGCCGCCGTAAAGGTATGGCGATGCAAGGATAGTGCCGCCCTTTGCCGCAAGGTTCAGCAGCGTATATGAAATGGCTGCCATACCCGAGCCTACCGCAACTGCATTCTTTGCGCCGTCAAGAGCCTTTACCCTTTCGGAGAAGAAGTTCACCGTGGGGTTGCCTACTCTGGTGTAGAGGAAGCCTGCCTCTTTATAAGTGAAGAGGTTCTGAGCGTGCTCAGTGTTTTTGAAGTCATAGGCTGTGGTCTGGTAGATAGGAGGCGATATTGCAAGGTTATTCTGCAAGGGGTCGTAGCCTGCCTTGATCTTCTGTGTGTCAAATTTAAGATTTGCCATAATTCTCATCCTTTCGTTTCCGTCGTGGGATCATCGTTTGTATGAGTTCAGTTTAAAGCAAAAGGTGAAAAAGGTCAACAAAAAAACGTGATAACGTTCGCACGAACAGCGAAAAACGCTCTCCCCTGCCCCCGAAAGCGCGGCGTTATCACCTCGTTTACGGCAAATGAGCATAAAGATCCGCCTTATCCGTGCGAACGTTGTCACGGCGCTGTCTGCGCTGTTAAGGCGTTCTTTGGATAAAGCGGACTGTCTGCTGAGCGAAAACTAAAGCAAGCTGCGAGATAACGCTGTCACTTTTTATATCGGTCAGCAAGGTTCTGTGTCTCGCCCTTGTGAGCTTCGTTGTACTTCTGAACGTCACGTTTTCTGCGGGCATTTTCTGCCTTGTCAACTATCTTGTTGCCGACAAAGCCGACGATAGTCATAAGTATGAATATGCCTACAAAAAACAGTATGAGTATCATCGTATCGGACATAAAGGGGACCTCCTAGAATAATGAATGCTTGGTTTTGAAGTCAAGAGCTTCTGTTGAGACCTGAGTGTTCGGGTCAAAGGCGAGAAACATTTTTTCGACTGAGGTTATCAGTCTGTTCATATTGATCGCGTCCTGCGGCATACCGTTGCTGGTCTTCCACGAGGTGAACTCAAAGCGGTAAACGCTCTTTCCGTCAGCGGAGCTCATCATTTTAAGCTTGGCTGCCCAGGAACCGCCGTTGAAGGTATAGATCTGGTCAGCTGTGCTGCCCTTCATTGAGACGCCCTTTTCATAAACGGCGAATGACTTTACGCTGCTGCTGACTGCTGCAGGATCGGGGGTGTTGAGGGTGAATATCTCAGCCGACTCCATAAACCTTGTGCCCCTGTTAATTATCTGTCCCGACTCGACCAGCTTTTTATTGCCTGCAAGACCGATAGCCACCGCTATCACTATAAGGGCAACGCCTATGCCAACTGCCAATAAAACCATATCGTCCTCCTGTTTCCCGGAAGACAGCCGATATCTGCCGATCAGTTATCGCTGCCGCCGTTCCTTTTCTCCTGGATCTTCTTTGTGATAGCATCTGCTGCCTTGTCAGCGCCCCTGTACATAGCGTTTTCAAGTGCGCGGATAAGAACGAAGCCGCCTATCGACACACCGAGAAGAGTAAGTATGCCCAGAACTGCACTCTCTGTTGAAACATAGACGACCAACGCAAGAAGGAAGCCTATAAAGATCGAATTGTAAGCGTAAGTTTTTCTCATGATTTTTCCCTCCAGATCAATTATAAGACCATGTCTTATTCAACGTCTTTTCGTAACGTTTAAATAATTATAGCACATTCTCAAAAAATCCGCCCCACCCGAATGGGTAGTTTTGTCTTGCAAAAAATCAGTTTTTTATGTCAAAAAAATGAACAGCCCCTACCCAAAAGGGTAGTGCATTTTTGCTTGGTTTATGTTATAATACTAACATTATAATAAAAATGATCTTTTCCGAGGTTTATCATGAAGGAAAACAAGAAAACCTATTTTTATATCGGGCTGGCATTTCTGGTGCTGCTGGCGGTGTCTGTCTACAGACAGATAAGCCTCAAAGTCTCACCTGACGATGCGCTGAGGCCCTATATCGTATATCCGGTATATATGCTGCTCATGGGCGGGTGGCTTTATTCGGTCAAGGCCAGGATAACACAGAGCTTTATGGCAAGAAATCTCAGACTGGCCTGTTATGTTATGATGTTCTGGCTGCTGATAAGGTTTTTGCAGGAGGCTTTCTTTTACAGAAACACCCACATAATGAGAGTAAGCGGTTACTTTACGGTGTTCCCTCTGATAGTTACTACGCTGTTTGATCTATATGCGGCGTTCGGGCTTGGCAGAGGCGAGGATTACAGCATACCTAAAGTATGGTATCTGCTGATGATTCCTGATCTGGCGCTGGTGCTGCTGGAGCTTACTAACGAATATCACCACATAGTTTTCAAGGTGCTGCCTGACGAGAAGGAAAATCTGGAATTTCACACTAATTACGGGTTCGTGCTGATACTTGCCTGCTGCGGTATACTTATACTTTCGAGAATATATATGATATACAGAAAGACGGCTCAGGTAAAGGCTAAGAAAGGTATAAAGCTGCTGCCGTTTCTGATAGGTATAGCGATACCGGTAGTTATACTGCCATATCTTATCAAGGATTTTGCAAATTCAAAAGAGATAATCGAGCTTACGGCAAAGCTTTATTTTCTGGAGATAATGTCCTGGGAGAGCTGTATTATTCTGGGGCTTGTACCTGTAAATACTCAGTACGGTATGGTGTTTGAGAGGTCTACCGTAGGTATGAGGATAACGGATCTGCAGGGTAGGACACAAATAAAAAGCTTCCACGCGAGAGAGCTGAGCGCAAGTGAGCTGGATGAGCTTATGAGCAAAGGCTCAATAACCGACAGCGAGGGCGTTGAGCTGCACGTTCACGGGATATCGGACGGGTATCTGATATATCAGAAGGACGTTTCCAAAATGAATAAGCTTATCGGTGAGCTGGGAACTATATCCTCTGAGCTGAAGCAGGAGAACACGCTGCTGGCAGGCGAGCTGAAATCGAGGTCTGAAAGGGCTAAGGTGCTCGAAAAGACAAGGATATATGACGGCATATCCTCGGAGATAGGAGAGAAGCTCTCACTGATCGAGGGGCTTATCGGAAGGGCTGCCGATGAGAAAAGGGACGAGCTTCTCAAAAGGCTCTGCATACTGGGAACGTATGTTAAAAGGCGATGCAACCTCAGGCTGATAGAGCAGGAAAACGGCTCGATCGGTATGGAGGAGCTGAGGCTCAGTCTGGAGGACACGGTGAGGTGTCTGAACACGGTGGGGATAAAGGCGGAGCTTTTATGGGAGCCGACAGAGGATTACAGCTCACAGTACTGTCTTGACGTGTTTGACAGCATTGAGAATGAGATAGAAGAATGCGCGTTCGAGCCGGCAGAGCTGATAGTTTCTGTCAGGGAAAGAGCCGGTATCACTGTCAGGAGAAGTGACGGTGACAGTCTGAGAGAGATACGGATAGATGAAAACGGGGTGAGCGGATAAATGAAGGAAAGCCGAAGAAGAAGCCTTTCACGTTCGGTAAAAGAGGCGATAGACTCTTATCCGGGAGGACTGTGCTTTTCGGACTCACAGGGAAAGCCTATACTTGTAAACAAAAAAATGAACAGTCTGGTCTCGGCGCTGACGGGGCATACCGTTATAAATGCAAATATAGTATGGCAGGAGCTGAACAGCGTTGAGAACACAAACGGCTGTGTAAGGCTGAACGAGCCGTGGCTCAGGACAAATAATATAGTAGTGGACGATAACAGTCTGGTGTTCAGGCTCGCGGACAACAGGATATGGACATTCAGAAGGCAGAAGCTTTCCGGCGGTGAGGACGCTGCCGTTCAGACCGAGGCCGCGGAGATAACGGAGCTTTACCATATGAGCGAGGAGCTTTATGAAAACAATCTGAAGCTTGACGCTCTGAAAAAGAGGCAGGAGATACTGCTTGACAACATTGTTGAGATAAACCGCGAAAAAGAGCTGCTTGCGGCCAAAATGAAGATACACGATGACCTCGGGCGCTGCCTTGTGGCAGCAAAGCAGGCTCTAAGCGCCGAGAACGTATCTGACGGGGAATACAAAAAGCTGCTTGAGAGCTGGTCGGCGGCTATAGGAAATATGAGAGATGTGCCGATGAGCGATATGAGCACCTCTGCCGAGGAGGAGCTTGACAAAGTGGCGGAGCTTATCGGGTGCAGGATAATATACGAGGGCGAAAAGCCTAAGGACAGACGCACAGGGCTGATGATGTATTCGGCCGTGAGAGAGGCGCTGACCAATGCAGTCAGACACGGCGGTGCCGATGAGATAACGGTGAACGTGAGCTATGACGAGGATATGTGTACGATCATGATATCAAATAACGGCCGCTCTCCCGAGGGCGAGATAACCGAGGGCGGAGGACTGAGCGATCTGAGAAAGTCACTGGAGCAGGAGGGCGCTGTGCTCGGATACGAATACGGTGACAGGTTTGCGCTCGTTATAAGGATTCCGTAAGCAGACAGGGGGAAATTATGACTAATGTACTGATAGTGGAGGATTCAAAGCTGACGAGAGATCTTATCGAGAGAAGGCTTTCGGAGGATATGAGCTTTAAGGTTTACACAACTATTGAAAATGCCGCTAATGCCGAGATAGTGTGCATGGGCGGAAAGGTAGATCTGATACTGATGGACATTTGCACCGCAGATGACGAATCAGGGCTTAAAGCCGCAAAGAAGATCAAGAGCCTGTATCCGCACATAAAGATAATAATGATGACCTCTATGCCCGAGCACTCGTTCATCGCAAAGGCTGCCGAATACGGGTGTGACAGCTTCTGGTATAAGGAATACGGGAACGTTGATCTGCTGGAGATCTGCCGCAGGACTATGCGAGGCGAGCAGGTGTACCCGAAGAAAAGGCCGAGCATAAGGATAGGCCTTGCGGAGAGCAGCGATTTTACCGACAGAGAGTTTCAGGTGATAAGCGAGCTGGCGGTGGGCAGCACATATGTTGAGATAGCCCAGCACCTCAACGTCAGCGAGAACACGGTGAAATATCATGTGAAGAACATAATGTCAAAGAGCGGGCTCAAAAACACGGTCCAGCTTGTGGCAGAGGTAGTGGAAAAAAGGCTCGTTCTGCCGAGATACTAATATAAAAACAGTGCCGTATCGAAGTAAGTTACGATACGGCACTGTTTACTATTAAAATAATACTTGAATTTATCCCCGAAGGGGTTTGGTGAGCGTGCAGCAGACGTGGTAGCTGCTGGAAAGCCCCCAAGATGGCGTGAAGCTATGAAATAACACAATGCAGAACTTTGAGCGTATCATTAATATCAACAGCAGCGCGAAGTGTCGTTTCAGAACACCAGCGATACGGCACTTTGCATTGTGCTTTATTTTAAGTGCGCCTGAAAGAAATCGAACACTGCGAGCATTGCTCTGCGTGAAGCATCCGGAGAAAAGCCATGGGCTTCTCCCTCCATTTTAATAAGGCGTGCATTTTTATAGGCGCTGACTGCTCTTTGCGAATAATCATACCTCACTACGGGATCTTTATCGCCGTGAAGGATCAGCACATCACCCTCATACAAGCTGATCGCGGCAAACGGGTCAAGTCCTCTGACATCATCGGCGTAGGCTCTGCCAAGCTCAACTCCCCAGAGATCAAAGGTCTCCGGCACAGCAGAGGGATCAGGAAACCTTGCGCTCCAGTCATCGGGGATACAAAGCGCTGGATAATACAAGGCAAGAGACCTCACCTGCTGAGGCCTGCGCGCTGCCGCCAGCGCGGAAACAAAGCCACCCTGACTTGCACCGAGAAGAAAAATGTTCTCTTTGTCGATGTCGGGGAGTGCGCGGATATAGTCAAGGCTCGCAAGAAGGTCCTCAGTTTCAGAGGTGACGGTCATCTCACGGGTGATGCCGCTGCTTCTGCTTACCAGTGAGCCGCCGCAGAAATCAATGGCAAGGGCTGTATAGCCATGCTGAGAAAACCAGACACACTCGTTTGTCCACTCACCGTAAGAGCTGTTAAAGCCGTGGCTCATTATCACGGCAGGGTGAGCGCCGCTGGTATCTGGCGTGAAAAGGTTTGCAAAAACCGTCTTACTTGCGTATTTTATGTTTATCTCTTCTGTTTTTATACCCATAGCTGCCTCCTGTGATCTCAGAAAAGAGAAAGATGTTTCTAATAGTATTGTATCACAATGCACAAAGTGCTGTCAAGCGCGTAAGAAAAAGGGTCTTGATTTTGCACGTTTTATATAGTATTATATTATAGAAATGACGGTCACAAAAAATTTTTTATTTTTTTTGTAACGAAATGATGCTTACTGCGTCTAACCAATGTAAGGCAAAAGAAAGGAGGTGCGGTGACAAGTGGACGAGACCATGGATAAGATATATGAGACCTGTTATATGAAGGTTTATTCCTTTGTTATGACACTGGCAGGAAATAAAGATACGGCTCAGGAGATAACACAGGAGACCTTCTTTCGGGCGATGACCTCAAAGCAGCAGTTCAGGGGCGAATCGCAGCAGCTTTCGTGGCTCTGCGCGATAGCCAAGAACCTGTATACAGATGAGCTGCGCAGGAACAAGCGCTACGGCGGAGAGATACCCGAGGACAGACCCGACAGTGACGAAAGCTTTGAACAGGCTCTGGCCGACAAGGATCAGACATTTCTGATACACAAGGCGCTTCACGAGCTTGAGGACCCATACAAAGAAGTGTTCCAGCTGAGAGTTTTCGGTGAGCTGTCATTCAAACAGATCGGTACCATATTCAGCAAGACAGAGTCATGGGCAAGAGTCACCTATCACCGTGCAAGAATGAAACTGAAAGAGAGGTTAGACAACAATGAAATATAATTGTGAACTGATAAAAGACCTTCTCCCGCTTTACCAGGACGGCGTTTGCAGCGAAAGCAGCCGCCGCACAGTGGAGGAGCATCTTGAACAATGCAAGGAGTGCAGCGATTATCTGGAGGCGCTCAGATCAAGCGGAGAGATAGAGACAACGATCGATCTGGAGCGTGAGGAAGCACTTTCGTCTCAGGCAAAGTTTTTCAGGCGCAGGAGCGCTGTGGTAGGAACGGTGTTTGCCGGGATATTTATGCTGCCGGTGCTCATATGCCTGATAGTAGGGCTGGCAGTGGGCGGTTTATCCTGGGTGATGATAGTGCTTGCAGCTATGCTGATACCTGTTTCACTTGTGGCTGTGCCTCTTCTGGCACCTGAAAATAAAGCGCTCTGGACGCTCGGTTCGTTCATGGTGAGCCTTGTGCTTCTTTTCGGAGTATGCAGCGCTATAAGCGGCAGCAGCTGGTTTTTCATTGCGGCTCCGGCATCACTGTTCGGGTTATCCGTGGTGTTCTCGCCGTTCGCGGTAAAGGCTAAGCCGATAGCATCAAAGATAGGAAGCCGCAAAGGGCTGGCAGTTATGGCTCTCGACACCACGCTTTACATTCTTATGATGATCTGCATAGGTGTGACGAGCGGTGCCGGGATCGGCTACTATAATCTTTGCGCAGCGATATCCTTACCGATCCTTATATGGGTATGGGGGCTGTTCCTGGTGATACGTTACCTGAAGGCAGGCAAAGCGGTAAAGACAGCCGCAGCGCTCGGGATATCGGCCGTGATAATGATAATAAGCGGACTGATGTTCCATGTCAATGATTTCAGCTCAGCATTTTATATCGAAACTATGGGCAAAAGGTTTGAATTTAGCACATACACCGCAACTGCTGTGATCCTGATCGTCATCGGTGGGATCTTTGCACTGGCGGGTCTGATAAAAAGAATTAAGAGGAGGAAGAAGTAAAATGAAAAAAGGATTAGTATTCGCAGCTCTGATAAGCACGGTTATGGTGTGCCTGTGCGGCTGCTTGGTAGGGTTTATAGGCGGTTCAAAGGTAAGATATGACAACGCTGACAAGTATACCGCAGGAGACCGCGAGATAACAGAGAAGATCGACAAGCTAGATATTGACTGGGTAAGCGGCAAGGTGACAGTCACAGCTGACGATGTAAGCACTGTTACGGTAAAGGAAACTACAAAGGGTGACCTTGAGGACAAGATGAAGGTGCACACATGGGCTGAGGGAAGCACTCTTCATGTAAGGTTCTGCAAGTCGGGCGAGAGATACAGCGAAAAAGAAATGAAGACGCTTGAGATAACGGTGCCTGAGGACGTGCTCTATAAGAGCGTGAAGGTGGATTCAGCTTCTGCCGATGTGGTATGCGAGGGACTTAACTCCAAAAAGGCAGTTATGGACGCATCATCGGGAGATATGGTATATAACGGAGATGCCGAGAGCTTCACAGCTGACACGTCATCAGGAAACATAGGCTTCTCGGGCAAGGCTAAAAACATCAGCACCGATTCCTCGTCAGGAGATGTGTTCATCGAGCAGAAGGGTGAGGGTGAGAGCATCAGCTCGGATACATCCTCCGGAGATGTTGAGATAACTGCTGAAAATGCAGGGTCAGTCTCAGTTGACAGCTCATCGGGAGAGCAGACTATCAGGCTTGAAGCAGCACCAAATGAGCTTTCTTTGGATAGTTCATCGGGAGATATAAAGGTGTATCTGCCGGAGGACGCCGATTTCACGGCAAATATAGATACCGCATCAGGCGATGTGGACTATGAGCTTCCTATGTCGAAGAAAGGTGATGAGACCTACGTCTGCGGAAACGGAGACGGTGAGTACAGGATAGACACTGCATCGGGAGATGTGAAGATATATAAGAACTGACAAACTATGCCGGAGCGGTGCTCGCTCCGGCATTGATTTTTTCTGTGTATTATTCGTCAAACGGTGTGAACTTTACCCACTGATATTCAGCACAGACCGGAAGGTTCTCGTCATTGAAGGCGTTGAGCCAGCCGTCTACACCTGTTCCGCACCATGCATTCATCATTATCTTGCTGTCAGTAACGGGGATATTCTCAGTAACGCTGTGAGCTTCAACATCATCAACATACCACACGATCTTATCCTTGTGCCACTCAAACGCATAGGTGTGGAAGTCCTCCGAGGCATCAAATCCGAGGTCATACATAAACTCATGATTGCCCGTGCCGTCGGTGAAATAATTGAACTGCACCTTTGTGGTGTCCTTGCCGAGTATCTCAACGTCTATTTCGTCCCAGGGGTTGCTGTCCGAGGGACCGGTATAGGTAAAGAAGGAGGAGACCACGCCGTCATTTTTTATGGCTTTCATGTTCACTTCATACCTGCCGTAGCCGTAAAAGTCCTTGCTGCGAAATTCTCCGCCCGAATAGGGTATCCCCTGCTGCGGAACTTTCTCATTGTCGATAGTTAGCTGCATTTTTCCGTCATTGAAGGTGACGTTTTCCTTATGCCAGAACACATTGAACATACTGCCGTTGGTCCAGCCGTCTGACGCCTCAAAGAACTCGGGCATACCCTCAGACAGATCTGCATACATTGAACCGTCATCGTTTTTTACCGATGCCTTCTCCTTTACCTCGGCAGCCGATGAAGTTTCGTTTGACTGCTTTGAAGTCTCCGATGAAGAGGCATCGCTGCCGCACGCAGTAAGCATCATTGCCGCAAGCAATACTGATAAAAATGCACTTGTTTTTCTCATAATATGACCTCCTGATATCATTATATACTGTTCTTCTATGAACGCTGTTTCTATTATCTGTTCTTGTGCATTATTGTATCATTGAAATGTATGAAAATCTAGCAAAAATTTAATCACAATATCACATATTTGTCATCACTGTGAAGAGCATCTCACTTGATCTGTCTGCGGTGTGATAAAAAAGCAGACACAGCTGCTGAGCTGCATCTGCCGTTGTATTATTTGCTGTACTGCATACGTGCCAGCATCTGATAGTCATTGAACACAGGCTTGTCTGAGCCTACGCCGATGAAATCCTTGCCGAAGAAATCAAACATACTTCCCTTTAATGTGAACTCGGGGAGCCTGCCGATGAACCTCTCACCGTCACAGAGGAATGCCTTCTGCACCGGAGTGACGTACTCGCCCTTGTCATTGAAATCTCCGCCCGCAGCTATTACCGGAACGACGGTCAGTCTGCCGTCCAGAAGTTCCTTTACGGTCTTATCCGAGGGCTTTACCTTGAAGTTCACATTTCCGTTGAAGGGTATGTCCGTCATGTTGGAGCCTGCGCTGCCGGTGTGCGGCACACCGTATTTATCGGCGGTGTGCTTGTCTGCGAAGCCCGATCTCACGACGCCGTTTTCGATATATACGAACTTATCCTCAGGAAGAACGACGCCCTCGCCGTCATAGAACGTTGTGAACCATGCGGCCTCGTCAGAGACATCGTGAACCAGCGTGAAATCGTCTGAGAACACCTTTTCTCCTACCTTGCCTGTCAGCAGCGAAGTGCCGAGGGCAATATTCTCAGCGTTCAGGCAGTGATAGAATTTTGCGAGATAGGTGTAATACTGCTGCTGCAAGATCAGCTCCTCAGGCAGTTCTGCCTGAACGGTATAGGCTGACAGATAGTTCTCGGCCATATCAGTGAGCTTTTTCATATCAAAGGTACGCTGACCGAGAGAGAACCAGCCGTCAGAGATGTCCTTGCTGTCCTTGTGCTTATAATCTATGCTGATATCTACTATGCAGTCGGTATTTGAATAGTCAAGTCCGAGAGAATTCTGCATCGTATCGGTCACCTTTCGGCTGGTAACAGAGCCGCCGATACGAAAATCAGGAAAATGCGTCTGCAGATACTCCAGAGCTTCACGGGTGATATCCATAAGCTCCTTATCGGAATACTCTTTTTCGGTCTTGTCGCGGTGACGGCTCCCCGTTTCAAGGGAGAACTTATAGGGACGTCTGAGCGCAAGGTTTTCCTCCGCCTGTTTGTAGCCCTCATCATCGCCGATATTGCCAAGATAATACTGCACTCCTGCAAACTCACCGTCATAAACGCGGAAGGAGTTGTTTCTGAAGCATTTCTTGTCAAAGCTCTTGAGCTTGTTTTCTTCTATCTCTATATTGCGAACGACAGTTAATGATGTGATCTTTTCTTTTTGCATAATCGCCACCCCCTTAGTTTACATTCAGCGATCTTACGCGGATAGTCGGGCCTGCATCGGAAACGGGCATCCACTGGCCGCCCTTGCCGCAGGTGGTATTGTCACAGAATTCAAGATCATTGCCGACGGCGTCGATATCAAAAAGCGTCTGGAAAACGCTGCCAGAGAGCACATTTACTCTCAGCGGCTCGGCAAGCTTGCCGTCTCTGATGCGGTAGCAGAGGCTCGGAACCATAGTAAAGGTAGAAAAGCCAGTGCCGTGTATTACGTTGTCTATATAGATGCCGTCCTTCACGCCTGCGATCAGCTCCTCCGGTGGAGTAACGCCCGCCTGCATACAGGTGTTCGTCATTCTCACGAGGGGCGAGCAGCTGAAATCCTGAGCTCTTGAGTTGCCTGTCAGCTCTTCTCCGAGGGCGGCTGCCGAGTGTGCATCGTGGAGTCTGCCGGTGAGCACGCCGTCCTTTATCAGCCATGTCTCCGTTACGGCGGTGCCCTCATCGTCATAGGCTATGTATCCTCTGTGAGGGAACATATCTCCGCTGTCGAAAATGGAAACGAGCTCGCTTCCGACCTTCTTGCCCAGCTCCCATTCGTCGCGCAGAGCTTTGTCATTGAGCATAGAATCCGCCTCGCTCTTGTGACCGAAGCATTCGTGGGTGAACATACCCGTGACCGGAGGCGCCAGCACGCAGACATAGTCTCCCGGTGTGACATCAACGGCGTTCCTGCCGAAGTCAATTACCTTGTCACGGCGTGCGATGACCTCTTCCTCATGACCCGGGAGATCAATGAAAAACATACTCTGATATTGCTTACCACCCGACAGCGGGATATCGTTTATCATAAACTCATACACTATCCAGACAGCGCACTGCTGATAATCCTGAACTATCTCGGCACCCTTGCTGGAATAGAATTCCTTTACCGTATGATCGTGATAATAGCCGGCATTCCACTTTCTGACCTCTTCGATCGAATCGTCTATGCAGGCGGTGATGTAATCCTGAACAAGCTTCTCGCGCTCTTCACGGCTCACCCTGCGGATATCATTCTCACCGTCAAAGTGAAGCACCTTATCCTTATGGACCTCATAGAGCTTTACGGTCGGGTCGTCGGCGATCGCGTCATTTTTCTCGGCTATCTCGGCAAGAGAGTCAAGCTCCGCCTGAATGCTGTCGAGATCGTTCGTAACGCTCGTATACCACAGGCTGCCGTCATACACACGTACCATCGCACCAGCGACTGAGGTCTCGGAATTCTGCATGACCTCACCGTTCTGCACGGAATAATTCGCACTGGACGTATGCTCGATACGTATATCGGCGTACAGGCCTTCCGGAAACTTATACATAATTATCATCCTCGCTTTCAGTCTCATGTCAAAGGCTTATTACCAAAGAGTATAACATATAATATCAAAAATGTAAAGCGCGTGGACAAATATAATTGACGGCATGAGCTTTTTGTGCTACAATAGGCGTAACGGGTGCAGAAGGTATGATCTGCGGCGGTTTGCTTTCAGAAAGCGGACGCATAGAACCGTTACTGCCCCGGGTATTCTTAAAGGAGCTGATATTATGAGCGACAAGCTTTATACTCCCGCAGACCCAGATGCACAGCTGTGCGTCAGAAACGTTATGAAGTACCTTTCGGACATTTCCTATGATAAGATAGTTACAGGTCAGCACACCCAGACAATGGCTATGGAGGAGCTGCACCACATCAGGGAGATCACAGGTAAGGAGCCTGCCCTGCTGGGATTTGAGCTGCTTTCATATTCGCCGAACATAAACTATCTTGACACCGATGAGGAATGTATGACCGAGGTAGAGGAAAATTACGGCACCCTGAAAAGGGCGTGGGAATGGTCACAGAAAAAGGGACTTATCACCTTTGTGTGGCACTGGTTCTCGCCGCTGGGAGGACGCTCAAAATCGTTTTTCACCGTGAATACCGATTTTGATGCCAGCCGTGCAGTGATAAGCGGCACTCCCGAAAACGAGGCGCTGATCTCTGATATGGACATGATGGCAGGACTGCTCCGACCGTTTTGCGATAAGGGCATACCTATCCTCTGGAGACCCTTCCACGAGGGTGACGGCGGCTGGTTCTGGTGGGGTACAAAGGGTGCCGACACCGTAAAAAAGCTTTGGAGGATAATGTTTGAGCGCTACACTAAGGTACACAAGCTGAACAATCTTATATGGGTGTGGAACTCACAGGTGCCTGAGTGCTATCCGGGAGATGATGTTGTTGATATCATATCAAGGGATATGTACCCCGACAAGCACACCCACACAAGCCAGAGTGAGATGTATCACGAGCTTCTGAAAATAACCTCTCAGCCGAAGATAACGGCTATAGGTGAAACAGGCACCCTGCCCGATGCCGACGCCATTCACGATGAGAGGATAGGCTGGGCAAGCTATATGACATGGTCCAAGGGCTTCTGCCTTTCGGAGGAATACAACACGAGTGAATATCTCATAAAGCTGTATGACAGCCCTAACGCCGTAACACTGGAGGAGCTGCCTGAGCTTTACTGACAAACAGAACAGAGCTGCCTTGCAAACGGTCTTTACGTTCGGCAGCTCTGTTTTTATCTTATTCAGCCAGTATCTTTTCTATCGCCGCTATCTCATCGTCGGTGAAATCAAGTTTCTCTGTTGCCTTTACATTGTCCGCTATCTGCTCGGGTCTGCTGGCGCCTGCGAGAACTGTGGTTATTGCCGGATTGTGAAGTATCCACGCTATAGCCATCTGTGAGAGCTTCTGTCCGCGGCTCCGGGCGATGTCGCCCAGCTTGTTAAGCTTTGCGAGCATTTCATCTGTGAGCTGCGAGCCTATCCAAGTGTTGCCCTTGCCGATACGTGAATCCTTGGGGATGCCTTTAAGATACCTGTCGGTCAGGAAGCCCTGATACAGCGGTGAGAACACCGATATGCCGACGCCGTTTTCCTGCGCCCACCTGTCAAGCCCGTCGTCCTCTATCCAGCGGTTGAGCATTGAATATGAGGGCTGGTTGACGATAAAGGGCGTTTTCAGCTCCTTGAAAATAGACGCGATCTCCGCGGTCTGCTCCCTGTTATAGTTAGAAACGCCGACATAAAGCGCCTTGCCCTGCCTTACGATATGGTCAAGGGCAAGTGCGGTCTCCTCTAAAGGCGTGTTGGGGTCAAAGATGTGGTGGTAGTAGATATCAACATAGTCAAGTCCCATTCGCTTCAGGCTCTGATCGAGTGAGGCGATAAGGTATTTCCGGCTGCCGTTTCTGTCACCGTAGGGTCCCTCCCACATCTCATAGCCAGCCTTGGTGGAGATGCACAGCTCGTCGCGGTAAGCGCGAAGCCCTCTGTCAAGTATCTTGCCGAAATTCTCCTCCGCCGATCCGTTGTAGGGGTGGCCGTAATTGTTGGCGAGGTCAAAATGCGTAATTCCCAGATCAAAGGCAGTGCGGCACATATTCTCGGCATTTGCGAACACCGAGCCAAAGCCGAAATTCTGCCATAGACCTAAAGAAATAGCCGGCAGTTTTAGCCCGCTGCTGCCGCATTTTCTGTATACCATTTTTTCGTATCTGTTATCAGCTGCTTTGTACATATTATCCTCCTTAAAGCTCAGGCAGTTATGGGTCATCGCGCTGCCAAAGCGCTATTCTCTGTTTTTTATTTTACCACATTCACATCAGGATTGGAATAGTTTATTGCAGGATAAAATTAACATATCCTATAAAGTGACGGTATGTTTTTCATACAGCCAATGGCTCTGAAAACAATATCCCGCTGACTGATCACTCAGCCGGCGGGAGTTTTTGTGCTGTATGATATTAAACTGTCTGCGCTTCTTCATCGCTGACAAGATAATTTCTCATACTGAGAAGTGCAGTTGCTATCGTCGATGAATTATGCAGCAGCGCCGATACTGTCGGAGTTATAACTCCGGCTGCGCCCAGCAGCATAAGCATTGAGTTGAAGCCTATTATCGTGCGGTAGTTTCGGTCTATCCGCTTCATAAGCTCTGTGCTGATCTTTCTGAGTGTGAGCAGACAGTACAGGTCGTCCGCCGAGATCGTTATATCAGCTATCTCACGGGCTATCGCAGCGCCTGAGCTTATCGCAATGCCGGCATCAGCCTCTGAAAGGGCAGGAGAATCGTTCACTCCGTCACCTATCATAACCACCTTGCGTCCGGCATCATGTTCTGCCTTGATGAACGCGGCCTTGTCCTCCGGCAGCACCTCATAATGGTAATCGTCAACGCCCACTGCCGCCGCAACGGAGCGCGCGTTTTTCTTGCTGTCGCCTGTCATCATCACAACACGGCTTATCCCGAGCTCACGCAGCGAGGATATCAACTCGGCTGACTCCTTGCGAAGAGGATCCTCTATGCAGATGACTGCCGCCAGCTTTCCGCCGACCGCAAGAAACAGGTGTGAATAATCCGATGGGAGCTCGCTGAATTTTTTCTCGTCACGCTTCAGTATCTTGCAGCCCTCATCTTCAAAAATGAAATGATAGCTGCCGATGACCGCCTTTTTGCCGTCTATCCTGCTGGATATTCCGTGCGCGACAACATATTCAACGGCTGTGTGGCGCTCCTCATGATCGAGGCCGCGCACTCTCGCCTCCTCAACAACAGCATTTGCTATCGAATGCGGATAATGCTCCTCAAGGCAGGCCGCCAGTCTGAGCACTTCGTTCTCATCGTTATTTCCGAAAGGCACTACCCTGGCTACCCTCGGCTCAGAATGAGTGAGGGTCCCCGTCTTGTCAAACACTATAGTATCTGCCTGTGCGACTGCTTCAAGGAACTTTCCTCCCTTGACGGTTATGCCCTTGGTGCTGCACTCACGCATCGCAGTGATAACAGCTATCGGCATGGCAAGCTTCAGCGCACAGGAGAAGTCGACCATAAGGATAGATACAGCCTTGGTGACATTTCCGGTCAGCAGATACGTCAGCACCGTTCCTCCCAGGCAGTAAGGCACCAACTTGTCAGCAAGGGTAGATGCACGGCTCTCGGCTGCGGATTTCAGCTTCTCTGACTCCTCTATCATCTTAACGATGCGGTCATACTTTCCGCTGCCCTCAGTCTTGTTGACACGGATGATCATACTGCCGTCCTCGACAACAGTTCCTGCATATACATAGCTGCCCTCAGACTTATGCACCGGCAGGCTCTCGCCCGTCAGTGATGACTGGTTCACCTCTGCCACACCGGAGACAACTACGCTGTCGAGCGGTATCATGCTGCCGGTGCGCACAACGACCTCGTCGCCCTCTCTGATCTCTCCGACAGGCACAAGAACGTCTCCGTCAGCACTGTGCAGCCACACCTTGTCAACGCCCAGCGACATAACGCTTGCAAGCTCGCCGACTGACTTCTTTCTCGTCCAGTCCTCAAGCAGCTCGCCCAGCCCCAGCATAAACATAACTGACGATGCAGTCTTGTGGTCACGGCGGATAAGAGAGACTGTAACGGCCGCAGCATCAAGCACCGCCACCTCAAGCCTGCCTTTAGAAAGTGACGCCAGCGCCTCCTTCACAAAGCCTGCTGCATCTATCACCGATAACGCAAACCTTATCGGGGCAGGCAGAAGAAAGCGCCTTGCTCCGCGCAATATGACAGTGCCTATGAGCCTGTCCTCAAATTCGCGGTCGAGCTGACGGCTCGTGTGCTCAGGGACAAGTGCTATCGCGGCTTCGTCATCATATGAAAACTTCGCCAGCGCTTTTATAACTGCGCTGCGGCTGCCGATGTAGCTGATGACCGCATCGCCGGTCCTGTCAAACACCTTGACCGAGCTCACAAACGGCTTTGCCCGCAGATAGTATTCCAGTATATCTGCCTGCTGCAAAGTCATAGAGGGGCGCATCACGTGTACACGCATACGCCCTTTACACTCATGGAGTATCCGGCACTTCATTACTCTGCTTCGTCCTCAATGATCTTAGTCTCTTCTTCCTCAGCCTGTGCCTTTTTCTGCTCATTGATCTCCTTAGCCTCAGCAAGGATATCTCCGCAGCTCTCACGTGCCTTGGTAACGTCTGTCATAACGCTCTCCTTTGCACGGAGTGCGGCAGCTGTGGTATGTACATACACCTTCTTTGCCTCACGACTTTTCAGAACCTTGAAGCCGAGAGAACCGAAGGCTGTTCCGCCCGCGAACAATGCGATGTTTTTTATTACGCTCACTTTTATCATTCCTTTCGAGATCTGATCTTGCATTAGTAGTAACTAACCAAGCTATCAAAAAAGACGTTAGTATCACCTAACGTCTTTATGATAACACTTTTGTCGCTTTTTGTCAATAGCTCCTTACTCCATTCCCTTGAGCACTCCGACCATATCTATATGCTTGATACGCCTTGAGAACATAAAGCCAACGAGAATAGATACGCCCATCACAAACGCCGCTGAAAGCAGATAAGAGGACAGGCTCATACTGCACGGCCAGTCAATGGCATCACCGTTTGAATCCATCATCGCCTGCAGGGCTATCCTGCCGAAGGGGATACCGCAGATAACTCCAATAACCGAGAGCCAGAGGTTCTGTGTTGAGATCAGCCGCCTGATACGGGCGCTTGTGAAGCCCATGACCTTGAGAGTAGCGAGCTCCTTTTCACGCTCATTGAAGCTGAGGTTGCCCGAATTGTAAAGCACCACAACTATCAGTATCACAGCGAACAGCACCATGAAATATACCAGCAGATCCATTACCTCCATGCTCTTATCGAACGAAGCTCTCAGATCTGTCATGCTGTGAACGGCGGATACGCACTCTTCATTCTCGGCAGAGGTGCAGTCATTTTCTGACACCATCATAACCGGGCTGAAATCAAAGCCAAGGTCTTCATAGTCTTCCCTCAGCATCGTTATGCCGGTTATTGAGGGGTGCCTCGATATAAGCCCGACCGTGCTCTCGATCCATTCACTGCCGTCAGAGGTCTTCCAGTATACCTTGTCACCCGTTTCTATGCCGAGCTTATCGGCCTGCTTCATCGTCAGGGCAACGGTACCTTTCTTTATCGGCACCACTTCAAGCTCCTTATCCGATACGCAGTAAAGACCCTTGCCCTCAGATACTGCAAGCTTGCAGCTGATTATCTCGTCAGAGGTCGGACGGGAGCTTGCTGCTATGGAGATAGGCTGCATTGAGATCAGCTCACCGTCTATCTGTGAGCGCAGCTGCTCTGCCTGCTCAGTTGTGCAGTTGTCATTGAAGAGCACCTGATACGAATAGTTCTGAATGTCTGAGAAATACCACTCCTTGACATAATCTACAGTATCATATGCACCGAGACCCAGAAGCATAACTATCATACCCATCATCGTTCCGAAAACGCCCATTACTGCTCTGAGCTTTGAGCGCGAAACGTCACGCAGATTATAACGGGTATTGAA